>NZ_FR885255.1:58521-67302 GCF_000436315.1 Parabacteroides sp. CAG:2 | reverse complement strand
CGCTCGTTGCGGCATACTCCTCGTTCCCCTGCCCTTTCCGATTGATATGCCGAATAGCCTTACCTTTCCGGTCATAAATAAAGATATCACCATCGACGGCCCACATATTTCGTATGATCATCACATCCTTCCCAATCGCCTGCAACCAGCCTAGCGTCACGAACTCGTCCGTCGTCTCCAACGGAATATATTCCACATCAAAAAGATCTTGCAAGATCAGTTCCTTTTTGGGATAATCTTTCGATACGTCCACCACGATAAGATCCTCTTTCTCTTGGGTAGAAGAGGTACCGCAACCAACCATACCTCCCGTTAATAAAAACATTCCCGCCGCTATCAAGCTCTGTCTCATAATAGTCTTTTCTTTTAGTTTAAATTTAAGGATAAAGGCAAATAACATTCACCCTGTGCAATATAGGGAATTTTTAATGGCTACGCAAAGATTTGTTCGAAAAATTCGTAAATATCTCACTATTTAATGGTTATTATAAATAAGAAAACCAATGGAACCCATCCTATAACTCAATGGGATCTTGTTCGTATTCCATTGAGTTATAGGATGGGTTCCATTGGTTTATAAATTGATATCCATATATCTGCTTTAGGTATAAGGATTAGAAACCTCCCCCTAAAGCCTTATACAGGTATACCACCGACAGCAACTCATCCAGCACGGCATTGTTCAAACCGATCTGGGCGTCCAGCAAACCACGCTGGGCATCCAATACGTCCATGTAGCTGATGACACCGTTGATGTATTGCAGTTGGGCGAGTTCCAGATATTTACTGGCGGAGGCTTCCAGATTCATGCGGGAAGCACGGATCTCCTTCACCTTGCGGACGGTCACGATAGCGTTGTTCACCTCCTTGAAAGCGCCTAATACGCTCTTCTCGTAACTATAGACCTCTTGCTCGTAACGAGCCTTCGCCGCTTTCACTTTCGCCTTGTTCTTCCCCATGGCGAAGATCGGCTGCAACAGGCTTCCGGCAATAAAACCTGCCGGACTCTTCAAGATACTGCTTAACTCATCGCTCTCGAAACCGTAATTACTTGTCAAACGGATCTTCGGGAATAAGTCCGTTTGCGCCACACCCACCTGAGCGTTCGCCGCCCGAAGCTTAAACTCCGCTTGACGCATATCCGGCCGGCGCTCCAGCAAAGAAGACGGTAAGCCGATCGGTAAGGCATCCGGCAGGTGTTGGTCGCTCAAGGAAAGGCCACGGGGGATATCATCCGTATACTCGCCCAACAACATGCTGAGGTCGCTTTCCTTGATCTTGATCTGACGCTCCAGCGAGGGGATCAAGGTCTCGGTACGGGCCAACTCCACTTGGGCTTGGTTGTAAGCCGTCTCGGAAGTAAGTCCGCCCTCATAGCGAAGCTTCGCCAAGCGAACACCCTCACGGCGTGCGTCCAAAGTTTGCTGTACGATCGACAACTCTTGGTCCAAGGCGCAAAGTTGATAATAATTGGCGGCAACCTCGGCGATGATGGTCAATCGCAAGGCACGTTGTCCTTCCACGGTCTCCATATAGGAAGCGATGGCTGCCTCATTCGCCCAGCGAAGGTTGCCCCATAAATCAAATTCCCAAGACAAAGTCAGCTTCGCCCCAAATTCTGGATCGGGCTTTGGGTTATCCCCTCCATAATTCAAGCGTTCCTTTTGCGCATAGATATTCGCTCCCACCTCCGGCAGCATACTCGCGAAAGAGATCCGCTTGGCGGCGATCATCTCCTTCACCTTGGCGGCGGCGATCTTCATATCCTTATTATTATCCAGCGCCTTTCTGATCAGATCCTTCAAGGCCTCATCGGCGTAAAGGCTCTCCCATGGGATATTCTCCACGGATGCCGTATCGGTCGTATCCGTATAAGCCTCGATCCGGTCCGGCAGGTTCAACTCCGGACGTACGTACCGCTTTCCGATCTTGCAGGAAGAGAACGCCAGCATAGAAACGACGAAAGCGGCTATATAGAAATTCTTTGTCATCATAATTTTCCGTTTTTGTGTCTCTTTAAAATAGAGGTTACCACTTCTTTCTTTTGAGCGATACGTTCCATACGCATCTTTCCCTTTATCTTATAGATCAAAACAAAGAAGAAGGGAACCAACACGATACCTACCGTAATCGCCACCAGCATACCGAAGAACACGCCCGTACCGATACTATGGCGGGAAGCTGAGCCCGGTCCGCTGGCTAACACCATCGGAAGCATACCCAACACGAAGGCCAACGAGGTCATCAAGATCGGGCGGAAACGCATCTGGGCGGCATGGATAGCGGCTCTCACCACATCTACCCCGTTATCCACCTGTACCTTGGCGAACTCAACGATCAAGATAGCGTTCTTCGCCGCCAAACCGATCAAGGTTACCAGACCGATCTGATAATAAATATCGTTCTCCAACCCTGTCGCCCAGATGCCCAAGTAGGCGCCCAGCGTAGCTACCGGCAAGGAAAGCAATACGGCGATCGGCACGATCCAGCTCTCATACTGAGCCGCCAAGAACAAGAAGACAAACAAGAAGACCAACGCCAAGACAAAACCAGTCTGCCCACCGGCCTGTTTCTCTTGATAGGAAAGACCGCTCCACTCCAGACCGATATTCTCGGGCAGATGCTCCCTAGCGATCCGTTCCATCGCAGCCATCGCCTCACCCGTACTATATCCCGGAGCGGCTACGGCGTTGATCGAGGCCGTGGTGAACATATTGAAACGCTTGATCGTTCCCGGACCGGTCGTATATTGGGTCGTGCCCAAGGCAGTCAATGGAACCATCGCCCCATCCTTACTGCGGACGAAGAACAAATCCAGATTATCCCGGGTGGCCCGATAAGGCGCCTCCGCTTGGATATATACACGGTAAATACGGTTGAACATATTGAAGTCGTTCACGTACACGGAGCCTAGATAAGCCTTCATGGTCGAGAAGATATCAGACAACGGGATGCCGAGGAACTTCGCCTGATCACGGTCCACGTCGAAATACAACTGCGGGATCTCGCTCTGCATGGCGGAAGACACACCTTGAAGCTCAGGCGCTTGCGAAGCGTAATACAGGAAAGTATCCGTGGCACTTACCAGATTATCCCAGCTAGCGTCTCCCTTAGCCTCCAACTGCATCTCCAAGCCACCGCTCTCACCCAAACCCGGGATTACCGGTGGACGGTTCACATACGACTTAGCCTCGGGGTAATAGTAGAATTCCCGGCGGGCATCGGCCATCACGTCCTCTACCTTCATGCCGGAGGATTTACGCTCTTCCCACGGTTTCAAGATCACCGTCAGCGTGGCACGCCCTTGGTTCGTACCGACACGGGGACTGCTACCCGTTACATTCTGTACGTAGGCCACGGCCGGATGATGGTCGAGGAACTCGATCGCACGGTCGGTTACGGCACGTGTACGTTCCAAGGTAGTACCCTCGGGCATCTCCAGCTCTACAGTGAAGAACCCTTGATCCTCCTCCGGGATAAAGCTGGTAGGCAACATCCGGTTCAAGACAAAGATGGCCACCAGTACCATCCCGAACCCTGCCAAGATACGGCGGGGATTAGCGATAGAGATACGCAACAACTTCGTATATTTCTTATTTCCTTTCGCCAACCACAGATTGATCTTACGGAAAATAAACGCTTTCTTCTTATGAGACGGACGCAAGATGATGGCGCACATCGCCGGGCTCAACGTCAAGGCCACTACCGTGGACAACAGCACGGAAACCACGATCGTAACAGAGAACTGACGGTACAGCTGCCCCGTGATACCCCCCAAGAAACTCACCGGCACGAACACGGCAGCCAATACCATGGAGGTAGCGATCAAAGCACCAGACAATTCCCGCATCGCCTTATGCGTAGCCTCACGGGCAGTCACACGCTCCTCGGCCATGATACGCTCCACGTTCTCCACCACCACGATAGCGTCGTCCACCACGATACCGATCGCCAAGATCAATCCCAGCAAGGTTAGCATATTCAACGAGAAACCGAAGATCAACATGAAACCGAACGTACCGATCAAGGAGATCGGGACGGCGATCGTCGGGATCAAAGCCGCACGCCAATTCTGTAACGAGAGGAACACTACGAGAACGACCAAGAAAAGGGCCTCGAACAAGGTCTTATACACCTCGTGCACGGATTGTGAGATATACTCCGTCATATCGAACGGGAAATTATACTCCAAGCCTTCCGGGAAGTTCTTGCTGATATCCTTCATCGCCTCTTTCACCTTCGTGGCGACCTCCAGAGCGTTCGCCCCCGGCAACATATAGATACCCAAGATAGCGGCGTTCTTCCCATTGATCCCACTCTCCGTAGAATAAGAGGAAGCCTCCAGCGATACCCGGGCCACGTCGCTCATCCGGACGATCGAGCCATCCGGGTTTGCTCGCACCACGATATCCTCGAACTCCTTCACGGTAGACAAACGTCCCGGGGCCGTGATAGGCAAGGTGACATCCACATCCAGCACGGGCTGCTTACCCAGCTCGCCCGCCGCCGACTCCCGGTTCTGGTCTTTCAAGGCATCTTGCAAATCACTTACTGTCAATCCCATGTTGGCCAACCGATCCGGATATACCCAGATCTGCATACCGTAATAACGGCTACCGATATTCGATACACGACCTACGCCCGGGATACGGCGCAATACGTCCAACACGTTGATCGTGGCAAAATTACTCAGATAGATCTCATCGAACTTCGGATCGTCGGACATCAAGCTCAAGGTCATCAGCTGGCTAGGAGCCTGCTTCTCGATCGTGATACCATTTTGGATCACCTCGGCGGGCAAACGGCTCTCGGCCAGTTTCACACGGTTCTGGATCTCGACAGCCGCCAAGTCCGCATCGGCGGATACATCGAAGGTCACCGTAATATTCAAGCTACCCGAGTT
This sequence comes from Parabacteroides sp. CAG:2, assembly GCF_000436315.1. NCBI lineage: Bacteria > Pseudomonadati > Bacteroidota > Bacteroidia > Bacteroidales > Tannerellaceae > Parabacteroides > Parabacteroides sp. CAG:2. The sequence continues at coordinate 62,399 of NZ_FR885255.1, read as the reverse complement.
CGAGCTACTACTTTGCATATAGATCATACCCGGCGTACCGTTCAGCTCCTGCTCGATCGGGGTAGCGACCGCTTGAGACACCGTCAAGGCGCTCGCTCCCGGATACGTGGCGCTGATCTTCACTACAGGGGGCGTAATCTGCGGATACTGGTCCACAGGCAACAATGCCAGTCCGATGATTCCGACAATCACGATCAGTATCGATAAGACGGTCGAAAAGACAGGACGGTCTATAAAGAATCCCGGTTTCATTGTTCTTCCTCCTCTCTAAGCGCTTGGATAGCCTTCTCGTCGCCGGCCTCTACCGCATGTACCTTCACGCCCGGCACCAATTTATGATAACCTTCTACCACTACTCGCTCGTTCTCGCCCAAGCCCCGTTCGATCACGACCTTGTTGCCGATCTCCGGGCCGGTCTGCACGAAACGCTTCTCGGCGATATCGTCCCTACGGATGATATAGATGAATGCACCTCCTTTCTCGATCGAGAGGGCTTTCCGGGGAACGACGATCGAACGCTCGCGGACATCCAGCAGGAGCTTCACCTTCGTGAACTGTCCGGGCAATAATTTCTGGTTCGGGTTGGATAGTTCCGCACGAACGCCAAACGTACCGGTCTTCGGGTCCACCAGCGGGTCGGCGAAGTCCACGATACCTTTTACCGGGTATTCCGAGTCGTCCGCCAAGGTAACCGTCACGGTAGGCTGCCAAGAACGGGTCGTATCCTGCTCGCCAAACTTCACGTTACGACGCTCGGCACGCAGGTAATCCAAGGCGGTCATCTTAAAATCGACCAATACCGTGTCACTTTTCACAACAGCCGCCAATTTCGAATTGACACCCGGGCCCACCAAAGCACCCACATCCACGAAACGCTCACTGATATACCCAGACAGCGGCGAGGTCACCACCGTATAGCTCAACTCCATCTCCGCTTGGTCTAGATCCGCCTTGCTCATGGCGATATTCGCCTCGGCATCTTCCAGGGCGGCTGTGGCGTTATCCAAATCCAGTTGGCTGGCGGCGTGTTGCTCGTACAACGGTTTCAGGCGTTCCACATCACGCCGGGCCTTGGCCGCTTGGGCTTGGCTTTTCTTCAGTTGGGCTTTCGCTTTCTCTACTCTAGCACGATATTTATCGGGATTAATCATAAACAGGGGCTCATTCTGCTTCACCCGTTTACCTTCCTCAAACAACATTTTCTCTAGGAATCCCTCCACACGGGCATGTACCTCGACAAAGCTGGCGGCACGGATACGTCCCACGTACTCGCCATAAATCTGCACGTCTTCTTTTGAGGGTTTGTCTACGATCACGATGGGCAATTGCTGCTCTTCCTTATGGCGGCAACCCGTCATCGCTACTACAAGGGCTATCAAGATAACCTGTACTTTTGCCAATCTTTTCCTGCTCATTCTACCTATATAAATTACTTATGTCACATTTGTTATGTAAAGAAAGAAAGAATCATTCCATTTTTCTCGAGGAGACCGATAATTAACATTACTTCACTTAATAACAAATCGTATAGCGTTTATGTTAACATTTATACTAAAATTAGGGTGTATCCAACCGGGGAATAAATCCACACCTACTGGGTAAGTCTACACTTTAAAAACAAAATCCTTTCGAATGAAACGTTTTCTCCATCCGAAAGGATTCCACATATATCAGATCTTTATCAATATCAATTATTATCGGTCAACCGACAACGCTTTCCACAAATTATCATCCGGCACGGGAGCGACAATTCGCACGTTCTCTTTTGAAACCGGATGGATAAACTCCGCGCTACGAGCGTGTAAGCTAATGCCCCCATCCTTATTGGAACGATCGAAACCATATTTCAGATCCCCCTTGATCGGACATCCCATCTTCGCCAACTGACAGCGGATCTGATGGTGCCGCCCCGTCTTCAAATCGATCTCCAACAGATAATAATTATCCGAATGGGCGATCAATTTATAACGCAGGATGGCTTTCTTGGCATTCGGCCGCTCGGTATCGTAAGCGTAACTCTTATTTTGCTTCTCGTTCCGCACCAGCCAATCCACCAACTCACCCTCATCCTGCGGGGGACGGTTCTTGACGATCGCCCAATACGTCTTGCGCACCTCACCGACACGAAACATCTCGTTCAAGCGAGAGAGGGCCTTGCTCGTCTTGGCGAAAATCACGACCCCGCTCACCGGACGATCCAGACGGTGCGTGACACCGACAAAGACATTCCCGGGCTTGCAATACTTCTCCTTCAGCCATACCTTCAGCATCTCCGAGAGAGGCTTATCGCCCGTCTTGTCGCCTTGCACGATCTCACGGCAGGTCTTATCTACCGCTATAATATGATTATCCTCGTAAATAACCTCCATATTACATGTTCATACCGCCGTCAACCTGAATAACCTGTCCAGATACATAAGAAGACATATCCGAAGCCAAGAAGGTAGCGATATTAGCCACATCCTCCACCGTACCGCCACGGCGCAAAGGAATCTTCTTGCACCACTCGGCACGTACCTCGTCAGACAACTGAGCGGTCATATCCGTGATGATAAATCCCGGGGCGATAGCGTTCGCACGAATGCCACGAGAACCCAACTCCTGAGCGACAGACTTAGCCAAGCCGATCATACCGGCCTTGGAAGCGGAGTAGTTAGCTTGTCCGGCGTTACCATGAACACCTACGACAGAAGACATATTGATAATGCTACCCGCACGTTGCTTCATCATGACCGGGGTACAAGCGTGGATAAAGTTGAAAGCGGACTTCAAGTTCACGTTCAACACAGCGTCCCATTGTCCCTCGCTCATACGCATCATCAAGCCGTCTTTCGTGATACCGGCGTTGTTCACCAAGATATCGATACGTCCGAAATCCTTCACGATCTCGGCAACGACGTTATGAGTCTCCTCAAAGTTAGCAGCGTTGGAAGCGTATCCTTTCGCCTTTACACCCAAGGCCTCGATCTCAGCCTGTGTAGCCAAGCCATTCTCATCGATCACTAGATCCGTGAAAGCGATGTTAGCGCCCTCTTGGGCAAACTTCAAGGCGATAGCCTTACCAATACCACGAGCGGCACCCGTTACGACAGCCACTTTACCTTCTAATAGTTTCATATTACTCAAATTTTTTAATATCAATGTTTAATCAAGCAAGCTCCCGTTGAATAGCCACCGCCGAATACCGTGATAGCGATCAAGTCGTCTTTCTTGAAATTCTTATCGTTCTGGGCATATACCAAGGCCGAGCTTACGGAACCCGTATTTCCCAGCTCCTCGATATTGTGTAAAAATTTCTCGTCCGGCAAGTTCAATTGCTTGGCGATATTCGCCATGATACGCATATTCGCCTGATGGCCGATGAAATAAGTAAGGTTATCCAGCGTATAACCGTTCTTCTCCAACAAATGAAGGACATTCTTAGGCATATAGGTACAAGCTTGGATAAATACGTCACGCCCCTCCGGCATCAAGATACCGCCGTCACGAGGACGCAAGTGAACCGCCTCCATCGCTTTCGACAAATGGCCGAGACCTTGCGTGTAAACCTCTACGATCTCGGCGTCGCCCTCACCGATCCGCTCCTTGGAGATAAAGAAAGCGGCGGCGGCATCACCCCATAAATGGCCCGCCTTCGGGTCTGTCTCATTATAATAAGCGGAGTTCTTATCAGCGGAAAGCACCAAAGCCTTGGAAGCCTTCCCCATGGCGAAATATCCCTCCACAACCTCCAAGGCGTTCAAGAAAGAAGAACAAGCCGAGGATAGATATAAAGCTTTCGCGTCAGCGATAGTATACTCATGTTGAACCGTATGCGCGGCCGTCGCAACCGTATCATAGGGAGAATACGAAGCGGAGACGATCAAGCCTACCTCCGC
>NZ_FR885255.1:0-58497 GCF_000436315.1 Parabacteroides sp. CAG:2 | reverse complement strand
CGACTGCCGTGATATCGTAAGGCGATTTGGGAGGAGCGTCCTTCACGGCCTCAAGGCTCATGGTATTGATATTCTCTTCCTCTTTCGCTTTCGAGCGGGTATGAATGCCCGTCCGTTGCTCAATCCACTCACTCGTCAACCCGTTTAATTCAAGAAAATGTTGGTTATCTACCCGTTCTTCAGGCACATAAAACCCTGTCGCATTAATAAACATCCTTAGTGTCTTTGATTTACTTAATCTTTATTCCGTTGAATATTAAATTCATAACATTGTCTCTACGTTTAATCCGCTGGCTGATATTATCACCCATGATCCCCCGGATATAGGGCACCTCCAGCCCTTTCAAGGCATGATGGAGCACGAGGGCGGTAATGTCCGTGTCCGGCATGCTGAATATACCCTCCTTCACGCCATCGTCCAATATTCCCTTTATGATCTCCACTTCCCGAAGGTCGAAGCTCTTGCGTACCTTCTCTACCCGCCATATATCACGGAAGAAGGTAGCCCGCAACGTACCGTTCCGAAACACCAACGCCTTTACAGCGTCCAAGCGGCTATAGATAAACGTCAGCAGCTTCTCGTCCGCCGGCAGATCCTTGCTGGCCACGTCCACCAGCATCTTATGAAGCTGGTCCAGCTCCGACTCCACTACCGCCAAATAGATCTCGTTCTTGCTTTTAAAGTACGTATAAAGCGTACGTCTCCCCTTACGAGATGCCTGTGCAATATCGTTCATCGTCGTGTTATCAACCCCCATGCGGGCAAACAATTGTCTGGCCACATCCACCAACATGTCACGTGTTTTAGAAACTGTCATCGGCATTGTATTGCACATTTTGATTAAAACTGTGCGCAAAGTACTTAAAAAAGATCGTATCTACCAAGTATATTAAAAAAAACTTGCAATAAATTTGTTTTGTAAGAAAATATCCCTACCTTTGCACTCGCAATCAAGAAATGATAGCAACTATATCGCGGAGTGGAGCAGTGGTAGCTCGTTGGGCTCATAACCCAAAGGTCGTAAGTTCGAGTCTTGCCTCCGCAACTAAGAAAAGCCTTCCGGTCTGTGACCAGAAGGCTTTTCTTTTTTCGTAACCCAATGGTTTACGGGGTGGGAATCATTGAGTTTTTCCCGTAATCCATTGACTTACGTACCGTAAACCATTCGCTTAAGCCCAACAAGTCATAGGCTTACGTCCGGGGGCTCTTATTGGTTTCCCGGACGTAGGTCCTACAGTTCCTATCTCAAGGCAGGCAAGATATATTTCCATATCAAGTTGATCTCGGCCTGCATATCGCCGATATTCGCGGTCATGGCGATTACCGCATCTTGCTCGGGCAATATAATAATGTATTGTCCATTGGCTCCATCGGCACGAACGGCGTTATGGCGGCAACGCCACATCTGGTAACCGTAGCCTTGCAACCAGTCGCTATCTTTCGGCTTCATCTTCAAGTTCTCCGGTCTCATACCGGCGGGCAAAGAGGCTATCTTGGAGGTGGTGGCTTCCTCTATCCAGCTTTCGGGAAGCAATTGCTTATCGTTCCATTTTCCCTTTTGCAGGAAAAACTGACCCATTTTCGCTAGATCCTCGGTCTTGAGATACAAACCCCAACCGCCGCAATTGATGCCTTGGGGACTCTCTTCCCAAGTAGCGCCGACGATACCCAGCGGACGGAACAGGCGTGGATAGAGATAATTGATCACCTTCTCCCCCGTCACCTTCTGGATGATAGCGGAAAGCATATACGTGCCGAGGCTGTTGTATACGAAATAGGTTCCCGGTTTATGTACCAACGGCGCCGAGAGGAAGAGCTTTGCCCAATCGGCCTTCTCGTTCCCCTTCTGCCGTACTAAAGCGGTGGGATCGACATCATGGCCGGAGGACATGGTCAATAGGTGACGTATCTCCAGCTCTTTCAAGTAAGGGCTTACCTCGGCCGGTAATTGGTCGGGGAAGAAGGAGATCACCTTGTCCGTGACCTTCAATTTACCCTCCGCGACGGCAAAACCGATAGCCGTAGCCGTAAAGGTCTTGCTAACGGAGTTCAAGACGTGCGGCGTATGGCGGTCGCCCTCACCCAGCCATTGCTCCTTTACGACCTTTCCATGCTGGAGGATCATGATACTATGCAAGTCTTGATCCGCCTTTTTCACCGCCCGCAGATAATTGCCGAACGCCTTATCCAAGGCTTTCGAGGCTTCCGCACGAGGGAGTTCCTTGGTCAGGTCGTTATAACTGATCAGGTCTATGTTCTTATCCTTCAAGGCTTGCTTCACCCTCGGGCTGGTAAAAAGATCGGTCACGCCTTGACGGTCCATCGCCACGTTCTCGTAGCCGATATGCCCGACGGTTTTCATCTCCTCGTTATCCAAGGCCGGGTGATCCAAGAACATATAGCGTTTGCCGGGTTCCAACTTATCCAGCATCTGGATGAAACTGGCCTCCTTCTCGGCCGGGGTCTTGGAGGCTCCATCATACCCGGAATAGGTGAAATCGTATTCCTGCATCGCCTCTACCCGATCCACGACCGGCAGATGATATTCCTCGGACAAGCGGCGCATCAGCTTCACCACCTCCGGATCGAAACCGGTCGATCCCATATGGCCGGAGATATGGCTGATCTGGGGAATGTTCTTCAAGGCCATCTCTATCTGGGCCCGAGCCTCCTGCTCGATCTCGGCCAAGCTCCATGTATTCTCCAGAATGGCCAGACCCGGGTAGGCGGAATTCGGAGACATCATCGGCAAGAAATAGCCATTGCTATCGGTCAAGCTGGGACAATGCGTCAGCGGACGCCATTTCACGTTATCCCATTCGCTGGTAAACGTCAGGTGAAGCCCGACATCTATCCCCGGGTTCTCCCTCAACAGCCGGGCGGCCTCGGGGAACCACGAGGTGACAACCATAACCTCTATACAGGTCTCCACCCCATTCTTATACCCTTCCATACACGCTATATTGGCGGAACGGAACGACCCCATGTCATCCGCACGGATGATCAGGCGGGGATTCGTGGCAGGCTGGCTGAATGCCGGCCACGTAGCGGCGAACAACAGGCAGCCGCAAAGGATTCTTTTTACATTTGAAGTCTTCATGATATTGATAAATAAGTAACATCTTTTCTATACTTGGGGATGGACCACACAGAAGGTGCCGGAAGATTTGCTCACCAACTTATCGTCGCAATAAATCTCGCACTCACAAAAATGTATATTCCGTCCCGCCTTGATCACGGTACCCTTGGCGATCAGCTCATTGCCCCAAGCGGCCCGTAAGAAAGACATTTTCAATTCTGCCGTCAGCACGTCTTTCTCCAGCGGAGTCATCGTATAGGCGGCGAAACCGGCGATCGTATCCGCCAAAGCAGCCAAGACACCCCCATGCGTCACGCCGCTATATTGTCTCTGCTCGTCATGCAAGGGCATATGCGCCTCCACACGACCTTCCTCGATAACCGTGAAGTCGATCCCCAGAAAATTCACATAAGGATTCGTCTTCGCACGGTTAATCAACTTTTCTTTTATTCTCTCATCCATATCTTTTCCTTTAACGAACCGTTATCTTACAATCATCCAGATTATCGATAATGGCGAGGCTCTCCACACGTATGCCCTTTTCACGTAGCAGGTTCCCGCCATCTTGAAACGCCTTCTCTATAATAAAACCCATACCCTCGATCACGGCTCCCGATTGCTCCGCCAACTCGACCATTCCCATGGCGGCGTTTCCGTAAGCCAAGAAATCATCGATAAACAGGATATGATCCTCCGGAGTCAGGAAATTATTGCTGATACATACCGTATAGTCACGATCCTTCGTGAAGGAATGGACCACGGTAGAGAGCATGTTCTCCATCGTCTTCGGTTTCTTCTTCTTTACGAAGACCACCGGCAGTTGCATGATATAACCCACCATAATGGCCGGGGCGATACCGCTCGCCTCGATGGTCACGATCTTGTTAATCTTACGATCTTGAAAGCGACGGATAAATTCCTCGGCGATCTTATACATCAACATCGGGTCCATTTGATGGTTGATAAAACTATCCACTTTAAGGATACCGCCGGGATAACAGCGGCCGTCTTGCAAGATGCGTTGCTTCAATAATTCCATAATTTGTTATTCTGTTTGATCTTCTTTTACACGTATAAATAAATTTGCCAGAATGGCCGTCAAGCCACCCGTCGTTATGCCGGATGAGAAAATGCCACGGATCACTTGAGGAGCGGCCCCTAAAATATCCGGCATCAGCTCCACCCCCAACCCCAAGGACAAACTAACCGCCAACACCAACGTAGCCTTCCGGTTGATATCTTGGGCGGCGATAATACGGATACCTGCCGCCGCCACCGTACCGAACATCAGCAGGGTAGCCCCTCCCAGCACCGGATCGGGCATCAAGGAGAAAATAACGCCGACAACCGGGAATAAACCCAACAGGATCAGCATACCCGCTATATAATACCCTACGTACCGGCTGGCGACTCCCGTCAGCTGGATAATCCCGTTATTCTGGGCGAAGATAGAATTCGGGAAAGAGTTGAAAATTCCGGAGATAAATGAGTTCACCCCATCCGCCAGCACCCCGCCGGAGACTCGCTTCAGGTACCCTTCTCCCTCGATCGATTTTCCCGATATCATCGAGTTGGCGGTAATATCCCCCGTAGCCTCGATCGCCGTGATCAGATAGATCAATGCGATCGCCACGAATGAAGAGATATTAAAATCCAATCCATATTTGAAGGGAACCGGGATATTAAACCCTCTCAGGTTTTGCGAGGAGACAGCCTCCATATCCACCATCCCCATGGCGAAAGCGATCGCGTAACCGATACACAACCCCAGTACGATGGAACTCATCCGCAAGTACTTGTTCTTACAACGATTGAAGAACAAGACACTCAACAAGACGCACACAGCTACCCCAATATTACGCAAACTACCGAACGTACCGTTATCCATAGCCGTATACCCCCCGCCGCAAGCGACCACTCCTACCTTGATCAAGCTCAAGCCGATGAGCAACACCACGATACCCGATACCAAGGGAGTAATCACCGAGCGCAGATACTTAAAAGTACGGCTCACGATCATCTCTACCGGAGAGGCGGCGATACAAACGCCGAAAATAAGGGGAAGCCCTCCCGCCAGGCCAGCCGTGATAATCGGGCCGATAAACGAGAAGCTAGTTCCTTGGATACATAGCAGCCCCGCCCCGACCGGTCCTAATTTACGACATTGAACGAATGTGGATACCCCGGAGGCGAACAGAGCCATGGAAACCAAGAAACCGGTCGTCTCCAGATCCAGTTTCAGCGCCCCGGCGATAATCAAGGGAGGTGTTATGATCGCCACGAAAATAGCCAGTAGATGCTGGATGGCGGCAAAAAGCGTCTCTTTCAAAGGCGGACGGTCATCGATCCCGTAAATCAAATCCGTATCCATACTGTCTCTTATAATTTCAAGTCTAATAAGGTCTCTCCTCTTGCGTTCAACACCCGTACACTCATCTCGTTTCCTTTCTTCCGCAATACCATCACCGTAGCCGAATCGAGCTTATACCCCCCGCCTACGATCACCGGGAAGTTGTTTCCCAACGAGCCTTTCGGGTGGAAGGCGTATTGATGCGTATGGGCGGATATATTCACGTTGAAAGGGGCTTTCGCCAACAGGCTTCCCCAAAGCTCCGGACAAGGCTCATAGGCATCCCCGTTTCCGTAGATAGGGATATGGTTCAATAAAACCCGCTTCGAGGCTTGCTTAAACTCCTTGCCGCTCAATTCTTTCGAGAGGAAACTCACTTGATCTTTCCGGAGACCGGTGAAATCGTTCAGGCCATAATACACCCATGTGCTATCCGGTTTATCCTCGCCGCAATCCAGCATGACGAAACGGGTATCTCCCCAGCTGAACGCCCCATATGTCTTATCGCCCACATAGTCAAACAAGGCACGCAGGCCGATCGAATAAGCGTTTCGGATCTCGTGGTTGCCTCTTAGGAAGAAAGCGGAGACATGACTGGCGCCCACCTTCCCGCATAAATAAGCCAAATGATACAAAGCTTCTTTCTCATTGGCGGGATCGTCTATACAATCCCCGTTAAATACCACGAAATCATAAGGGATATCACGCACTTGCCCGTATAAGGCGTCTAGGGTCGGGATCTGCTTATGCAGGTCGTTAAAGATCAAGGCCGTGAAATCCTTTTGGGATGCGGAAGGGACCTTGAAAGTGTAGAACGGGGATACCGCCGTCTCGCCAAACTCTTTCTTATAGGCTTGGTAAAGCATGATTTCCTGCGAGCATACCCGGTAGTAATAGGTTTGCCCCGGTCGTAGGTCCGTCAGCCGAATCTTATTATGCAAGCCGTTGCATATCACTTGACCGTCCACGATGGTGCGAGCCTTTTTCAGGTTCAGCGTGTCCGTACCGTATTCTACCCAACTATACGTAGGGACATGGGTCTGCCACATCACCGTTATGCCGCCCTCCGTAGGATTTTGGAGATAGGGCGCCGCATAAAAGATCTCTTCCGGCTTGGCCTTCAGGCGAACCTCCGTTACGACCGGGCGATGATCCGATGCCACCGCCTCTTCGGGAACCCATGCGGACAAACGGGTAAAGGGCTGTCCATTCTTTACATAACCCGCTATATAGTCCAAACAGCTATCCGGCGTGAAAGCCGGGAATGTAGCCTGTTTAGGATTGCTCAACAGTAGAAAATCCTTGCTGATTTCCGTGATAAAGGGGGAATGCGCCGTAGCGTTCCAATCCCCGGCGATAAACAGGGGCTTATGCGCGAAAGCGGCTTCCCGCCGAAGGATCGGCAAGGAAAGCATCCGGTCTTCCGGCGTCAAGGAAAGGTGCGTGCAGCAGAAGATATATCTCTCAAACTCGACCCATAGCAAGACCCGTTCCTCCTCCCGTCCGGGAAGGGCGATATAGCGGTAGCTCACCGGCTTCTCCTTGCTCAGCATACCTACTCCGTATTTACCGCCATCAAAGTCGATGGCCGGGGCGTAGGTAGGGAACATCAGGGTGCGTTCTCCCAGTGTCCGGAGCACGTCGATCCCGCCGCTTCTTCCGGTCACGCTATCTACCTCCTGTACGGCGACTACATCGGGGGCTACCTTACGTATAGCCTCCGCTATACGCTCGAGGTCCGTCACCTCATCCATGCCCCTTCCGTTGCGGATATTATAGCTCATGATACGCAACGTATTCCGCTCGGCATCGCCGCTTTGCTGTGCCAATGCCTTATTTATGGGCAAGCATCCGATCAGGACGATCGCCCAAATAAACCATTTCCTCATAGGATTCGATCTAATGTTTATATTCATTTTATATCTATACCTTAACCGAATATCTCTTTCAATGACTGCTCGAACTCAGCGATATCCTCGCCGGAAGTATCCCAAGAGGTAACGAGACGGGCCTCGTTGATCTCCTCGTTCCACATATAGAAGAAATATTTATCTTGCAACTTCCTCAACGCCTCGGCAGGGATCGTGAAGAAAAGCTGGTTGGACTCGATCTTCTGCGTAAAATGAATTTCCGGGTATTGTCGTAGCACGTCCGCTAGCTTGGCGGCGCTGATATTCGCTTTCATAGCGTTCTCCAACCAGAGGTTATTTTCCAGATAAGGGATGAACTGGGCGGAGAGATAACGTAGCTTCGAGGCTAGCTGGGCGGATTGCTTCCGGTAAAATCGCAGGTTCTCCGTGATCTCCGGGCGGAACGAGACCACGGCCTCTCCCATCATCATACCGTTTTTCGTGCCTCCGAAGCTCAAGATATCCACGCCTGCGTCTATGGTCACTTGGCGCATCGTGCAATTCAGGTAAGCGCAGGCGTTCGCCAAGCGGGCTCCGTCCATATGCAGATACATATCGTACGAATGTAAGAGATCGGCGATCGCTCTCACTTCCTCTATCGTATAGATCGTACCTAATTCCGATACTTGGGAGATATAAACGGCCTTGGGTTGCGAATGGTGGCAAACCCCGAAGTTCTTCAGATGGGGACGGATCAATTCCGGTGTCAGCTTACCGTCCGTCGTAGGAATCGTGACGATGGCGCAACCGGTCATCCGTGCGGGAGCACCACATTCGTCTACGTTGATATGGGCGGTCTCGGCGCACAGGATGCTATTAAACGGACGGGTTACGGCTTGCAGGGCCACGGAGTTCGCCCCCGTCCCGTTAAACACGAAAAAAGGAGAAGCATCCTTGCCGAACACTTCTTGTATCTTACTCGTAGCGGCCTCTGTCCAAGGATCATCACCATATCCAACCGCATGATTATCATTTGCCTTGATGATCGCATCCATTACCCGGGGATGCACGCCGGAATTGTTGTCACTAGCGAAACTTCTCATCTTTAAATCTGATTTTTCGCCAAAAGTACGGATTTAAGATGAGAATGAGGATATCCAAGTAACTATTTATCGCTATCCATTATGTTATTCTTATTTGTATGCGTATATGAATATATCAGATAAACGACACAAGGAATAACCACTATACTACAAAAGAATAAATAAGGTCCCATAACTATTTCCTCCTTTTTTTACTGTTTTCAGCCCTTTCTCCTTCCTTAAAATAGCGGGTACCCGCCCAAAAAGTAATTATAGCAACAATTGCCGCATTTATATAAATAATCCAACTCTGCTGTTGATAATTACTGATGAATGTGCTAATGATTCCGCCAGTCACTACATACTTAGCGATATCCATCAACCATTTTCCGATTTCTTTTTTCATAGTAAGATATTTTGTTTGTCAAGGCAAAGATAAATAGAATAATCCATATCGCACGCTATTTTACCTGAAATTGTTCCGTCGCGTAGAGGGCCTCGCCGGTTTGGGTCAGGCCCTCGATGGTGATGGTGAAATCACCGGTCAGGTCGGAGGTGGTAAAGGGGATGGATATAGAGGACTCGCCGTTTGTCCGGATATCGGGTCGCCAAAGTAAGGTATGGCGGAAATCCGGAACGGGAGATCGCTTCTCGGCCTCTGTCCGGTAAGCGGGCATATAGAAGATGCGCTGGGCTTGCGTGCCCTCATAATCAAAGAACTGGGTGGAGTTATCGACTACCAGACCCGGGTAATTATGCTCATAAGAGGAGAAGGAGGCGATACCGTCGAATATCTGCCCTCCGAATACGTACTTACCTTTATACACATCGATCTTCCGGATTTTTAGGGGATCGTACTTAAAAATGATCTCGTGATCGGTGATAGGGATACCATCCAATAAAACCAATGAGTTACCGATCGTATACCCGATCCGCTCCTCGGTCAGGACCGCCAACCGGCGAACCCCATCCATCTTACGGAAGCGGAGGCCGGGGATAAACTCGATCACGACTTCCTCCATCGTCGTGAAACGGGTGTACTCATCCAAAAGATAACTCCAATCCGGTTGCCACTGGAACCAAGGCTTCTCCGCTTTTTCCCGAACCAAGGAATCAGACCGGTAAGCATGCAACACCTGTAGCCCCACGCTCCGCTTCACCAACTCATCTTGCCAAGCGGGATTCAATCTCAAGGCAGGAAGCTCCTTCTCCGGATGCGTAGCGTAAGGAGATTCGATGTCCACCCGGTAGCGAGAGGAGGAAGGGGATAAAGCCACCGTCACGATCTCGTGCGTCCCAGATATATGTTTCGTAAAGAAAGTCACCTCCCCGGCAGCGCCCAGTTGCCCCCCGAAAAGGCGGATCTCCCCCCCGGAAAAGCCCAATAAAGGCCTCACCGCCTCTTTAGACGAAGGTTCGCCCGTGGACAGATCGATCACTTTCCCCGTCAGGATCGGCCCCTCGTATTCCGCCAAGAATTTATGATCGGCAGGCGATGACCCCGTAGTAGGCATGCTTTGTTTCCAATCAACGATACCGCTCCGGGCGGAAGGTTTATACAAGTCGATCCCGGCGATAGAGACCGATAGAGTCTGTAGATCCGGGGGCAGGCCGTTTATCCGGATCTCCCCCCCTGAACGGGTATCATAGGTCATACGGTCCGGTGATACGGAAACTGGGCCCTCTCGCCTCGTAAAAGAGTAAGCGGGCAATAAAGTATCCGTCAGCAGGGTCTCGTTCGTCACGAAGGTGTTCACCACCGTCAGCGGCTTCTCAAAGAAGACCTCCTCCCCCTCGTTCCGCATATAACGGGTATAGGCCACCAGCCGATAGTTTCCGGTCGGCAAGGTAGACGGCAATTGCAGGCAACCATTCCCTACCCCCTTCTCCAGCACGAGTCGGGCTTGCACGACCGCCGAGGCGCTATCCAGAAGCTCCACATATCCCACCTTGCTCACGTCGGACAACCGTTGGTCCAAATCCGTGGCAATGAATTTCATCCATACAAGCTCGCCCGACAGATAAAATTGCTTATCCGTTTGCAGATAAACCCGCTCTCGCAATTCCCCTGCGAGAACCGTTTGCCCCGCCCATAAGAGGCAGAGGAGCGACAAGATCCATTGTTTTATCATAGACTTCTCCATAGCAACTAAATTATAAATGACTGGTAGGCCACCAAGAGGGCTTCTGTTTCGAACCAAAACGGCCGCAATCCATACAACGTTTCAGCGCATACGTATTACTCGCCGCATTCATCGGATTATAGGAAACATATCCGTAATCCGGATTATTATCATATTCCGATCCCTGTACGATCGTGCTTGCGCAGCCCGTAACCTCGGCCTCATATACCTTCTCTATCTCCGGAAAGAAACGCTTGAGGCGAGTCACTGTCGCTACTTCCACGAAACCGATCACCGGAACCTCCGGGTCCGTCACGCAGCGGATATTCCCTTTCATCTCGGAAGGAATAGGGGCAAACAAGCTACCAGACTCCTCTATGTTCTTCTGCAAATTAAAATAGTAGTCGTAAGCCTCCCGGTGCAACGCATATTGTTCCACCTCCGCATGATACAACATCGAGAAACGGCGATCGCTGGGATGATACGAGGCGATACTTTTGTTAGCGATCACGTTCTGCGTCAGCCTATCGGAACTGCCTAGGGAGATCACCTTCGAGCTGTCCTTCCCCCAGCAATAATACCAATTATTCGATGTAAGTAAATCATATATTACGACCGTATTACCCATTTTCTCGGCAGCCATGAAGATCTCCGCCTTCACCTCCCAATTCTCCTTATACATCCAGCGGAAATAAGAGGATCGATCCGGGGCATTATGCGTAGACACACAGAGACGGACCTCCTCTCCCGGCCCCTTCTTCAGCAAGGAGAGAGAGTCGATCGGAGGCGTTATCTCCGGTCCCAGATAGTCCGACTCATACTCCAGCCCATCCAGCGAGATATGTAGCCGGTACCGGCTACCCGGGTCCAGCTCTCCCATATCCACCTTATACTCTCCCTTCCCGGAAGAATTAGCGCAAGTGAAAACAGCTCCATCCTCACGCTCCACCACCACCTTGGCGTTATTCACGAACTCATCCTCCGTGAAATCGTCGGTCAGGCCCACGCTTCTCCGGAGCTTTATCGTAGTCTCGCCATTCGTGATGATACCATCCACGACCAACAAATCCCGTACCTGCTCCAAACCCTTCGGCTCGTAATCCGTGACACAGGCGGACAATAACAACAGCAAAGCCCCCAGCCACCAATGAAAGCCTTTTATAGAATCTTTTATCTTCGCTTCTTTCCTCATCTCAACTCCCCCCTAAAATTTAATATTATAAGAGACAAACGGGATAGGCACCCCGAATATCGCCATCTTATATCCCTTTAATTTCCCGTTCTCCGATATATAATACACCGAGTAGGCGTTCTTTCGCCCCGTCAGGTTATAGACTCCGAAAGAGATCGTGCTATGCGTGAGCAACGTCAGGTGGTGGCTCGGCTCGATGTTGAACGAGGCGTCCATCCGGAAAAAGTCCGGGATACGGTATTGATTACGGTCCGAATAGTAGACAAACTCCCCGCCCCCGTAATGATATTTGGAGACCGGCAAGGTGATCGGCCGTCCCGTGCTATAGTCGCAATTCAGCGAGAAGCTGAAACGATGCGTGAACTTATAGTTACCCACGAACTTCAAGTCGTGCGGCTTATCGAAATCGGCGGCGTACCAATCCCCATTGTTCACGGGATTCACGATCATCGGATCGTTCTGCCGCAGTTGCGTGCGAGAGTAGGTATAGCTTACCCAGCCGTTCAACTTCCCTTGCGTTTTCTTCACCATCAGCTCCACGCCATAGGCACGCCCCTCGGTCCTCAGCACGTCCGTCTCGATGTGGTGGTTCATCAGCAGCTCGGCGCCGTTCCGGTAATCTAGGTAATCCTTCATCGTCTTGTAATATCCCTCCAAGGAGACCTCGATCGTATTGTTCAAGAAATTCCGGTATAGCCCGGCGGCCACTTGCATACCCGTCTGCGGCTTGATGTTAGCGTCGCTCAACTTCCACGTATCCGTGGGCGACATGATCGTCGTATTGGATAGCTTATGGATATTCTGGCGCATCGTATTAAAGCCGGCCTTCACGGAGAAGTCCTCGGTAAAGGCATAACGGGCGGACACCCGGAACTCCGGCCCGTGGTAAGTCTTGAACGCCCCGGTCTTATCCACCGTACCCGTCACGGTAGCCAAGGAAGGCAGTTGGTCGTCGGCATAGAGATTATAGGTACGGGGCCCCAATACGTTAAACATGGAATAACGGACCCCCACGTTCAAGGAGAGTTGGGAGGTGATATCCCAACGATCGCCCACATAGATAGCGGACTCCACCGCTTTCTCCTTCTCCATCCGGTCCTCCTTCACCAACGACTCCCCTCCATAGGGAAGGTATTTCCCCGGCTCCAAGTCGTAAAACAGCGAGCTGGCACCGAAATCCAGCGTATGCTTATCGCTTAGGTAATGCGTGAAGTCCATCTTCCCGTACATCTGGTCGATACGGAAAGCGAGGGAATAAGCGTTCACCGGGTTATCCGTATTACGGGTATTGTAGCCATAATGGTCGTAGCCAGCGGTGAGGACTCCCGTGAAACGATCCGAGAAGATATGCCTCCATTTCACCGAGGCGTTGGCGTTCTCGTAGGCATACCGCTCATCCACGTTAAAGCGGAAACGGTCGTGGCTGTAGTAGCCATTCAGATAGAGGTTGTTCCGCTCGTCGAACTTATGGTTAATCGTGGCGTTCAGGTCGTAAAAACCGGCGTTGCCATCCTTATAGCCGCTCTTCTCGGGGAGTTTCTTCAAGATCCAGTCCGAGTAAGTGGTACGTCCGCCCACGATAAAGGAGGTCTTCTCGGAGAAGAGAGGCCCCTCCAAGGTAAGGCGGCTGGTTAGCAAGCCGATGCTCGCCGATCCCTTGAACTCCTTTTTGTTACCCTCCCGGCTGTTGATGTCGAGTACCGAGGAGATACGTCCGCCATACTTGGCGGGGATGCTGCTCTTGTACAGCTCCATGTCCTTCACCACGTCGGGGTTGAAGACGGAGAAGAAGCCGAACAGGTGGGTCGGGTTATAGACCGTGCCGTCGTTGAAGAGAATCAAGTTCTGGTCCGTCGCCCCGCCCCTCACGTTAAAGCCGCTAGAGGCCTCGCCCACCGCCTTCACGCCGGGGAGCGACATGACTACCTTCATGATATCCACCTCCCCGAACGCCATCGGGATATTCTTTATATCCTTCACCTTCAGGCGTTCCACGCCCATCGTCGTATTCCGCACGTTGGCGATCTTCTCGGAGGAGATCGTGACCTCCTTCAAGGTGTAGACCTGTTCCTCCAGCTCTATATCCAGCTTGCCGTCGGAATGGAGCATGATCTGCCGCCGGGTGTCCTTCATGCCCATGCCTTGTATGTACAGCTCGTGTCGTCCGGGAGGGAGGCGCAGCGTATAATAGCCGTAAGCGTCGGTAGTAGCCCCGATCATCGGGTCCTTCACGAATACGGCCACGCCCACCATCGGCTCACCGGTCTTGAAATCGCTGATATTACCGGTCACCGTGACCCGGTCCGCCGCCTTGCCCGAGGCGTCGCCAATCTCGTAGACCTTGTTCTCGGAGGTAGCCTTCTGCTGCTTCCGGCCCGCCATCAGGGAGATACCGGAGCCTTCCTCGTCGCCATCGCCCTCTCTCCGCTTCTCCCGCAGGAAGAAGTTCTCGGGCAGGGAGGTCATCAAGGTGTTATCTCTCAATACAAAGAAGGCACCGCCATACGAGGATACTTGGAAGGGAGTCCCCTCCAACGCACGCCGCAACGCCACCAAGGGCTCTTCCTTCTCACTGTGTACGCTAACGACCATGGAGTCCGTCTCCAAGGGTTGCCGATAGACAGGCTGGCCGGTCTGCCGCTCGATAGCGTCGAACACGACATTCAAGGTTACTTGCCGGAAATCCAGATCGACCGTCCGCTGCGCCCTCACCGTCCAGCCGGACAGCAGGCACATTACCATACCGATATATAGGCTCTTTCTCATGGGATCTCGTTTAACTGTTCATACTGTCTCACCACGGCTACGATGGCTTCCTCGGGAGCGTGCTTGAAATCCAGCTTTCGCCGCTTGATATACCGGGCCAGCTCTTTTTTCTTGGACTTGAGGACCTTCAACACGGAGCCTTTGCTCCTCACGGTATAGTAAACACCCTCCTTCCGGATATAATATTTTACGGACTGATCGAAGGATTCATCGACCTGCATATCTTTTATCGTCTTAGATAATATACAAGACCATTTCCCCAGCACGGTACACTTCCCTTCATGCAACCGTAGGTAATAGCCTTCCGGCAGGTTACCCGACCGCTCGTCCGGATACCTGTAGAAGATATCGTACCCATGAAACTCAGCGTAGTCTACCCGATCGCTCGGCAAGACGATATTATAGCGATTGTCCGGAGAGAGCAGTAATAACTCATTCTTGTACAGGTCTAAGCGCATTTTCACGCCCTTGTAGAGAATGCCTTCGAAGCTAAGATTCCCGGGTACGTATTTCTCGCTCTTCAAATAGGGGTGATTTCTTATCGAAGTGGGATATTTTAATTGCTCCTTCCCATGGTAGATCACGGATTGGCCGGCGGCGGAAGAGACATAGTCATCCACCGCATCTTGTGCCCTAGCCGTAACAATAGCCAACGCACATACGCATAAAAACCCCAGAAGCTTTCTCATAAGATCCAGATTTAAAGTTTCATGCCAAATGTAAGCATATATATCCGACAAACCAACAACTTCCGAGGAATTATCACGCGGATAATGTACCTTTGCGATGTTTTTAACTTTAACAATTAATCATATATGAAAAAAAATCAGTTTCCGGGAAGCGGAAACAAGCGTGAGAAAGCTGCTGGATAGTCTGGAAAATGCCCAAAAGGCATGGGTGGACTTGAAAAAAGACGCAAAGGGGGCGCATAAGTTGTTTAAAGACTACCAGCCGGAGGAGGATCTGGTTAAACGGGAGAAGATCATCTACACGGGCTCCGTGAAAGACTTCGTGCGGCTGACGCTGCCCATCCTCGATGACCAACGTTTCCGGGTGAACGGGCAGACGAACCGGGAAGCCATGATACGGGCGCTGGACGAGGTGTTCGAGATACACCCCAACGGCTGCCCGGAGCCAAGGAGCTTCCGGAGCATCCTCTCGACGGCGCAGGAGGAATACGGGAAAGCGCATGAATAACAAGCTTCCCGTTTTTCACAACAAAAGTTAAAACTTGGGAGGCGTCCCAAAGCGCCTCCCTACCTTAGCGGCATCAAGCCAGAGACACTGGCTCTTTTTTTATCACTTAAAAATATAGTATGATAAACACGTCATTATTCGCCCTTTTCGGACGATACAAGGGAGACGCCTCGCTAGCGGGCGTACTGGAAAACATCCAAAGAGGAACGTACAAGCAGTTCATCGACGAGACGCGGGAGGCGCTAGCGTCGGGCGATAAGGAACTGGCCGCCAAACTAAAGAAAAAACTGCCCGCTTTCACCCCACAGGCCACCTACTCCGGGAAACGCCTCGACCCTCACATCACCCGCTATAACCAATTGGTGATACTCGACATCGACCACGTAGGGGAACGGGAGCTGGAGCGTATCACCCCGCTCGCCACGGAAGCTCCCTACACCGTGGCGTATTTCCGCAGTCCCAGCGGCGACGGGGCGAAACTCATCGCCTACGCCGCCACGGACGAGACCGCCACGCCGGGTAATCACCGGAGGGTCTACGAGGCCATGAGCCGTTGGTACGCCGCCCGGCTCGGCGTGGAGCTGGATACCTCGGGCAGCGACATCGGGCGGCTTTGCTTCGTATCGGACGATCCCGCCCTATACCTCTCGCCTGCCTACCGCCCTTGGCTGGAGGGTACCGGCGAGCTACCGGAGGGCCTCGCCCCGCTACCCCTTACTTGGAAGGAGGAGGTTAGCGAGACGGCTCCCGGGGCGAAGGAAAGGAAGGTGGCCTCGCCACTGGAGAAGGCACGCCGGACCGCCGAGCGGAAAGGCCTCTACGCCGAGGGCAACCGCAATAACTTCATCTTCGTCATGGCCGCACGGGCGAACCGGCTGGGCGTGAAGCGGGCCGAGATGGAGGCTTACGCCGCTACCGCCTTCGCCGACTTGCCGGCGGAGGAACGCCTCGCCGCCATCGAGAGCGCCTACAGCCACGTGGAGGAGCACGCCGCCGAGACGAGCGCCGCCACCTCCCGGAAAAAGGGCGGGGGCCCGCTGGACGTGGTCGCCGTGGAGGCCTATATATCCGAGCGTTTCCTCACCCGCAAGAACGGCGTGAGGGGGTACGTAGAGGTGGCCACGAAGAAAAAGCGGAACGGTCAAAAGCCGGTCTTCAAGCCGGTGACCGACTACTGGGTGAACTCGCTCTGGCGGAGTCTCCTGAAGGACGGCCACTACTGCTCGCATAACGACATCCGGGCCATACTGATGTCGGACTTCAGCGAGACGTTCCACCCTTTCCGCACGTATTTCGAGGGGCTGGCCCCATGGGACGGGGTGACGGACTGGATCGGGCAGCTGGCCGATACCGTGGACACCACCCGGCCCGCCTTCTGGCGGGGTTGCCTCAAGCGCTGGCTTATCGCGCAAGTGGCCGGCTCCATGGAGCTAGGCGTGGAAAACCATACCATCCTGCTGCTGGCCGGCGGGCAGGGGCTGGGCAAGACCTCGTGGCTGCGGAACCTCGTGCCGCCCGAGTTGCGGGACTATCTTTTCACGGGCAATGTCAATCCGTATAGCAAGGGTTTCCCGCAGATGATGGTGGACTGCCTCTTGATCGTCATCGACGAGATGTCCGGCCAGAGCTACGCCGATCTGAACCGCCTCAAGGCGCTCACCTCCACAGGGGTCATCTACCTGCGCCGCCCGTACGGACACTATGCCGAGACGCAGATACGCCACGCCTCCTTCGCCGCCACGGTGAACGACTTGCAATCGCTGCCGGACGATAACGAGTCTCGCCGCTTCCTCTGCTTCGAGGCCACACGGATCGATTACCAGTCGCCCGTGCGACACGCCGACATCTACGCCCAAGCCCTCGCCCTCTTCCGCCGGGGCGAGAAATACTGGTTCTCCGGCGAAGACATCCGAAAGATCAACGAGAACAACGAGACCTTCCGCCAGCGAAGCCCCGAGGAGGAATTGTTCTTCACCTATTTCCGCAAACCGGAGCGTTTCGACACGCCACAGTATCTTACGGCGAGCGATATTATGACGAAACTAAGTGTATTTACACGTATCACGCCGACACGTTCCAATATAGTTACGTTGAGCAAGGTGCTGAAAAAACACGGTTTTAAGCTCACGAAAACTAGAGGAAAACTACTGTTTGAGGTCGCCGAGATCACCTCGGAACAGGTAAAAGCCAATTTTTTGCGCCCTAGGCAAGAGGAAGAGGATAGAGCCCAAAAGGAGAATGATATCTTTAAGGGTCAAGAAGATAAGCCGGAATAAAAACTGACTTTCTAAAATGAGCAGGGCGCAAAAGGCGCAAAAAACAGTGTCTGGAAAAACATTTTACAAAAAAATAAATATATATCACACTATAGCAGTGTGATGAAAAAATATATTTACAAGAAAAGTTTTATATAGGCACGTAAAGATGCGCCTTTTGCGCCCTAACCCCGGCACCGATATTCGTCGGGATTAAGAAACATGACCGGAAAACCAATGAGATACGGTCGCTAAGTCAATGGAATCCGTCTTGCGTTCCATTGACTTAGCGCCCCTATTCCACCCGGATACCATCCGGCTCTCACGGCTCGCCGAGCGACTCGATGATGGCCCGCACCATGGCGGGCGAATAGACCCGCTCGCCCTCGTGATAACCCAGCGAGAGGAGGCGACCGGGCAGGCCGGGATAGATCGTTATCCAATGTTGCAGCTTGCGGTGGGCCGAGCGGGGATGCAGGTCGGGCAGGTAGACCTCGGCCAGCTCCATCCGCCCGTACGCTCGTATCTTGAATGTCGTTTCCATATCCTAAAGATAGTGAATCTCCGGCATATATCCATCATTTCCCGGAGAAATAATTCACCCGAAATCACCCTAAGTCACCCAAAGCGACAAAGCCCTCACGCCCTGCCGTATCTTTGTATCAACATTAAAAAACAACACATTATGATCCGCTACAAGAAGTATCAAAACAAGAACGAGAAGAACGTGACAACCTTCAACAAGTGGTACGCCCGTGCCGTATGCGAGGAGACGGTAGACATCGCCGCCTTGGCCGAGCACATGTCCACCCACAACACCCCCTTCTCCACCGGCGCCATCCACGGCATGCTGAAGGACATGGTGAATTGTATCAAGGAGCTGCTGATGGACGGCAAGAACGTGAAGATAGACGACCTCGGCATCTTCAGCGTGGGCATCCGCTCGAAGGGGGCCGTCACGCCGGAGGATTTCTCCACGCAAGGCAATATCACCGGCGTACGCCTCCGTGCCCGTGCCACGGGCAACCTCTCCAGCGCCTCGCTCAAGCTGACGGCCAAGCTCCGTGAGTACACCGAGTACTCGAACGGAGAGGTGACCCCGGGAGGTGGCGGGGGCGATTCCGAGAGCCCGGACGAGATTTAGGTTAACAATTGAGATTGGCTGTCCGTGATGGATAGCCTTTTTTGTTTCAAAAAATCATAACCATGAGATTTTAGGAGTGTAGCTGAAGGTTTTTTCGTAAATTTGCGCTCCGTTTGTAATACTAGATCCTGTATTTAAGTGTATGAAAAGAGTTTTCTGTCCAAAATGTGATAATCAGTTGTCTTTTGATGAGACCAAATATCCGGAAGGGAAGGTATTAGCCTTCGTCTGTCCGCAGTGTGGAGCGCAATTTAAGATTAAATTGGGCCGAAAGGTGGTGAAGACGGCTACCGGTGAGGAAAAAGAGGTGAAGGAACCGGATTTCTCTTGTGGTTATATTACCATTATCGAGAATGGTTTTGCTTTTAAGCAAGATCTACCATTAGTGATGGGAGATAATGTGATTGGTCGCCGTAATAAGGATACGGAAGGTGTAGATGTCCCTATTATCACGAGCGATCCAAGTATGGGGCGTAAGCATTGTGTGATTAATGTAAAGAAAGACGCTAATGGCAAGTTCGTTTATATGGTGCGTGACTTTCCTAGCTTGACCGGGACTTTTGTGAAAAATGTATTGGTTGGTAAAAAAGAACAAGTACGTATCGGGGAAGGTACGATCGTAACGATTGGCGCTACTACTTTTATCTTACATTCGGCGAACGAGGGAGAAGAAGAGGAATAAATATAAAAAACTTCAGAGGCTGTTCCCGTTAATGATCTCGATCTTTAACTTCGGGTCGGAATGATGGCAGATAAGGGATTTTGGCGTTTGTTTTGGGAGTGAGTTATAAGATATATGCTCATTCCGGGATACAGCTCTGAAGTATCACTGAGAAAACAAGGCTCATAGGTATTAAGATTAAGCCGATTAACATAAAGAAATGAAAAGAACCGAAAGAATAGTTGTATTAACTATAGTTAAAATAGGCTCTTAGGGTTTGTTTTTCTAGAAATTAGCTAACTTTTTGTGCGGTTTTTGAAATGTTAATGAGCACGAGGTGAAATAGAAATATAGATAGTTATGGAGCAGGTTTCTAAACAACAGCCGGTAAATAAAACAGCATTCCGGGTATTGGTGGCGTTAAGCGTTACGCATTGTTTGAATGATTCGTTGCAATCCGTTATCTCGGCGGTTTATCCACTTTTCAAGGATGATTTAGCGTTGAGCTTCGCCCAAATCGGGTTGATTACGCTTGTTTATCAATTATCCGCTTCTGTTTTCCAGCCTATAACCGGTTTGATTTTTGATAAGCGTCCCGTGGCTTGGTCGTTACCTATTGGTATGAGTTTTACGTTGGTCGGCTTGTTGAATCTCGCTTTTTCCTCTACGCTCCATTGGGTCTTGATCTCCGTATTCTTGATAGGTATCGGGTCTTCGGTTTTGCATCCGGAAGCGTCCCGGATCACCTCGCTAGCGTCGGGAGGGCGTAGGGGATTGGCGCAATCGCTTTTTCAAGTGGGTGGTAATTTGGGCGGATCGTTAGGTCCGCTACTGGTTGCTCTATTGGTGGCGCCTTATGGACGGACTCATATCGCTTTGTTTTCTATACTAGCATTCGTCGCTATTTTGGTGATGATTCCTATCTGCCGTTGGTATAAGGCGTATTTGAGTCGGGTGAAATGGCAGAAGAAGTCGGGTGAGACGCATGTGGAGATGCCTCTTTCTTTGGGAAAAACAGTCTTTTCGATCTCGATATTGCTGACCTTGATTTTCTCTAAATATATCTATATGGCTAGTTTGAATAGCTACTATACCTTTTACTTGATCCATAAATTCGGGGTGAGTGTACAGACTTCGCAGATCTGTTTGTTCGTCTTCCTGATCGCTACGGCCATAGGAACCTTAGCGGGTGGTCCTATCGGTGATAAGATAGGACGGAAATATGTGATTTGGGGATCGATTCTAGGGGCAGCCCCATTTAGCTTGTTGATGCCGCATGTGGGATTCGTTTGGACGATCGTGCTTAGTTTTTGCGTGGGTTTGGTCTTATCATCGGCGTTCCCGGCTATTTTGTTGTATGCGCAAGAGTTGCTTCCTTATAAATTAGGTCTTATCTCGGGACTTTTCTTTGGATTTGCTTTCGGTGTGGCGGGTATAGCCTCGGCCGTATTAGGAAATATGGCGGATCATTATGGAATAGAGGCTGTCTACAACGTATGTGGCTTCATGCCTCTTTTAGGACTGGTTACTTGGTTCCTTCCCAACTTGAAAAAGAAGTAAAAACAATCCTCCCTTTTTCGCTGTTATTACTCCAACTGAACGTCAATTACTAAATGAGTTTATGGTGAGTAATATAGTATCTTACAGTATTCTTTTGCTGTATCTTCTTCCATGCGCTTCATGGAGCCAAGGGAACGATGTGGATTTAAGCTTGGAACAATCTCTCGACCTGCTTCATAAGGAAAATAAAAGCTTGAAAATAGCAGGGAAAGAAGTGGAATGGGCTCGGAATGAGCATCAAAAGCTAAACGCTTTTTGGTATCCGTCGGTGAACGCCGCGGGTGCTTTCGTACATATGTCGAATCCGATAGAGGTACGGCAGTCGCTGAGTAAATATACGGAACCGGCGAAAGAGTTTGTCCATAATTATATCCCGGATAATGAGCTGATCATGTCGGTATTGGATAAGATCGGGCAAGGTACTTTCTCGCTTCCGCTGATCTCCCAAAACATCACTTCTATAGACGCTACGGTGACGTGGCCTGTTTTCACGGGAGGAAAACGTATCTATGCGAACAAGATCGGAAAGACGATGGTCTCTATAGCGGAGGTGAATAGGAATCAAGTGGATGCCAACCAACAATCCTTATTGATCGAGGCTTATTTCGGGCTTCGTCTGGGACAAAGTGTGGTGGACGTAAAAACGGAAGTGTACAATTCTTTGAAAACCCATTATGACCAAGCCCTTAAATTAGAGCAAAACGGGATGATCAATCGGGCCGAGCGTCTGTTCGCTCAGGTAAGTATGGACGAGGCGAAACGAGAACTGGAATCGGCCCGTAAGGATTTAGCGGTCGCTCAACAGGCGTTTAAAAGCTTGATTAATATGGAGGAGGGGAGTGACGTACGTACCACGACTCCTTTATTCATTAATGAGGCGCTTCCTCCGGCTCAATACTTCAAGGATCTGGTTCCGATGAATAATTATATAGTCAATCAATTGAAATTGCAGCAGGTTGTAGCCGATAATCAACTAAAGATCGGCCGGTCCGCTTATGTCCCGAATATCGCTTTATTCGGCAAACAGACTTTGTACGCTGATGGACTGGATAAATATTTGTTGCCTCGTACGATGGTGGGAGTTGGTTTTACGTGGAATATTTTTGATGGCTTGAACCGGGAGAAAACCATCCGGCAGGCAAAGATCGCTAGTCAGTCGCTTCGTTTGGGTAAGGAGAAGGCGATTACGGATCTGGAGGTCGGTATCGATAAATTCTACAGCCAGCTACAAAATGCCTTGGATAACGTAAAGGCTTTGGATACGACGATCGAGATGAGCCGGGAACTGGTCCGGGTGCGGAAGAAATCCTTCCAAGAGGGAATGGCTACTTCTACGGAGGTAGTCGATGCCGAGGTTATGCTGGCGAAGGTGAAGACCGCTTTTCTTTTGGCTTATTATCAGTATGATGTAGCCTTGATTAATCTGCTGTCTGTCTGCGGTACGCCGGAGCAGTTCCACCAATACAAGATGGAGGGAAAGACCGAGGAGCTTTTGGGGAATTGAAAATTGAGAATTGAAAATTGAAAATTTAGGAGTTATGGATAAAACTAAGAGATATTTGAGTGTGGCCTTCGTCGCAGTCTTGGCGATTGTTATAGTTGTCTCGTTGATCGGGATGATCTTGTTGAAAAAGAAGCCGGTGATCTTGCAAGGGCAGATCGAGGCAACGGAAATACGTATCTCCGGCAAGTTACCGGGGCGTATCGATACCTTTCTGGTAAAAGAGGGACAGAATGTACGCCAAGGCGATACCTTGGTAGTCATCAATAGTCCGGAGGCATTGGCTAAATATCAACAGGTGAACGCCATGGAGAACATAGCGAAGTATCAGCACCAGAAAGTGGATGAGGGTACACGAAAGCAAATCATCGCTTCCTTGCAACAATTGTGGAATAAATCCAAATCGGATTTACAATTGGCGAAGATTACCTATGATCGGGTCAATGCCTTGTATAAAGATAGCGTGGTAACCTCACAGCGTAAAGATGAGGTGGAGGCCATGTATAAAGCGGCTGAGGCCGCCGAACGTGCCGCTTATAGCCAATATCAAATGGCGGTAGACGGGGCGCAGATACAAGATAAGGAGAGCGCCCGCTCGTTGGTGACGGCGGCGCAAGGAACCGTGGAGGAGGTGGCGGCTCTCTTACAGGACGCTCGGTTGACGGCTCCGGAATCCGGACAAATCTCAGCTATTTTCCCGAAACGGGGAGAGTTGGTTGGGGCCGGGATGCCAATCATGAACTTAGTCGTATTAGATGACGTGCATGTGGTATTGAACGTACGTGAGGATCGTTTGCCTTTATTTAAGATGGGAGGAACGTTTGTCGCCGATGTACCGGCGATCGATCAGAAGGATATTGAGTTCAAGATCAATTATATCAGTCCGTTGGGCAGTTTCGCTACTTGGAAGTCTACCAAGCAGACAGGTAGCTATGACTTGCGGACCTTCGAGATACATGCCTTACCGGTGGAGAAGGTGGAGGGATTGCGTCCCGGTATGTCCGTACTCTATCAACTCCCTTGATACTATCCAGTTGTAGAGACGGAGCGTGCCCCGTCTCTACAACTAAATAATTTATTGTCGCTATGCTAAAGAAGAGTCCTTTCTATATGGTTTTACGTCGGGAACTGGATCGCATGGTTTCCCGGAGGTTATACTTCGGGGTGTGTATCGTGCTGCCTCTGTTCTGTATATTCTTCATGTCTACGATTTTCGGAAGCGGGCAGATGGAGAATATACCGATAGCGGTAGTAGACCAAGACAACACCTCCATGTCCCGGGAGATCGTCCGGCAGGTAGAGGCGGTACCGACTTTCCGGGTAACCCGGCATTATACGGATCAAGAAACCGCTCGCCGTGCTACCCAAGCAAAAGAAATCTACGGTTATCTAGTGATCCCCAATCAGTTTGAGGCGGATGCCACGGCGGGGCGTGACGCTACTTTATCGTATTATTACCACTATGCCTTGTTGAGTGTGGGCGGTGAGGTACGTGGGGCCTTCGAGACCCTGCTGCGTACGCTTTCGCTCGCCCCGGTGGTTGTGCAAGCTACGGCGATGGGGCTGGGGGAGAATCAGATAACCACCTTCCTATTACCGGTACGATCCAGTAGCCACCCGCTGTTCAACCCGGATCTGGATTATTCCGTTTATCTGAGCAATCCTTTTTTCTTTGTCTTTTTCCAAGTGATCATTTTGCTGGTTACGGTGTACGCTATCGGTAGCGAGATCAAGTTCCGGACAGGCGATGAGTGGCTGGAGGCGGCACGGATGAATATGTTCGTGGCGGTGGTGGGCAAGCTGCTCCCTTATACGATTATCTTTTGTATCATGAGCGTCTTCGCTAACTATATCATGTTCGGGGTCATGCATATTCCTTTCGCTTGCGGTTTCTGGCCATTGAACTTGACGGCGATCTTGTTCGTGGTCGCTACGCAAGCGTTGGCGGTATTCCTGTTCTCGTTGTTTCCCGCTATAGCGATCGTGATTAGCGTGGTGTCTATGGTCGGTTCGCTGGGGGCTACTTTATGCGGCGTTACTTTCCCGGTCGATTCCATGTACGCTCCCGTACATTACGCCTCGTACCTGTTTCCGGTACGGCATTTCGTGGAGATCAACCAGAACTTATTGTATGGCGATTACGGATTTCCTTATACATGGGTAAACGTAAGTTCGTTGTTTGCGTTTATGTTATTGGCATTGGTGCTGTTGCCACATTTGAAAACCGCTATTTTAAGTCATAAATATGAGAACATCCGATAATATGAAAGGAACCTTGGCGGATATCGCTTCCTTGGTCAAGGACGAGTTTAAGACGATCTCCACGAGCTACGCTATCTTGCTCGTCTTGGTAGGAGGTATATTTCTCTATGGCCTGCTGTATAATTATATGTATGCCCCGGATCTGGTGCGTAACGCCCCGGTGGTAGTCGTCGATGACTCAAAGACCGACTTGAGCCGGGAGTACATCCGTTTACTGAACGCCACTCCGCAAGTCTCGGTAATCGCCGATGGTTTGGATTACGCTGAGGCGCAGGAGTGGATGAAGGAGGGGGATGCCGTAGGAATCTTGTATCTTCCCTCTGATTTCGAGACCCGGGTGGCACGAGGGAATGAGTCCCTGTTTATCATGTACCAGACGACAAGCGCCTTCCTCTATTATATGGCGATGCAGGAGGCTTCTAGCGGTGCCATGTTGGCGTTGAACGATCGGTATCGTCCGGAGATGTTGGTGTTCTTGCCCCAGCAAGACGCTTCCAAGATCGTTTCGGCGCAACCCATATCAGTGGTCGGGACGGCGTTGTATAATTTTACGGAAGGATATGGAACCTATTTGATCCCGGCGGTATTGATCGTCATTATGTTCCAGACCTTGTTGATGGTGATCGGTATGATAAGCGGGGAAGAGCGGGATTCGGGTACCATCGTTCGTTTCGCCTCCGAGGGATTATCCTTTGGCCGGATCGCTAGGGTGATAATCAGCAAGACCTTTGTGTATTGCGTATTGTATACGATTTTCGCTTTGTTCTTGTTGGGCTTGATACCGCTATTGTTTGGCCTGCCGGATATCGGTAATTATCTGAACACCTTGATCCTGCTGATACCTTTCTTGCTGGCTACCAGCTTCTTTGGGCTGGCCGCCTCTTATTTCTTTACGGACTCGGAGGCTCCGTTATTGATGATCGCTTTCTTCTCGGTAGGCTTGATCTTCCTTTCCGGAGTCTCTTATCCCTTGGAATTGATGCCTTGGTATTGGCAAATGGCCCATTATATCATTCCGGCGGCTCCCGCTACGCTGGCCTATGTACAGCTCAACTCGATGGGAGCGTCGATTGAGCAAGTCGGTGTGGAGTACGTGACGTTGTGGGTGCAATGTGTCGTTTATTTCCTCTTGGCTTGCTGGGTGTACCGGCGGAATATCTTAAAGGCGAGCCGTGCCTTGTCGTCATTGTAGCTCCCGTATCCTCACGTCGATACCGCTACCTTTCAAGGCATCTTTCAACTCGCCGATCTTCGTATCCCCGTAATGGTAAGGGTATAGGATTTTAGGCGAGAACATCTTGGCCGCTTTCGCCGCTTGCGGGACGGTCATGGTATAAGGCTGGTTGACGGGAAGGAAAGCGATATCGATGTCTTTCAGGTCTTTCATCTCCGGGATGTCTTCCGTATCACCGGCTATATAGACTCTTAGTCCGTCGAACGTGAGGATATAGCCATTATCCCGGTGGCGGGGATGATATTTATCCCGGCCGGGCGTGGTGTTATAGGCGGGGACGGCCTCTATCTTCATATAGCTGATGGAGGTATCCGTATCGCCGTTTTTTAGGACCTTCCCTTTTCCCAGCTTCTTTTGGCTGTTCTCGTTGGCGATGATTTCCGTACCGCTTTTCTCGACGGCTTGTATCGCTTTCGGGTCCAGATGGTCGCCATGCTCGTGGGTGATCAAGATGATATCGGCTTTCGGGAAAGTCGTATAATCGGCGTATTCGGAGACAGGATCTACCTGTATCGAATGATTGTCGTACGTAAGCATCAAGCTGCCGTGCTTGATGAACGTGATGATCAGTTCTTTTCCGCTCTTGGTCTTGAAAGAATCCGAGGCGAAGTTACTAGCGGAGGCTAAGCTCGCCATGAATAAACTACACATAAGCATACATGATTTTAGTCTCATAATCTCGCGGTTTTTTATAAGTGTTTCCGCGAATATACTCATAATAGATTAATTCCCTAATTTGTTCGCCTATCCGGTATAAATATTTACATTTGCGACGTATATTCTGATAACATGAAAACGAAATGAGAAGAATTGTTCTGTTGATTACGATTTGTTGCCAAGTATTTTGGGTGGCGGCGCAAAAGAAAGCGCCCAAATGGATGGATAAGCAACGAAAGGCGGTGGTTACCGTCACTACTTATGGAAAAGATAACCAGAAGAAAGCGTCTGGTACGGGATTTTTCATTACCGAGACCGGTGAGGCGTTGTCCGGCTATTCCTTGTTTAAGGACGCGGCGAGGGCGACCGTGACCGACGCCGACGGTAAAGAATATCCGGTAAGCCGCATCTTGGGGGCTGATGAATTATATGACGTGATCAAGTTCAAGGTAGAGGTTCCGAAGAAAGCTGTGTTCTTGCCGATCGCCCGTGAGCCGATCTCGCAAGGAGTTATCGCTTATCTGATGCCTTACTCGACCGGTAAGATCACGAAGTTCGGGGAAGGACCGGTCTCGGAGGTCAGTAAGTTGAAGGAGCCGTTCAGCTATTATAAATTGTCGATGGCGCTGGAGAGCGGGCAGGTAAACGCTCCTGTATTGACGGCGGACGGCGAGGTGTTCGGCTTGGCGCAGGAAGACGCGTCGGGGAAGAAGGAAGATTCCTACGCGGTCTCGGCGGGATACGCGAATAGCTTGACGATTCAGTCGGCGGACGCTTTTAATTCCACCTATAGCCGGATTGGTATCCGGAAGGCGTGGCCGTCGGACGCAAGCCAAGCGCAGGTCTCCTTATACTTGATGGCAAACTCGCAAGACCCGAAGACGTATCTGGCTACCTTGAATGATTTTATCGCCACTTTCCCGGATTCTCCCGACGGGTATTTGAACCGTGCCAATCATTACGCTTACCACCGTGCGGATCTGGCTCCTACGGAGGCCGAGCAGGGGGCTTATCTGGATAAGGCGTTGGAAGATATAAACACGGCTTCCCGCTTCAGCGAGCGGAAAGGGGATATCTGGTTCAACCGAGCCAAGCTGATCTACGGCGTGGCCGCCGCGGATACGACCTTGAATAAGGAGCAGTGGACCGTCGATGCCGCTACCGAGGCGATACAAAAAGCGATCGGGGAGGAGGACTTGCCGGTCTATCGCCAATTGGAAGGGGACATCCATTTTTATAAAGGAGATTTCGAGCAGGCGTTCGATGATTATATGAAGGTGAACGATAGCGATATGGCATCTTCTACCTCTTGGTATTGGGCGGCGAAGGCGAAGGCGAATATCCGTGGCGCTAACTTCGGGGATATCATCGCCTTGCTGGATAGCGCCATCGCCAAATGCGGGAACCCGCCAACGAACGAGGCCGCTCCCTATATCTTGGAACGGGTGGATCTCCGCTTGAAACTGATGCAATACAAGGAGGCCGTGGACGATTATGATTTATACTACGATCTCTTGAAAGGACAGGTCGGCGACCGCTTCTTCTATTACCGCGAGCAAGCGAAGTTCCGCATGAGCGATTTCCCCGGCGCCTTGGCCGATATCCAATCTGCGATCCGCTTGAATCCGGGCGACCCGACTTATCCGGCGGAGGAAGCGTCCGTATATATCCGTATGGAAAACTATGATCAGGCGTTGAGGAGCTTGGAGAATGCCTTGCGGATCGCTCCGGATTTCGCCTCTTGCTATCGTTTGCGAGGCATCTGCTACGTCCGTCAGGGTAAGAAGGCGGAAGCGTGCGAGGCTTTCAACAAGGCGAAGGAGTTGGGTGATCCTGTCGTGGACAAATTAATAAAGGAACATTGTAAGTAAAGATGCACCCGGGCGGGTACGCACGTCCGTATCTACCCGGGTGCACGTCCGTATCTGTCCGGTTGCAGATACGTATCTACACGGCTGCAGGTGCGTATCTGCACGGCTGCACGTCCGTATCTACCCCGCTGCGGGAATGTATCTGCGCGGTTGCAGGAATGTATCTGCCCCGGATGTAAGGCACCGCTTATCTCCCTATGAACTTCTTGAACGCCTCTACCTTGTCGTTCAATATCAATTCCTCCGGAAATCGTGTCTCTTGCAATAACTCGTAGATATGATCGTACCGGGCTATATCGAAAGATATATGCGCGTCGCTACCTAAAATCACAGGAACCTCGTATTTCTTGCATAGGCGCAAGATCGTGAGGTTATTATCCCGGGCGGTGAGTTTCTTGCGGACCGGGTTGAGAGAGCTGTTGTTGATCTCCAGCAACGTGTGATGCTCTTTGGACGCTAATACGATAGGCTCGAAATCCACCTCGGCCGTGCCGTCTCCCGGGTGGCTGATGATGTGGACATGCGGGTTGCGGATCGCCCCGATCATCGCCTCCGTGTTCTGCTCGACCGTTCCCGGTTTGTAGCAAAGCGAGTGGATGCCCGCTATCCGGATATCCAGCATCGGGAAGTACTCCTCGCCCAGATCGATCGTGCCCTTATAGTCGATGATGTTCAATTCCGCCCCGAGCAATAACTCGACACCGTATATCCGGCGGGGAACCACGTGCAGGTTGCGGAAGTAAATCGGGGAGCACGTCCCCGGTATGCCGGGGGCATGCTCTGTTATACCTAGTAACTTCAATCCTTTCTCGGAGGCGGCCGCTGCCATTTCTTGCAGGGTGCTAAAGGCATGCCCACTGGCTACCGTATGGGTATGCACGTCAAGTAACGTCTTCATAAATTCGTCTTTAACCTACCCGCGAAGGTAGTTATTATTTGGTGGATACCCAATTCCCGGATAAAATAAGCGTCGTGCGAGATCAGCAAGATCGTGCCCCTGTACGCACGGATCATGGAGGTGATAATTTCGATGCTTTGGATGTCGAGATTATTGGTCGGCTCATCTAGGATAAATAGGTCCGGAGTCTGGTTACTGATCATCAAGCAACAGAATGCCAACCTCATTTTCTCGCCTCCGCTCAGCTTCCCGCAGCTCTTCTTCCACGTGTCGTGCGGGAAGAGGAAACGGTTTAGCAATGTCTTGATCTCGTGCTCTTGGAAATGACGCTCGTTGAAGGCTTGCGCTTGCTCGTACACCGTCCGGTCGTTCCGGACGATCGAGTATTCTTGGTCGATATAGATAGAGGAGAAATCCGCACGGATCAAGGAACCGCTACGAGGCGGTAACTGGCCGGTAATCAACTTCAGCAAAGTCGTCTTGCCTGAACCGTTATCGCCTTGTATCAGCCACCGTTCCCCACTCTTGATCTGGAAGCTCATCGGGGAGGGCCATAGATCGCCGGCCTCGGCGTAACCGAAATTGATCTCCTTGGCGGTAACCAATATCTTGCCTTCGTGTAAGCCGGATGCGCTGAAATCCAGTTTCATGCCTTGAAGGTCGGGTAGGGAGGAGCGCATTTGCTTTAGCTCGTTGGCAAGGTTCTCCATCTTGTCCTCGTGAACCTCTTTTAGTTTGGAGGCGCTTTTCTCGGCGTTCTCCTTCAAGGCACCCATCATGATCTTGGGGATTCCTTTCTGGATGCTTTGTTTCTTTCCCCGGGATTCATGCTTTTGTTTTCGCTCGGCTACCTCACGGGCGGTTTTCCTGACCCTGCGAAGCTCTTTCTCCTTCGCTTCCAGTTTCTCTTGCATGGAAGCCTGTTCCTGTTCTTTTTGTTCCTTGTAGAAATCATAATTACCCCCGTAAAGGGTAATTTCCCCGACGGATAATTCCGCTATGGAAGATAATAGGTTCAATAAGGTACGATCGTGGCTGACGACCAACAAGGTGATACGGCAAGACGTGATGAAATCGTATAACTTCTCCCGGCTACGCCTATCCAGATGGTTGGTCGGCTCATCTAATAGCAGGATCGAGGGTTGGTGGATCTCGATTCCGGAGAGGAAAACCTTGGTTTTCTCGCCGCCGCTTAATGTGCGCATCGGTTGGGAGAGGAGGATATGCTCCAAACCCCAAGCGTGCAGGGCGGCGAGGCTCCGTTCCTCGATCGTCCAGTCATCCGCCAGCGTATTGAAATTGGAGAGGGAGGCGTCGCCCTCGGTAATCGCCCGCAAGGCTTCTAGTTTCCCGTCGATACGTAGGGCCTGGGCCACCGTCTGGTTATCATATTGCCCGAAATGCTGGGGTACGTAATAGGGTGGGGCCGGATAGATAATCTCCCCTTCCTGCGCTTGCAAGGTTCCGGCCAAGATACGGAGGAAGGTAGATTTTCCCGATCCGTTGTTCCCGACTAAGGCTACCTTTTGCCCCTTGTTGATCGTTAAGTCGATCCCCTTGAATAAGACTTGATTGTCCGGATGTATATACGTGATTTTTTGCGCTACGATACTCATAGTGTGAACTGATTTAAAATGTGAGATACTAAAATGGATAAGAAATACCGATGATGATCGGTTTCGCGATAGCCTCGAGTATGTCGCCACGAAATCGGCCCTGTACGAAGTAGAGGGCTTTCCGGATGGAAAGAACGACATCTTGAGATAAATTAAGCGGCTATTCTCATTGGAGTAATTATATAGTTATATAGGGACGCAAAGGTAGGAATAGTTTTGGGTTTAGGCAAATGAGTATATACTTTCATGTACAAAAGGGTATGCTTTTGCCCTTGAAAGTATATACTTATGGGGATAAAGCCTAGAATTTCTTTGTTTGCTTAAGGATATAGAACTTGGCTAAGTCGCCCGTGATGGGTTGCTTCTGCTGGTCCAGCATTTTCAGTTGGCCTTCCTCTACCTTATAATACGTGATGTCTCCCCCTTCTTGTTTCGTTGTCAAGACGTTACCATCCAGCGTGTAAGTTCCCTTATCATTAAAAATACCGTCTTTCTCGTCAATATATTCGGAGCGGAGGGTAAAGGTTTTATCCTTGTTCAATGTCAAGGTCGTTTTAATACCCGGCGAGCTGGCGGCTGGTAATGTCCCTTCGTAAACGCCCCAGTAATCCAAGGAGGTCTCTGCGTTGTGCATATCCGGTACTTGGGCGGTTTCCTGCTTGTTCTTGTCTGTTTGCGTGGCGTCTGCCTTTGGGTTGCCGCTACAGCTGAATAGGACTGCGGCTACCGCTACTACTAATACATATTTTTTCATGTCATTCAATTGAATTATAAGTTCTCGTTATTTAAAACCAGTTTGTGGATTGTTTTGTTGCGAACCGATATTCAAATAATAAGGATCGTGCCTGGGTTCCATCTGGCGAAAAAGCATTATCTTTGTGTTGTAAAACATAGATAACATTTTTATTCGTAAGATTATGTCATTACCAAACGATCCGATGATGCTATTCAGCTTCATCAATATGAAACTTCGTGACAATTATTCTTCCCTCGACGATTTATGCGAGGATTTGCAAGTGAACAAGAAATCCCTTCTTACAAAGCTTAAAGACGCTGGTTTTGAATACAGCCCGGAGCATAATAAGTTCTGGTGATCGGGAGTGATCCTAGCCCGGTAAACCTATGAGATCCGAACCATAAGTCAATGACTTACGTATCGTAATCCATTGACTTACGATGCGTAATCCAATGGATCGCACACCCCGGTCGACAAGGTTGTCTCCATCAAGTCTCACTCGATATAGTTCTTGACGATCTCTTTCCGGTCCGTATACTTCGGGTATTTGAAAGCCGGTATGCCGAGCGCCATGATCGCTT
The DNA here is from genome assembly GCF_000436315.1 of Parabacteroides sp. CAG:2. NCBI lineage: Bacteria > Pseudomonadati > Bacteroidota > Bacteroidia > Bacteroidales > Tannerellaceae > Parabacteroides > Parabacteroides sp. CAG:2. The sequence goes on along the minus strand of NZ_FR885255.1, from coordinate 25,881 downwards.
GTATCTTGCCGTCGATCCCTAGCGTCTTGGCGAGCGTATCTTTTCCTTCCTGCCGGATGGCGGTGAGCACAAAGCCCATATAGATCTGGCTTACCCCAAGCGATTGCGCCATCAAGGAGGCGTTCTGATAAGCGAGGTTAGCGTCCTCACTTCCGAATCGGTTGGACTTCGGTGTATGGATCAGTAGCAGGGCGGTGGCTTTCCGGAGAATCGGGTCTTTACCCGCCTTGTGTTCCTCTTTCAACCGATTGAATACCGGTACGTATTTATAGACATCCTTCATAAACGGCTTGACCACACATTTCACGACGGGATTCAATAATAGCTTCGCCAAGGAGTCGAACACACCTATCGTATAATCGCTCACCTGCCGTAGCTTTTGCGGATCGGTGACGACGGTAAACGAAAGGCTTTGGGAGTTTGTAGCCGTCGGCGCAGAATGAGCGGCCTCCACGATCTTGTCCAGCATCTCCTTGGGTACGGGCCTCGAGGTCAATGTCCGGTTGGAACGGCGTGACTTGATCAGCAACATCACCTGCTCCGGCGTAGGCATCTGGCTGTAATCGATCGTATGCGTTTTCTCCGGCGGGAATTCGCTGTGCGACACGGAACCCGTCGGACATACGTCCACGCAATGCCCGCAAACGATGCAGCTTTCCACACGTACCAGCCCGATCGTCTCTCCGGCCCTTTCTTGCGTGAATATATCCGAAGGGCATACCCTTACGCATTTCCCGCATTTGATACAACTCTCTTGGTCTATGTTTAGTGTCATCCTTTTCCTCCTTTTGATAAGTAAAATAAAAACTCCTGCAACCATCAAGATTACAGGAGTCTATATATAAACAATTATTTTATTGTTTAGTTGATTACTTCTTCATAGCTTCCTCGATAGCAACCGCTACGGCAACCGTAGCACCTACCATCGGGTTGTTACCCATACCCAAGAATCCCATCATTTCTACGTGAGCAGGAACGGATGAAGAACCAGCGAACTGAGCGTCACCGTGCATACGGCCCATTGTGTCCGTCATACCATAAGAAGCAGGACCAGCGGCCATGTTGTCCGGGTGCAAAGTACGGCCCGTACCACCACCAGAAGCAACAGAGAAATACGGGTGACCGTTCTCCATACATTCTTTCTTATAAGTACCGGCTACCGGGTGTTGGAAACGAGTCGGGTTTGTAGAGTTACCCGTGATAGATACGTCAACACCTTCCTTACGCATGATAGCTACACCCTCACGAACGTCGTCAGCGCCGTAGCACTTAACTTTCGCACGAAGACCGTTAGAGTAAGCTTTCTCCTCGATAACGTTCACCTCACCTGTCATGTAGTCGAACTGAGTCTGTACATACGTGAAACCGTTGATACGAGAGATGATCTTAGCGGCATCCTTACCTAAACCGTTCAAGATAACACGCAACGGCTCTTTACGAACCTTGTTTGCCATCTCGGCGATCTTGATAGCGCCCTCAGCTGCGGCGAAAGACTCGTGGCCAGCCAAGAAAGCGAAACACTTAGTCTCCTCGCGAAGCAAACGGGCAGCCAAGTTACCGTGGCCGATACCCACCTTACGGTCATCCGCAACAGAACCAGCGATACAGAATGCTTGCAAACCGATACCGATAGCCTCGGCAGCCTCGGCAGCGTTCGTACAACCTTTCTTGATAGCGATAGCGGCACCTACTACGTAAGCCCAGCAAGCGTTCTCGAAACAGATCGGTTGAGTTTCCTTACACATTGTATAAGGGTCGATACCCTTAGCATCGCAGATAGCCTTTGCGTCTTCGATACCGTTGATACCATATTCGTTTAATACCGCGTTGATATGATCAATACGACGGTCATAACTTTCAAATAAAGCCATATTATTTTTTTACTTTTTAAAATTCTTATTTACTAGGAATAAAGATATCAGAAAGTTGAAAACCAATACACCGCCACAACAAGCCACGTAAAACGCCAACCACGGTTTCTCCGGCTTCATCACGAAATACGTGATAAGCGTAGCCACAGCCGTGATAACACTCAGCCCGATGAGGACACGTGTAAATGTTTTCTTATTCATTACGAGGATCGATATATTTTACAGCTTCTTTGAAACGACCGTAAGAGCCTTTCGCCTTTTCCAGTGCCTCGTTAGCGTCCATACCCTTCTTAACCATATCCATGAATTTACCCAAGTGGATGAATTCATAACCGATTACTTCGTCATCAGCGTCTAATGCCATGCGCGTGCAATATCCCTCGGCCATCTCCAAGTAGCGGGGACCTTTAGCCAATGTACCGAACATCGTACCCACTTGGCTACGCAAACCTTTACCAAGGTCTTCCAAGCCAGCGCCTACAGGCAGACCTCCCTCTGAGAAAGCGGACTGTGTACGACCGTAGACGATCTGCAAGAACAACTCGCGCATAGCGGTGTTGATAGCGTCACAAACAAGGTCTGTGTTCAATGCTTCCAAAAGAGTTTTACCCGGAAGGATCTCAGAAGCCATAGCCGCTGAGTGAGTCATACCGGAACAACCGATTGTCTCTACAAGAGCCTCTTGGATGATTCCTTCTTTAACGTTTAATGTCAGCTTACATCCACCTTGTTTCGGCGCGCACCAACCGATACCGTGAGTCAAACCAGAGATATCAGTGATCTGAGTTGCTCTAACCCACTTTCCTTCTTCAGGAATCGGAGCGCACTGGTGGTTAGCTCCCTTCTTTACAACACACATGTGTTGAACTTCATGTGAATAAATCATAATCGCTAATTTATTATATTAAAGTGTAATAAAACCTTATGCTAATTTTATAGTAATATCGCTTTCTCTAAAGATCGCACAAAGATAGATTTTTTAATCCAGCCATGCAAGAGGCGGGATTTGTTATTTGTCGTTAGGGTATGGTTTTAACGGTTCCCCATTTAACAGGATCTCGTACGTGATAGGGGCGATCTTTTTCATCATAAGGCCTACTCCGCAATATTTTTCTTGCGACAAGCGGATCGCCTTGTCTATCTTGGCTGCGTCTTCCTTGTTCCCTTGGATATGGTAGGTCATGTGGAATGCGGTGTATACCATGGGGATGGTGTCGGAGCTCTCGGCCTTCACGTCAATGGATACTTTCTCGAAACGTACCCTCATCTTGTTGAACAAAGGGATTACGTCCATGGCGCTGCATCCGGCTAAGGCTACGAGCATTAGGGCTTTGGGACGGGGGCCCTCGTCGTTGCCCCCGTTCTCCATATCCCTGTCTATTGTCACCTTATGCCCGTCTAGCAAGGTCTCGAATGTCAAGTCCTTTTCCCAGTTTAGAGTGATTTGAGCGGACATGTTATTCTTGTTTATTTTAGTATTTCTTGAAGTTTAGCGTCGATCTCCTCGCCATGTAGGTTCTTGGCGATGATCGTTCCGTCCTTATCCACCAATACGGTGTGAGGGATGCTGTTTACCCCGTATAGTTGAGCACCGGAGTTTTTCCAGCCTTGCAAGTCGGAGAGTTGGGTCCATGTGATATTCAGGTCCTTTACGCCTTTCGCCCATGCGTCAGCCTTGCTATCCAAGGAGATGCCAACTATCTCGAAACCTTTGTTCTTGTATTTCTTGTAAGCGGCTACCAAATTCGGCATATCCCGGCGGCAAGGAGGACACCAGCTTGCCCAAAAATCGATCAACACGATGTTCTTGCCATTGCCTACGAACTCGGATAACTTGTGCGTCTTACCGTTCGGGTAGGCCATCTCGAAGTCCACGAACTTCTTGCCTACGGCTACGGTTTTCAGTACATCTAGGTGAGCCATGAGCTTATCGATGTTCGGAACGGCCTTGAAAGCGGAGTCCGCCTTGGCGATAATCTCGTTCTGGACCGCCTCGTCCAAGCTGTAACGGAAATCGTATAATAACTTGGCGGCGGATTGCTTGGTCGTATTATTCAATATGTAAGTCTTGACGGCATCGGTTACCTTTTGGTCGATCTCGTCATATTTCTTCTCGGCGGCGCTTACGACTTCCTTATCCTCTGATTTCATGTCGGCGGAAAGCTTCTCCAGATCCGCACGCAAAGTCTTCATTTGTGCTTGCAGGGCTTTCAGGCCGTCATTCTCCGGTGTTCCGGAAACGGCGGAAGCGGCCTCGTCAAGAACAGCCTGTAATTTACCGTTCTCCAGTACGAATACGCTTGTAAAAGGAGCGTTCTCGCCGGAAGCGGCACGTTTGGGTTCCACGACATCCTCGGCGAAGGCGAGTTTGCGTAGGGCAGGGGCGTTCTGTGTTCCTTTGAACGTGAACGTGCCGTTCTGCACCAATGCGCTATCCATTGGGGCGGCGTCTTGTACGCCATATTCATACAGGTAAACGTATTTTCCGTTTAGATCGGTGTTCGCTACGGTACCGTTGATCTCGTAACCCGGTTTTTCGCTGCATGCGGCTAGGAGCAGAGCTGATGCGGCAAGAGTAAGATACTTTTTCATTTTGTATTTGTGTTATGTAAGTAATGTATTAAAATATGGAATATTGACTTCGCGAATATACGAAGTCTTTTGTGAAAACCGGACGCAAACCGATGAATAGTTCGCGCCCGGTATGGATATATATAGAGTGTATTAAAGAGGGTGTATTTTATGGGGCATATTTTGCGAATTGGAAATAACATTTTCCTGAATGCAAGTAGGGTAGCATTTTATTCTCCGAGCTATATGTGCCACCCAGAACCCAAACCGGTTGCCGGTTGGGATCATGATCTCCCGTGAAGTCGAATCCTTGGTAGATATTTTTATCTTCTCTGGTTGGTTGGGGGATATACGTTGCTCCAAAGTCTTTGCCTGTACCGGGCAAGATATAGATATGTGTCAGATTCTTCTTGTTGCCATTTCCGACACCTGCGTTTCCAAAGCGGACATAGCCCCCGTTCACGGCCCGGTAACATCTCCCGTGGCTTCCGAGGTTTCCTACGATCCCTCCCCGGTAGTCGGAACCAAGCGTGCCGGTCGCTTTTTGCTGTCCGTTGATTTCTCCCATATTGTAGCAATCCAGTACGTAACTGTCGTCGTTATCACTCGCCTTTTCTATGCTCCCCACGATGCCTCCAATGCCATGGCTGTCTTCTTTATCTTTCGGATAGTCTATATTTGCCCGGTTACAGCAGTAACGGATGTGTGCTCCACCTTGTTTTACATACCCCAAGATACCTCCTGCGCCATAATACTTGGCGTTCCTGTTTATGGTGATATTTCCGTGGTTAACGGATTTATAAATTGTAATGGCATCCTCAGAGGCACCGGCTATACCGCCCACTCCGTATTCTTTATCTCCTGCGATACCTTGGATCGTACCGAAATTAGCTGCGTCATAAACCTCAATGCCTTTTCCAGCGTTTTTTCCAATGATACCGCCTATGTTATTTGTGGCTGATAGCTTACCCAAATTCACGACTTTATTGATCTTTACGGTAGTTCTTGCTACCATACTCCCGAAAATGCCTCCGATATAATTGGATCCTGAGGAGATATCACTGTAATTTACTAGATTGGAAAACTCACAGTGGGATGAGCACGATGCTTGTCCGATAATTCCCCCTACCATAATGGCGCTATTATTCCCATTATTAAATGTTTCTGTTTTCACGCCGCAATCTGATATTTGAGTATCGCTCGCATATCCGATGATTCCTCCGACTGTACTTCTGCCGTAAATGGAAGGTTGCGTGAAGAGTCTTCTGAGGGTAGATTTATCTGCATATCCGACAATTCCTCCAACATAAGCGGCATTTTCGCGATAGGGTTTTTCCGAATTTATGTTACCCGGGAAAATCGGTCGTGGAATCTTGCTCACGATTACGTTTGCGGCATTGAATTCTGGCTTATAGGTCCCAGTCAACGTCCCATTATATAACGCTCCGATGATTCCTCCTGTGTTATTTCCTCCCTTTATTTTGATGTTGGGATTAATCACCAATATTTCCGGATCCAAAAGAATTTCTTTCCCCGGTTCTTGGTAAGATAAGGCTCCGGCTAAAGTGCCACAAATCCCTGAAGAAGCTTCAAGGGATTCATTATCCATATACAATCGTGAGGCCGGGGTTATTTGTATTTGGGTATCATCTAAAGAACCGAAAATACCTCCTATAGCAGACTGCCCGGTTATCGAGGCATGAAACAAGGATTCCCCTTTAAGCTCTATCGTAAATGCGTTAGCGTGTGTTTTGTGGGAATATCCGATCATTCCACCCACATAACTACCCCCTTGGATTTGAGACCGATTTGCCGGATTGGACAACTGGAAGTTCTCGATGGCGATGAGGATATTGGTAGGGGCTTCCGACCGGATCTGACCGATCAATCCGCCGACATAGGAGCTACCTTTGATCGGCATGTCGATGGTTATGTCTTTGAAACTGGATGCCGCCTGTAAGAATGCCTCACCGATCAATCCGCCTACGTTCTGGTTTCCGGATATCGGGAAATCGTTTAAGGTGGTATGTTGCAGCTTAATTTTTCTGGCATCGATTTGACCATATAATTTCCCGATCAGACCGGCCACATGATTATTCCCTCTCAAGTTTTTGAAAATCCCGTCGCTACTGATATCCTCCACTTGAATGGAAGCGTTCTCGGCCCAGCCGATCAACGCTCCGATATAAGAGCTGCCGGATTCCGAGAATGAGACGCCCAATCGCACATTCCGGATACTGATTTGTGCCAACGACTGGGCGTTGCCCTCGATATAGCCTATTAAACCGCCAACTTTATCCTTCGTGGACTTGATATTACCGTTTAAGGTTATATTCTCGATTCGTATATTCCCGTTAGCTACTCCCGCAAGCAATCCGCAGCAATTCCCCGGATACTCTATATCCGCTCCTTCTATATCAAGATTCCGGATCACTGCCCCGTCGTGTAAAATGGAGAAAAGCCCGATTGCGTCGCTTTGCTCTCCACCGTTCGTCCCGAGATAGGTTAGGTTTAGTATCTTATGGGAATCGCCGTCGTAGTTCCCCGCGAACGGGGCGCTTTTATAAGCGTTACCTTGATACAGGCAATTGGGGATAGGAGCTTTGATGTCGGCTATTTGCTTGAAGAATTGCCCGTATCCGTAATTACTGTCGTACGTGGCTAATTGAGACACGAGATAGGCGAAATCGTTGGTGGAAGTAATCAGATAAGGATTCTCTTCTGTACCTTCGCCATTCAGCATCTCGTAAATATATTTAGTATCACGTACCATACTGACCATCTTGTCACGGAATGTCAGATGATAGCTTAGTGGATAGACGCTGCCTTCTTCATCGAATTTTAACCAAAGTATATAGTCTCCATCTTCTAATACCAGATTATTGGGGATAAACATTTCACAGGAAAGAATCCCCGCGTTTTTCCGGATCTTACCTTCCATGAGCTGTATGGAGTTATCGCTCAGCGATCTCAACTGGAAAAAGATCTGTTCTCTCGTATCTTGTATGGGAGTTTTGCCTTCCGGCAAGGAGAACGTGCTTATTAGATGAGATTCTGTCTCTTGCAAGGTCGATCCGCAGTCGTTTCGTATGATGTCATCGTCTGCGCATCCGCCGAGCAAGATGATAAGCATGCATGCGCATATATTCCATATTGTTTTAGTGTATATTTTCATGTTTGTTCGTTTATTTATAAATTAGGTTTATCAAATTGCATCTCGGATTTCTTCGGGATCGGAAAGCTACCTGTTTCGTTGGATGGTATTTCCCATTTTACATCAAAGTCCCATCCAGTAAAGGTCTTTTCCGACTTTAAGTCTTGTAAGCTGAATATGTTCATAATCACAGGATTCGGTTGCTCTACAGTGCCCAGCATGCAGTAATTCCCAAAATAAGAAACGGATGCGGGAGGTGCGAAAAGATACCAATTCTCCCCGACATTCAAGTTCCTGCCTACCCTTACGTTTGGATTGACAACTCCAATTAGGGCATTGGCTCTTTTATTTGAGCGTCCCATATTTATACAATCGGAGATAAGGCAGCTTTGCTGAAGTTGGCCTACCAAGCCTCCGCTGCTATATTGGCCAATCTCTCCGGCGTTCAAGCATTGTGTGATAACGACGGAGTTTTCCACGAAATCATCAAGAGTGGCCGAAACCGAATTGCCGAAACTGACTAACGCTAGCGCACCTCCCATCAAGGCTACAGCGGGAACACCTTCGGGGAAAGTGATAACTGTAACAAAAAGCAAGGCTGAATTGACCGCGCAACAAACACCACTGACAACCGTATGTAGAACTTCTTCGTTTTTTTTGCTTTTAAGGATCTGTTTGGAGAGCAACCCTCTCTTATAATTCATCGCATCACTATAAATCTGGTGGTTTGTCCCACTTTCGAACCATTCTGTTAATGTCTTTCGATTAGACATGAACCTATTTGTCATATCTTTGCTCCTCAGTTTGATACTTGCGAACGATAGGTTGTCTGTTTTATTGGCCAGTTTCGTGTCCATATCTGATTCCAACATGGCGATATCATGGGTAATGACACCTTTCAGCCTCTCTGTTTCTATAATCTCCGGATGACCGTGTGAAATAAGCCCGAATACGCTAAAACCTTCTGATAAAATATCGATATCATTTAAGACGAGGCTAAGTACTGTAAGGGCGCAGTTAACAAGGATTTCTCCGCTTTCTCCCACGATTTTAGCGAAAGGGACAAATCCGACAAGAGTAGACGCTAGTTCGAATGTGGCAAACCCCAAGGATACGCCGTCCATGATCGTCCATTTCCTTGCGTCGCCTACCTCGCCGATCATACCACCGAGGTATGAGGAACCTGATATCGATGCGAAATTGGAACAATAGTTCATGGCAAGCGTATTCCCTGCCCTTCCTATCATACCACCGGCATATTCATGGTAGGAGGCTACTTCCCCCAGATTCGTGTTAATACCCAACGAGCCGGCAAGGATGGAACCGGCTATTCCTCCGCTATAAGAGGAGGCGATTACTTTATTGAAATTCGCCGTGTTGGTGATGGAGGCCAAGGGAGCGAATCCTAAAATTCCACCAGCGAAGGATGAATTAGCCTTGATCATACCCTCATTATACGATTTATAAGCGCCAAGTTGCGCCTCACCGCATAATCCTCCTATATAACTGTCGCCGTTTATATTCCCCGAGTTCGAGCAAAAACCGATAAACGTGTTATTATAATAAGTTTTCGGCTGGGTAGTTACCAGTGTGCTTCCGATAATTCCCCCTACGCCCCTGCTTCCTTGCACCGTCCCGCTGTTTCGGCTGGAAATGATGGTGCTCAATCCACTTCCTCCGGCGATCCCGCCCGCTCCTACATTATATATAGAATTGGCAGGAAGGTTTCCGGGAGGAGCGGTTGTGGATGCGGCACCTTTGATAGAGCCATTATTGCTGCATGAATATACATAGAGCGTATCGGCGTACCCAACGATTCCTCCGGCACAATTGTAAGATGCAGTTACCTTGGTATTCCGGTTGTGGGAGTTCGTGATTTGTGTCATTGAGTACACTGTTCCTCCGCCAAGGATTCCTCCTACGGCAATCGCCCCGTTTATAGTGCAATCCTCTACCGAGCAGGAATCTATCCAGAGATTTACGTTTGGGTCTACCATGCCGGCGATCCCGCCTATGGCCATGCCGTCCGTGACTACGCCATCGCTACGGCTTTCGATGGTGGATTTTTTTACTATGCACCCTTTTATGAATGTCTTATTGATGCTTCCCCCCTTGGTGGTAACGGCTCCTACGATAGCCGATAGCGCCCCATAGCCGGTTATGGTGGCTTTCTCGATGGTGAGATTCGAGATGATGGCTTGATTTACGAAGCCGAACAAACTAGCGCCCACGGCGTTTTTATCTAACATTTTCAGATCCCGGATCGTATAGCCGTTGCCGTCATAATAGCCCGTGAAAGGATAACTGGCTGATAATCCGATTTGATACCAGTTACCCTCCCAGCCGCATTGGTCATTATAGTTGGCCATGCTAATGTCATTTTGTTGCTTGAAGCAGGTGGAGGAATTAACAAGGTTACCATTGTTGTGGAAGTTGAGGATCGCTTCTTGTATCTTCGCCAAATCATCGGCAGAGGTTATCCGGTACGGATCTTCCGGCGTACCGTTCCCATACAGGCCGATTCGCTCGTCACGGTTGGTTTCGGTGGAGATCCCATTCTCGCTGACGGTAATGTAGCACCCCATGCCGAACTCCCCATTTCGCCCGTCAATGTCCGGGCAATCCGATTGGATGGTATATTCCATATATAGTAGCTGGTATTTACCCTCCTTCAGCCCTTTTTCCATGGTGAATAGGGAAGTCCCGGATAATCGCCGGTGCTTGGCTTTCCGTTGGATAATGTTCCCGCGGGGAGTCTTGATGTAGAAAGTCAGGTCTCCATACGTGAAATCTTCGGTTTCTTTCGTGAAACTGATCAGATCGTGTACTCCTTCATAGGTGTCCTCTGTGGAGGCCGGGATATCCGGAATGTTTTTGTCATCCGAACATCCCATCAGAATCAAAAGAAAGAAAAGGAGAAAAAAATAATTTGTCTTCATATATAGTTTGTTTTTAGGATTAACAGATATCGCTTCAATATCCGAATAGTAATCCTAAAAGCTGTCCGTGTGGCGCAAAACATTTGTCCGTGTGGCGCAAGTTTTTGAAATATAGTATTTTAATTTTCTTTTTCTTTCTCCGCAAGTTTTCGATATTCGTTAGGAGACAGGCCATAGCTCTGTCGGAAAAGGCGGTAAAATACCGAGCGGGAAGCGAATCCGGAGTCATAGCATATTTGATCGATCGAGAGGGCGGAGGGAGAGGAGAGCAGTTCGGCGGCATGCTTTAGACGAAAGTCATAAATATATTCGCGGACGGTCATATTCCCGCCGTAAGTACGTACGGCTTCCATCAAGTAGGTACGGTTGGTCCCCAAACGTTGTGCCAGATCATCCCGGTTCAAGGTGGGATCGGTGTATAGCTTTTCTTTTTCCAATAACTCGTTCAAGTTTATGAATAAACGTAATTCCCGGGAAAGATCGTTCTCGGGTATTTGCTTAATGGTTTCCACCGCCTTATTTTCCTGCCGGATCTGTTCCTGTATGCGTCTGTAGAGTACTTGGTTCTTCGCTTTTAGGCGTTGGGAATAGATAATATATCCCGCTAGCAAAAGGAAAAGGAGCAAGCAACCGGTAAAGGCGGCGAACATCCAGTTCCTTGCGTATTGCCTCTCTTGGTTGAGCCGGTCTACCTCGTAAATAGTCCGTAGTTGATCCATCCGAGAGGCGATATCCAACCGGTTTACCGAGTCTTTCACCTGTATATACGTATGATAGAGCGATATACAGGACCGGGGATCTCCGGAATGAGCCAGAAGTTCCGCTTTCTTCAACAAATCGTCCATATAGAAAGATAGGTCGCCCTCGTGGGCCGCCAACAGGATATCCATATCCTTGATAGCCCCTTGGTAATCTCCTGTCATTTTCCGTAATTCTCGACGAGCCTCGTAAAAATGCTCATAAGCGTTGGCCGGGATCTGGGGATGAATAAACCGGGCTGCCTCATCCAGCAATCGTCTCGCCTCTTTTATTTGCCCTTTTTTCAGGAAAGACAAGGCTTGGAGAGAGCGGGAGGTGACGGGATAATGTCCGGTCGGGTCCACTTTCCCATGCTCGTCTCTCCATTTGACGAGGGCGGCGTAGCTGTCGGCGTAACGGGATATGCGTTCTGTGTCGTTCACCTTCAGGGCGGTCATGAAGAGCCATTCGTAAAGAACGGCCGAGATGTAGAGTACTTGGTTCTCACCATTCTCGTAAGTGGGACATATAGCGATCCCTTTTTCCAGCGAGGTGAGGGCTTGGTCGTACAAGCCGAGTTTATAATACATGCTGCCTTGTACCTGCAAGGCCATCGTCATGCCTACCGGTTGTTTAACCTGTTGCGCCGTCTCGAACATGGTTGTGGCTTCCTCACGGGCCTCGTCGAACCGTCTTTGCTTGAACAATCCGGATATAAAAGTATTATAGGTGGAGAAGTAGAAACTGTATTGCTTGGCATTCAATATAAAAGGAAGGCTCTCTCGTGCCTCGATGATAGCCGAATCCACGGAGTAGAAATTAAAGAGGCATTGTATGCGATTCAGCCTTGATCGGCAGATGGCCGGGGTGTCGCACCGGTCGATAGCGTCGTTGAGCGTAGCGTCCCAGTCGGCGATATCGTTGGTGGACATGGCTATACGCATCAGTAGATCATGCTTTTCCTTACCCACGCTCGCTGCGGCCCGTTGTCGCAATGAATCTGTCGGGGGATGTCCTTGCGCTTGTATCTCGTTATGAGACGAGATCAGGCAGATAAGCGATAATAGGAGTGCAAGAGGGCTTTTTCGCATCGAATTTTGTGATTAACTAACGTTAATAGAAGGTGTAAATATACGAAGTCTTTTGTGATAATTAGGTGCAAGTTGATGAATAGTTTACTCTATTGTGCCATTGAAGTAGCCAACAGAGTAAACGGATTAAAAAAATACAATAAAGCATTTGTTTGAAATGGTTTATAACTGGCTTATAATTAGATGGATATAAATTATGATGGAGATTTGAGTAAAACACGTACATGTTTTCGAAAAAACACGTACGTGTTTCTTGAAAATTACGTACGTGTTTTTGGAAAAACACGACCGGGTAAAAAATAGTCAAGTAAAATATACAGTAAGCTACCTATTTTCTCGTGTTCACTTCATGGTGACACATCCTCTTCTTGTTGAAGGTTGATCGGTTATAATGATGAGGGCAAGTTTACCAGTGATTTCCCGGAAGTTTTTTTCGATGCTATTTTGAATGAACATATCCCCCTTCTCTTTTATTAATACGGATTTTTTCCTTATATTTGCGTCACTTTTGAACACGTATCAAATAATTTCTAAATAAATCAATTAAGAAATGACAAAGAGTGCATTACAAATCGCAAGAGCAGCTTACCAACCGAAGGTACCCGCTGCGTTGAAAGGTGCAGTGAAAGCCGTTGACGGCGAGTATACTCAATCAGTAGCCGATCAGGAAGAAATCAAGAAATTGTTCCCGAACACTTACGGAATGCCGATCGTTACATTCGAGAAGAGTAACGAAGAGAAGGCTATGCCTGTCATGAACGTTGGTGTGATCCTTTCCGGTGGTCAGGCTCCCGGTGGTCACAACGTGATCGCTGGTTTGTTCGACGGTATCAAGGCTCACAACGCAGATTCTCGTCTGTATGGTTTCATCTTGGGCCCGGGCGGTTTGATCGATCATAAATATATGGAATTGACGGCTGATATTATCGACGAGTACCGTAACACGGGCGGTTTCGATATGATCGGTTCCGGACGTACGAAATTAGAGACGAAAGAGCAATTCGATAAAGGTCTTCAGATCTTGAAAGAGCTTGATATCAAGGCTTTGGTTATTATCGGCGGTGACGATTCTAACACGAACGCTTGCGTATTGGCCGAGTATTACAAGGCTATTGGCGCCGGCGTACAGGTAATCGGTTGCCCGAAGACGATCGACGGTGACTTGAAGAACGCCCAGATCGAGACCTCTTTCGGTTTCGACACGGCTTGTAAGGTTTACTCCGAGGTAATCGGTAACATCCAACGTGACTGTAACTCCGCCCAGAAATACTGGCACTTCATCAAATTGATGGGTCGCTCCGCTTCTCATATCGCTTTGGAGTGTGCTTTGCAGACTCAACCGAACGTTTGTATCATCTCCGAGGAGGTTGAGGAGAAGAATATGTCTTTGGACGATATCGTTACTTACGTGGCTGGTATCGTGGCTAAACGTGCCGCCGAGGGTAATAACTTCGGTACGGTATTGATCCCTGAGGGCTTGATCGAGTTCGTTCCGGCTATGAAACGCTTGATCGCCGAGTTGAACGACTTCTTGGCTAAGCACGACGCTGAGTTCAAGATGATCAAGAAGAGCGAGCAACGTGCTTATATCATCAGCAAGTTGACGAAGGAGAACTCTGATCTGTACGCTTCTCTTCCGGAGGGCGTAGCTCGTCAGTTGTCTTTGGACCGTGACCCGCACGGAAACGTACAGGTTTCTTTGATCGAGACTGAGAAGTTATTGTCTGAGATGGTTGGCAAGAAATTGGCTGAGTGGAAGGCCGAGGGCAAGTACGTAGGCAAGTTCGCCGCACAACACCACTTCTTCGGTTACGAGGGTCGTTGCGCCGCTCCTTCTAACTACGACGCGGACTACTGCTACTCTTTGGGTTACACGGCATCTTGCTTGATCGCCGCCGGTAAGACAGGTTATATGTCTTCCGTACGTAACACGACCGCTCCCGCTGATCAATGGATCGCCGGTGGTATCCCTGTTACTATGATGATGAACATGGAGAAACGTCATGGCGAGATGAAGCCGGTTATCCAGAAGGCTTTGGTTAAGCTTGACGGCGCTCCTTTCAAGGCGTTCGCCGCAAACCGTGACGAGTGGGCTTTGACTACTAGCTACGTATACCCGGGTCCGATCCAGTACTTCGGCCCGACGGAGGTTTGCGACCAGCCGACTAAGACTTTGCAGTTGGAGCAAGCTTAATACAGACTTATACATTATATAATATATAAGCTAGGGAGGATGTCATTTATTTGGCATCCTCTTTTTATTTACATACATTTGCCACGAGATCTTAAACCTAAAAATAAATCTTTATAACACATGGATTCCATGAAAAAGAAAATCGCCTATCTATTGCTCCTTTTGATGCTGATACCTGTCGGCTCGTTCGCCAAGGAGAAACGTACGTTCGAGATCAAGGACGGTCATTTTTATGTAAACGGGAAGGTAACCCCGATCCTCTCGGGTGAGATGCATTACCCTCGTATCCCCCACCAATATTGGCGGCATCGCCTTCGGATGATGCGGGCGATGGGCTTGAATACGGTCGCTACCTATGTCTTCTGGAACCTGCACGAGACGGAGCCGGGTAAATGGGATTTCGAGGGAGACAAGAATCTGGCCGAGTATATCCGGATAGCGGGAGAGGAGGGATTGATGGTGATCCTCCGTCCCGGCCCCTACGTATGCGCCGAGTGGGAGTTCGGCGGTTATCCGTGGTGGTTGCAGAATATACCGGGCATGGAGATCCGCCGGGATAACCCGGAGTTCTTGAGACGCACGAAGCTTTATATCGATAAGCTTTACGAGCAGGTCGGCGACTTGCAGGTATCGAAAGGCGGCCCTATCATCATGGTGCAGGCCGAGAACGAGTTCGGCTCTTACGTGGCGCAACGTAAGGATATCCCCTTGGAGGAGCATCGCCGCTACAACGCCAAGATCAAGCGGCAATTGGCGGACGCCGGTTTCAACGTGCCTCTGTTCACCTCGGACGGAAGCTGGTTGTTCGAGGGCGGTTCCACCCCGGGAGCGTTGCCTACGGCGAACGGGGAGAGTAACGTGGAGAACTTGAAAAAGGTGGTGAACGAGTATCACGGGGGAATAGGCCCGTATATGGTAGCCGAGTTTTATCCCGGTTGGCTGATGCACTGGGCGGAATCATTCCCCGATATAAGCGATTCCGGCATAGCGAGGCAGACGGAGACGTACCTCCAAAACGATGTCTCTTTCAATTTCTATATGGTTCATGGCGGTACGAATTTCGGTTTCACCAGTGGCGCCAATTACGACAAGAAGCATGATATCCAGCCGGACTTGACCAGCTACGACTACGACGCCCCGATCAGCGAGGCGGGTTGGGTGACCCCGAAGTTCGACTCGATCCGCAACGTGATCCGGAAATACGTCACTTATGACGTCCCCGAGGCCCCAGCCCCTATACCGCTGATCGAGATCCCGTCGATCTCCTTGACGAAGGTAGCCGATGTGTTGGCCTTGGCGAAAGAAGGGGAACCGGTAGCGTCTCCGACACCTCTCACGTTCGAGCAATTGAACCAAGGATACGGCTACGTCTTGTACTCTACCCATTTCAACCAACCCCTGAAAGGCCGTTTGGAGATACCGGGCTTGCGTGATTACGCTACGATCTACGTGGATGGCGAGCGTGTCGGCGAGTTAAACCGTTGCTTCAACCAATATGCGATGGAGATCGATATCCCGTTCAACGCTACCTTGGACATCTTGGTGGAGAACATGGGGCGTATCAATTATGGCGAGGAGATCGTCCGCAATACGAAGGGGATCATCAGCTCGGTCAAGATTAACGGCAGCGAGATATCGGACTGGAAGATGTACAAGCTCCCGATGGACCGGATGCCGGCTTTGGTCTCCGGCGAACCTTATGTCTATAAGAATGGCTCGCCCGAGGTAGCGGCGTTGGGGAATAAGCCGGTTCTCTACGAGGGAACCTTCCACCTGTCCGATACCGGCGATACGTTCATCGACATGGAGGATTGGGGAAAGGGCATTATTTTCATCAATGGCGTCAATATCGGCCGCTATTGGTATGCCGGCCCTCAGCAAACGCTTTACATACCGGGCGTATGGCTAAACAAAGGAGAGAATAAAATCGTTATTTATGAGCAGCTGAATAATGACCGGAAGTCGAGCGTACGGACGGTCAAGACTCCTGTCTTGACAAAACTGAAGAAAATTACAGCCATGGAGAAAAAGAATCGTTTGATGGATAAAGCGGTAAGCCCGTTTAGCGTGGATGAGACGATGCGGCGGATCGAAGAGATTATCAAGTCTCAAGGAGGTTCCGTGTTCGCCGTGTTCGATCATGGGCGAAACGCTAGCGAGGTAGGGATGAAGCTGCCTCCGAATAAGGTGATCGTCTTCGGCTCGCCGAAAGTCGGGACTTTATTGATGCAGCAAGATCCGTCTATCTCTTTGGAGTTGCCGCTACGTATCTCCGTTTGGGAAGATGCGGACGGCAAGGTTTGGATCGGTTCCCCGAATCTGGAGACGATCGCCTCCGAATACGGGATGGAAAACAGCGGCGTCATCGAGAAGATGCAAGAGGCCGTAACGAATATCGTGAGTAAATCGATAGCCGGCAGCCGGTAAGGCTCATGGATCTAATGCGATAAGAGCTTAGGAGGATGTCGGTAAAACGGTGTCCTCTTTTGTTTTATATGGCCCAAGAGACTCGTTTACCGTGCTGTAGATTGATAATAAGGTTTAAAAGTCTTCGGAAAAATTAGGAATAGATTGTATTTTTTTATGCGGTTTTTAACATATTGTTGATTCTTGTGAAGGTGTCTTTTTGTTAACAAGAATAAGCCTTATTGGGTCTATAATAGCTATTTGTACGAACACATATCTGCAAGTTCAAGGGAATGTGAAAAAAATATGCATACTATTGTTGTTTATTAAGAATAATAATTTATATTTGTACCCGTATCCGAAGAGTGGATATAATTATTAATGTTAACCTATTTTTGTGTTATGATGAACAAACAGTTGGCTTTTGTTAAAAGCGGGCTGGGTTTGGCACTTTGTTTCCTTATGGTCGGTGCGGGTGTAACCCCTCCAATCCACGCGTCTAACGCGAATGTGTCCATCTCCCAACAAGCTAAGAAAGTTACCGGTACGGTAACTGACGCAAAGGGTGAACCCCTTTTGGGTGTGAATGTTGTAGTAAAAGGTACTACAAACGGTACGATTACCGACCTTGACGGTAAGTATTCCTTGGAAGTTGAGCCCAACTCCATTTTAGTCGTTTCCTACATCGGTTATGTATCTCAGCAAATTCCTGCTTCGGGAGAAGTGGTAAATGTGACTTTGAAAGAAGATACGCAAAACCTTGATGAGGTAGTAGTAGTAGGTTACGGTACGCAGCAGAAGAAAGATATCACAGGCTCCGTGGCAGTAGTCGATACGAAGGACCTTTTGGCATCTTCCGGATCTTCCGCTACCCAGCAGTTGCAAGGTAAGGCGGCCGGCGTATATATCGGTCAATCAGGTTCCCCCGGTTCCCAGTCTATGGTTCGTATTCGTGGTATCAATACGGTTAATGACAATGGCCCATTGTACGTAATTGATGGCGTATCAACACGTAACCAAGATTTAAGCTCCTTGAACCCGAACGATATCGAGAGTATGCAGGTATTGAAGGATGCCTCCTCCGCCGCTATCTATGGTGCGCAGGCGGCCAATGGTGTTATTTTGATTACGACGAAGAAAGGTACCCGGTCCGGTCAACCTAAATTGACTTATGATGGATATGTCGGTGTTCAGAAAACAGGCAAGCGCTATGACGTTTTGAATTCTATGGATCGTGTAAACTTGGAATGGGACGCAAAGGCTAGTAACTATGCATTGTTAGGTTCCAATGAACTTCCTTCACACGTGCAATTCGGAACAGGTGAACGTCCTTCTATTCCTAATTATTTGACGCAAGCTGGTGCGGGTGGTCGTACGGATATTAATCCCGGCGATTATAATTACCCGGGTACGACTTATGCGCCGTTCTCTGATACAAATTGGTGGGATGAGATAGACCGTGCGGCTATGATTCAAAACCATCAAGTTGGCTTATCTGGTGGTACTGAAAAGGGACAATATAATTTAAGTGCGAATTACTTCAAGCAAGATGGTACGGTTATTGATTCTTACTACCAGAGATATCAAGTACGTGCTAACACCTCTTTCAATGTTCGTGATTGGTTACGGGTAGGAGAGAATTTAACTTATGCGTTTACGAAAGATAATGGCTTGAACTCTAGCGGCGCTGAGAGTAATCCATATTCTTGGACATATCGTGCTTCTCCTTATGTACCGGTATATGATATCGCAGGCAATTTTGCCGGTTCAAAATTCGCTGGAACGGGTAACTTCCAGAATCCGGTTGCCAATCAAAAGAGAAATAAGGATAATTACTATACACATAACCGCGTATTTGGTAACCTATGGGCAGAGGCCGATATTATCAAGGGATTAACTTTTAGAACGAATTTCGGTTTGGACTATACGAATGGTTATTATTATCGTATGGAAAAGAAGAACCCTGAGTTTTCTGAGTCAATGGGCCAAAACAATTTTGAAGAGCAATCTGATTTTAATTATCGTTGGGTTTGGACTAATACTTTGACTTACGACAAGACATTCAATGAGGTTCATAAATTGACTGTCTTGCTTGGTACCGAGGCTATTCGTGATGGTTTGGGACGTACGCTGAAAGGTCGTCGTTACAATTATTTGTACGAGGATAATACGAATACTTGGGAGTTGAATATGGGTGAGAATAACGCACAACGTATCGCAGAATCAAAATATAAAGGTGAATTTGCCTTGTTTGGTCTGTTTGGGCGTGTAGATTACGCTTATAATAATAAGTATCTGTTGACAGGTATTATCCGTCGTGATGGTGTCTCTCGTTTCTCGGAGAATAATCGTTACGGTGTATTCCCTTCTATCTCTGCTGGTTGGCGTATCTCTGAAGAGGCTTTTATGGAGAAAACAAAAGACTGGTTAGATGACTTGAAGCTTCGTTTTGGCTTTGGTGTTACCGGTAACTCAGAAGTGCCTCGTATTACGAACTTCGCCTACGAATATAGAACATTGCCAAAGAAAACAAACTATGACTTTACGGGTTCTAATACCTCTACCTCTTTAGGTTATCGTTTGGATAAATTTGGTAACGAGGATACGAAATGGGAGACCACCCAAATGTTTAATGTCGGTTTGGATGGAACATTCTTGAACGGCAAATTCGGTGCCGGATTGGAGTGGTACTATAAGAAAACGACAGATATGTTGATTGCGGCTCAATATTCCGCTTTGGCTGGTGAATCTTCAAAACCGTACATCAACTTTGGTGATATGAAGAATACGGGTGTTGACTTCAACTTCAACTATCGAGACAGTAAGGGCGATTGGTCATGGGATTTCTCTTTGAACCTATCTCATTATAAGAATGAGGTTGTTAAGATCTCTGAGGCTGATGATGCTTCTATGTGGGGAGGCGGTACACGTATCTCTGGTAATGTAACTCGTACGACAAAGGGACATGCTATCTCTGAGTTCTATGGATATAAGGTGAATGGATTCTATGAGAACGTAGATGAAGTACTTGCGTTACCTCCTTTGGGACAAGAAGTGAAAAGTGCGGAAGACGCTAAGGCTTGGGTCGGTAAGTTTAAATTTGCTGATACAGATGGAAATGGTAAGTTAGATGGAAATGACCGTACCTTTATCGGTTCTCCTCATCCTGACTTGATCGCCGGTTTGAACGCTACTGTAACGTGGAAAAACTGGGATTTGACGGCATTCTTCTATTCAACGATCGGTAATGATTTGTTCAACAATACGAAGTACTTTACTGATTTCTGGTTATTCGAGGGTAATAAATCTTCTCGCATGAGAGATTTGTCTTGGAAACCGGGTGCTGACAATAGCAAAGCTGTCTTACCTATTTTGGATTATGGTGATACCTATTCAGGAACGAACTCTAGCTCATACTATGTAGAGAATGCCTCTTTCGTGAGATTGAAGAATTTGGTCCTCGGTTATACATTCCCGAAGGAGTTGATGAAGAAGGCTACAATCTCTAATCTGCGTATTTACGTGCAAGCTGAGAACCTATTTACCATTACAGGATATGATGGTTTAGATCCCGAGTATACAAATGCGGAAATGAAAGATGTGGATGACAACGGTGTCGGTGCTGACTTGAAGAGAGGTATTGATATGGGCGGTTGGCCTTCAACAAGACGTTTCTTGTTTGGTGTAAACTTTGCGTTCTAAGGTGTGTATGTTTTAATTTAATTTAAAGAATCGTTATGAAAAGTAAATATATTTTGGCGATAGGCTATCTTGCTGCGCTTTCATTTAGTTCTTGCGGCGATGACTTCTTGGGGAAAGAACCTCAGGGAGCATTGACACCGGACGCTCTAGCCAATCCAACGGGTGTGGAATTGTTAACTGTTAGTGCCTATGCAGGCTTGGCTGTTCCGGTGGATGGTTATGATCCTTATCAAGCATCTCCATTTAACTGGGTATGGGGTGGTATTTATGGTGGTGACGCCAATAAAGGTTCCGACCCGGGTGACCAATCCGTGGTGAATGAGATAGAGATGTATAATACTCTGTCTACTAATGGCTATATAGCGCAGAAGTGGGCGTGGGTTTATGTAATGGCTAAACGTGTGAACTTAGCTCTTCAAGCTTGGCAAGGCGCTGAAGGTATGCCGGGTATGAGCGATACCGATCGTAAAAGCCGCTATGGTGAGTTGAAGTTCTTGCGTGCATTGGCTTATTTTGAGGGAATTCGTGTGTTTGGTCCATTTATTCCTTGGGTTGATGAGACCTATACGGAGAATGATCCTAAAGTACATAATGATATTAATATTTATGATAATGTACTGAAGGATATTGACGATGCGATCGCTAATCTTCCGGAAACTCAGACTGAAGTTGGTCGTGCGAATGTTTGGGCTGCGAAAGCATTAAAAGGTAAAATCTTAATGCATAAAGGAGACATCGCTGCCGCGAAAACTGTTTTAGCCGATGTCGTGAATAATGGTACAACCAGTAGTGGGGCAGCTTATGGATTGGAGGACGATTTGGATAACAACTTCAATGCGCTGACTGAGAATGGTAAAGAGGCTATTTTCTCTGTTCAATATTCTGCTGCTGACGAAAACACTGGTGGTGCTCCTTTCTGTTTGAATTATCCGCATAACTCAGGTCCCGGTGGATGCTGTGGTTTCTATCAACCTTCTTTCGAATTAGTGAACTCTTTCCAAGTGGACGCACAAGGTTTACCTTATTTGAATGGTGAATATAGAAATAAAGCGACTGTTTCAAGAAAAGGTACGGGAACAAATGAGCCATTTGTCGTAACAGATAATAGTATTGCGGTAGACCCTCGTTTGGATTTTGCTGTAGGTCGTTATGGAATCCCTTACAAAGATTGGGGTATGCCTAAGGATGACTGGGTTCGTAATCCTGTAAATGGTGGTATCTTTATGCCGAAGAAACACGTGTTTAGTAAGGCGGAAGAGGCCGCTGGCATGAAGAACTTATTTAATGGTTGGGCACCGGGTTCTGCTATGAATATGCAATATCTTAGTGTGCGTGACATTAAATTGTTGTACGCTGAAGCTTTAGCTGACGCTGGTCAATTGTCTGAGGCGATGGCACAAGTTAACGATGTTCGTAGACGTGCAGCTTTGGATGTGAATATTATTAAGTTAGAAAACGGTCAAGCGGCCGCAAACTATAAGGTCGCTGAATATCCTACGTCTCATGCGGCTTTCACAAGCAAAGATGTTTGTATCAAGGCGATCCGTATGGAGCGTAAGCTTGAGTTGGCGATGGAAGGTGAACGTTGGTTCGACTTGGTTCGTTGGGGTGGTGATGTCATGTCTTCAGAATTGAAGGCTTATATCGATTATGAAAAGCAATATATTCCGAAGTTTGCGGCAGCCTCTGTGCTTCCTGCGGCAAAGACTATGCTTCCTGTTCCTGATGACCAAGTATTGACCATGGGTAACGACGAGAACGGCAAACCTTATTTGGTTCAGCCGGATGCTTGGAAATAAAATATTTATTTCGAATTGAGAATAGGATACTTGATTTGCAAGTATCCTATTTCTTGCTTGAAGTAAGTTTGTAGTTGTATATGTATTTATTAATTTAAATTTTTAGAGCCATGAAGAAAGTTCTGTTTATTATGCTTGCATTATTATCAATGCAGTTTATGTATGCTCAGCAAACTAATATTGACGTGGACAAAGAAAATATAGAAGAGTCTATATTACAAGCTAATGCGGCAAATGGGATAGTTGCTACTATATCAGGCCCTATTAACGTAACACTAAATGGGGGTTATGCCCAAGAAGAGTATCATCTGGAATATAGCCCTTTAATACCGGGTGCTAGATTGGAATGGAGTATACGAGCACCGCAAGCTTATATAACACCTTGGACAAATCATTGTTCGGTTAGTTTTTATGCAGTTGGTAGCGCTCGTTTAGTATGCGATATTTATGATGGTAATACGTGGGTTGGCGCTGGGACAACTTATATAAATATAAGGTAATGGTATATTAAAATATCTGAAATTAAGAGGGGCGATTAAGATTTCTGATAAAAACTTAATTGTCCCTTTATAATTTAAAAGGATGATTTTAGAACTTAAAGTTTTGTTGTTATAAGCCTTATTGATATGATTTTTTATCAATAGATTAATGAATTTTCCCAACCAAAGAAAGTGTATATATGAAAAGATTATATATGTACATAACAGGGTTACTAACACTCATGGGTTGTATCTCCGATTATGAGCCTGATATTGTGAACCAAATAGGTGGTTTGCTGGTAGTGGATGGTTTTATAACTAATGATACGACTCGGATACGATTGAGCCATAGCGTAAGGATGTTGGATGAGTTTGAGGAAGGGGAGTCGATAACGGATGCGAATGTTTTTGTTGAATCAGATAAAGGAGCTGTTTTTGAAACGTTGAACGTGAGTAAAGATGGAGTTTATACAATACCGATGGGAGAGTTAAATCCTGCGTATAAATATAGATTATCAATAAATTGGAATAATAAAGAATATAAATCGGAATATTTGAATCCTCTAGATACTCCGGTGATCGATAGTATATCTGTTGAAAGTTCAGCATCAGAAACTCCTGTATATATCTGCGTAACTACACATGATAACAAGGTAGAGCCAACTTATTATAAATGGACTTATCAGGAGATATGGGAATTCCATGTAGATCTATTTGCAAACGCTGGTTTTTTAGATGATAAATTCACTTTATTTCAGAAGCATACATCTAAAAATACTTATTATTGCTGGGGACGTGATAGTTCTAAGGCGATGTTATTGGAATCGACAAATAAACTGACTGTAAATCTTATCTATAAGAGAAAATTGATAGAGATCCCCCGTGATCATGATAAATTGACAATGCTTTATTATATAGACGTTAAGCAAAACCGTATACGTAAAGAAGCGTATGACTATTTTGTGAATTTACAAAGGAACATAGAACAGGCTGGGAGTATTTTCTCTCCAATTCCTTCGGAAAGAAGAGGTAATATATCTTGCGTATCAGATCCTAAAGAATGGGTGATAGGCTATGTGGATGTAACTAATACAACGATTATGAAACGCTTTATGCCGGAACTAAGAGATTTCTATGAAACTTCTTATGACTGTGCGAAAAATATCTTAACAGGA
The DNA here is from genome assembly GCF_000436315.1 of Parabacteroides sp. CAG:2. Lineage (NCBI taxonomy): Bacteria > Pseudomonadati > Bacteroidota > Bacteroidia > Bacteroidales > Tannerellaceae > Parabacteroides > Parabacteroides sp. CAG:2. Next base: position 1,762 of record NZ_FR885255.1, on the reverse strand, counting down.
ATAGCACCAGATGGTTATACCTATTACATTTATAGTGGATCACCAACCACTCCAAATATTTATGCTCCTTTTCGCTGTGTAGACTGTACCCATGATGGGCGAGGTACCAAGAATAAACCTTCTTGGTGGCCTACGGATCATTATTGATTATTGAGGTGGATATATGCTTGGGATTAGGTATAAAAGATATATATTCGATCAAAATTTACCGATGGCTTTTTAGAAGCGGGTTTATGGAAAATACCTATATTTGTAAAAACGTATAATTGAGAATCGGTATGAATAGTGATATATTGAGGGATAAGGCGGAATATCTGATGTCGCTTATCAGTCATTTTGCCGAGCGGAATGGGCTAAGTATACCACAGGTCTATCGTTATGTCAAACGATATGGTGGCATATGTTTGGTTGACGAGCATTATGACATTATGCATACGTTGAGATTCATCGATGCGTTGGAATCAATGACTATGTACATGAAACGCCAAGGAGGGGCTGTGGGATGATTAATTTATTTTTATTATGGCAGATGATATTTTGAATTTAGCCACATCGGAAGAACTATTGTATAATGATGTATGTGGCATTATAGATGGAGTACGTGCTAAAGTAGCTACCTATTTGAATACTGAGATATGTATGACGAATTGGTATGTAGGCAAACGTATTAAGGAAGATATACTATACAATCAGCGTGCCGAATATGGTAAACAAGTCATCAAAAAATTGGCTACCCGGCTAACTGTAAAATATGGAAGCGGATGGGGATATGGTAAACTCAAACATTGTGTACGCAGTGCGTATCTTTTTTCAGAAGACGAGATTGGATATGCGGTGCGTAGCCCAATTGACTTGGACTCATCTTCGTTCGCTTATGGGAGTAAAAGATGAGCTAGCTCGCTCGTTCTATGTGGAAATGTGCAGAATGGAGCATTGGGATACTCGCACACTTGATGAAAAAATAGATTGTCAACTTTATGAGCGTACAGCCATTAGCCGTAAACCCGAAGATATGATACGCAAAGAGCTGAACGAGATAAAGGAAAACAACCAGCTATTGCCCGACCTTATATTTCGCAGCAGTTACTTTCTTGATATGCTTGGGCTTCCTGATATATTCTCGGAGAAAGATCTCGAAATGGCAATTCTTTCCCAAATACAGCTTTTCATTAAGGAAATGGGGACAGATTTTGCTTTCCTTGACCGTCAAAAGCGGATTACCGTAGATGCGGTTGATTACTATATTGATTTGCTGTTCTTCCATCGTGGCTTAAAGCGTCTGATAGCGATCGATCTCAAATTGGGGAAGTTCAAGCCCGAATACGAAGGGCAAATGTTACTATATCTTCGCTATTTGAACAAGAACGAGCGAAAAGAAGGTGAAGAATCTCCAATCGGGTTAATTCTTTGTTCGGAAGGCAATACAGAGCATATCGAATATCTAATGCTTGACGAAGATAGTCCGATAAAGGTAGCGCAATATTACACAAAACTACCCGATAAGAAAGTGCTTTCCGAAAAATTGAGGCGAGCGATATCAATCGCAAGGGAACATTATTCCGAATTACGACAAACGAAAGATATATGACACTATTTTACCGGGTACGTAACTCGTGCCCGGTAAAAGAACTTAATCTTTGATATTCCCATTTCCCCTAATATCCCCAGTACTTCAAGAGGCACCCCGCGCACCCCGCTATGAGGAGGGTGTAGCCGGAGATACCCAGCCAGTCCGCCCCGGGGGGCGGTGGGGCGGAGGGGG
>NZ_FR885254.1:0-98189 GCF_000436315.1 Parabacteroides sp. CAG:2 | reverse complement strand
ATTCCTGCGACAGTAAAGTCTATCGAGTATGATCCTAACCGTTCATCTCGTATCGCTTTGTTGTATTATGCGGACGGAGCAAAGAGCTATATCATCGCTCCGAACGGATTGGAAGTTGGCCAAACAGTGGTTTCAGGTAGCGACGCTGCTCCTGAGGTAGGTAATACTTTGCCTATGGCAAATATTCCCGTTGGTACTATTATTCACAATATTGAGCTTCGTCCTGGACAGGGTGCCAAAATGGTACGTTCCGCAGGTGCATTCGCTCAGCTGACTTCAAAGGAAGGCGCTTATGCGATTATTAAGATGCCTTCTGGTGAAACTAGAAAGATTCTTGCGGCTTGTAAGGCTACAATTGGCGCAGTTGGCAATTCAGACCATGCTCTTGAAAAATCAGGTAAGGCCGGTCGCTCTAGATGGTTAGGTCGTCGTCCTCGCAACCGTGGTGTTGTTATGAACCCGGTTGATCACCCAATGGGTGGTGGTGAAGGTCGTTCTTCCGGAGGTCATCCTAGATCCCGTAATGGCTTATATGCTAAGGGCTTGAAGACTAGAGCTCCTAAGAAGCATTCTTCAAAGTATATTATTGAAAGAAGAAAGAAATAATCTGATTAATTAAGTAAACTATGAGTCGTTCGCTAAAAAAAGGCCCGTATATTAATGTAAAGCTTGAGAAGAAAGTTCTGGCAATGAATGAGTCAGGAAAGAAAGCCGTAGTTAAGACATGGGCAAGAGCTTCAATGATTTCGCCTGATTTCGTAGGCCATACTATTGCAGTTCATAATGGAAATAAATTTATTCCTGTTTTCGTAACCGAGAATATGGTAGGCCACAAGTTGGGAGAGTTCTCACCGACACGTACTTTCCGCGGTCACGCCGGTAACAAGAAGAAATAATATCGGTAGTAACAGGAATTCAGGAATCTGAAAATAAAAAGAATCGAATAAAATGGGTGCTAGAAAAAGAATATCAGCTGAAGCAAGAAAAGAAGCCCAAAAGACCATGTATTTCGCGAAGTTGAACAATGTTCCTACCTCTCCTCGTAAGATGCGTTTGGTAGCAGACATGATTCGCGGTATGGAAGTATTCCGTGCGCTTGGTGTTTTGAAGTTTTCTAACAAGGAAGCTGCAGCAAGAGTAGAAAAATTGCTTCGTTCAGCAATCGCAAACTGGGAACAGAAAAATGAACGTAAAGCAGAAGCAGGAGAGTTATGCGTATCTTCAATCAGCGTTGATTGCGCTACTACGTTGAAGAGAATGCGTCCGGCTCCTCAAGGAAGAGGTTACAGAATTCGTAAACGCTCGAACCACGTAACTCTGTTTGTTGATACACTTAGTAAAAACGATAGTCAAAATTAATTTGTAGATGGGACAAAAGGTTAATCCGATTAGTAATCGTTTAGGAATTATCCGTGGTTGGGATTCCAATTGGTATGGCGGTAAGAATTACGGGGATACTTTGCTGGAAGATAGCAAAATCCGTAAATATTTGAATGCCCGTCTTGCAAAAGCTAGTGTATCTCGTATCGTTATTGAACGTACGCTTAAGTTGATCACGATCACTGTTTGTACGTCACGTCCGGGTATCATCATCGGTAAAGGTGGTCAGGAAGTTGATAAGTTGAAGGAAGAGTTGAAGAAGATCACTGATAAAGAAGTGCAGATCAACATCTTCGAGGTGAAGAGACCTGAATTGGACGCTGTTATCGTAGCAAACAACATCGCACGTCAGCTTGAAGGTAAAATCGCATATCGTCGTGCGGTAAAGATGGCTATCGCCTCTACCATGAGAATGGGCGCCGAAGGTATAAAGATTCAAATCTCTGGTCGTTTGAATGGCGCTGAAATGGCTCGTTCGGAAATGTATAAGGAAGGAAGAACTCCGTTGCACACTCTTAGAGCAGATATCGACTATGCTTTGGCTGAGGCCTTGACAAAAGTTGGTTTGCTGGGTGTTAAGGTTTGGATCTGCCGTGGTGAGGTTTATGGCAAGCGCGATCTTGCTCCTTCTTTCACTGCTGCCAAGGAGACAGGCCGTAGAAACGACAATGCCGGTGGCAACAGAGACAAGAACTTCAAGAGAAAAAGAGCTAATCGTTAAACGTTAGAATTTAAGTAGAGATGTTACAACCAAAGAAAACCAAGTTCAGAAGACAGCAGAAAGGTCGCATGAAGGGCGAAGCTCAACGTGGCAACCAGCTGGCCTTCGGTTCTTTTGGAATAAAGTCATTAGAGAATAAATGGATTACCGGTCGTCAGATCGAGGCTGCCCGTATCGCCGTTACACGTTATATGCAACGTCAGGGGCAGGTTTGGGTTCGTATCTTCCCGGATAAGCCAATCACGAAGAAGCCTGCAGAGGTTCGTATGGGTAAAGGTAAAGGTAATCCTGAGGGATTTGTTGCGCCTGTTACTCCGGGTCGTCTGATTTTCGAGATCGAAGGTGTTCCCTTTGATATCGCTAAGGAAGCGTTGCGCCTTGCCGCACAAAAACTTCCGGTTACAACCAAGTTTGTTGTGAGACGTGATTATGACATGCAAAATCAAAATGCGTAATTGTTATGAAGATTGCAGAAATTAGAGAACTAAGCACGAAAGAGTTGCTAGAGAGAGTAGATGCAGAGGTTGCGGCCTATGATCAGAAGAAGATTAACCATAGCATCTCGCCTATGGATAATCCTTCTCAGATTAAACAGCAACGCAGATTGATTGCGCGCATGAAAACAGAATTGCGCCAGAGAGAACTTAACAACAAATAATTGAGCCTGATGGAAACTAGAAATTTAAGAAAAGAAAGAACGGGCGTGGTAACGAGCAACAAGATGGATAAAAGCATCACGGTTGCCATTAAATGGAAGGAAAAACACCCCATTTATGGAAAGTTCGTTAATAAGACGAAGAAATATCATGCTCACGACGAAAATAACGAATGCAACATTGGCGATACCGTAAAGATTATGGAGACTCGTCCTTTGAGCAAGACTAAAAGATGGAGATTAGTTCAAATAATCGAAAGGGCTAAGTAAGATGATACAACAAGAATCAAGACTAGTAGTAGCAGATAACAGTGGAGCTAAGGAAGCTTTGTGTATCCGTGTTTTGGGCGGAACGAGAAAGCGTTATGCCACTGTAGGTGATGTGATCGTAGTAGCAATCAAAAGCGTAATCCCAGCTAGCGACGTTAAGAAGGGTGCTGTTTCTAAGGCTATCATCGTTCGTACTAAGAAAGAGATCCGCCGTCCGGATGGTTCTTATATCCGTTTCGATGATAACGCTTGCGTATTATTGAATGCCGGTGGCGATATCCGTGGTAGCCGTATCTTCGGTCCGGTTGCCAGAGAGCTTCGTGCAACAAACATGAAAATTGTATCACTTGCACCTGAAGTGCTTTAATCTCGTAAAATTTAAAGTAATGAGTAAATTACATATCAAAAAAGGCGATATAGTATTTGTTAATGCCGGCGAGGACAAAGGTAAGACAGGTCGTGTTTTACAGGTACTTGTAAAAGATAATCGTGCGATTGTCGAAGGTATTAATGTGGTATCAAAGCATACCAAGCCTAATGCGAAGAATCCTCAAGGAGGAATCGAAAAGAAGGAAGCTCCTATTCATCTTTCTAACCTTAACGTGGTTGACCCGAAATCTGGTAAAGCTACACGTATCGGCCGTAAGTTGAATGAGAAGGGTGCTTTAGTGCGTTATTCTAAAAAATCAGGGGAGGAAATTAAGTAATGAGCAATACTGCCAGTCTTAAGAAAGAATACCAAGACAGAATTGTTCCTGCCTTAACGAAGGAGTTCGGTTACAAATCCGTGATGCAGGTACCTGTTTTGAAGAAAATCGTGATTAATCAGGGATTAGGTATGGCTACGGCTGACAAGAAGATCATCGATATCGCTATCAGCGAGTTGTCTACGATTACCGGTCAAAAAGCTGTCGCTACCGTATCTAAAAAGGATATCTCTAACTTTAAGTTGCGTAAGAAGATGCCGATCGGTGTGATGGTGACATTACGTCGTGAGCAGATGTACGAGTTCTTGGAGAGACTTGTTCGTGTCGCTCTTCCTCGTATCCGCGACTTCAAGGGAATTGAGAGTAAGTTAGACGGAAGAGGCAATTATACACTCGGTATTCAGGAACAAATCATTTTTCCTGAAATAAATATCGATAATATTACCAAAATATTGGGAATGAATATTACCTTTGTGACCTCTGCGAAAACAGACGAAGAAGGTTATGCTCTTTTGAGAGAATTTGGATTGCCTTTTAAAAACGGAAAAAAAGACTAAGTAGTTATGGCTAAGGAATCAATGAAGGCCCGTGAGGTTAAAAGAGCAAAGCTTGTTGCTAAGTATGCCGCTAAAAGAGCTCAGCTTAAGGCAGAAGGTAACTATGAGGCTTTGCAGGCTTTACCTAAAAATGCTTCTCCTGTACGTTTGCACAACCGTTGCAAGATTACAGGACGTCCGAAAGGGTATGTACGCCAGTTCGGTATTTCTCGTATCCAATTGCGTGAAATGGCATCTAATGGTTTAATCCCGGGTGTAAAGAAAGCAAGTTGGTAAGAGTTTTTTTAGTTTAAATATTGTCCGGGTGGCCGGATCAATTTAATTAATTATTTATATGACAGATCCTATTGCAGATTATTTGACAAGATTGCGTAACGCAATCAAAGCGAAGCACAGAGTTGTTGAGGTGCCGGCGTCAAATTTAAAGAAAGAGATCACTAAGATCCTTTTCGACAAGGGCTACATTCTTAATTTTAAGTTTGTAGAGGATGGTCCTCAAGGTACGATCAAGATCGCCTTGAAGTATGACCTAGTAAACAAAGTTAATGCGATTAAGAAACTTGAGAGAGTTTCTACGCCCGGTTTGCGTAAGTACACTGGTTACAAAGAAATGCCGAGAGTATTGAATGGTTTAGGTATTGCTGTTCTTTCTACTTCTAAAGGTGTGATGACTGACAAAGAGGCCCGCGATCTGAAGATCGGTGGCGAGGTATTATGTTACGTTTATTAATTAGGAGGGAAGAAGAATGTCAAGAATAGGAAAATTACCAATTCATGTACCGGCTGGTGTTACAGTTACAATTAAGGATAATGTAGTAACAGTTAAAGGCCCTAAAGGTGAACTTGTACAGGAAGTGAATCCTGATATTAACGTTACTTTGGAAGACGGAGTTATCCATTTAACAAGACCTACTGATGATAAGAATCATCGTGCGTTACACGGTTTGTATCGTTCTTTGATCAACAACATGGTTGTTGGCTGCTCAGAGGGATATAAGAAGGAGCTTGAGTTAGTAGGTGTTGGTTACCGTGTTTCAAATACAGGTCAGTTATTGGATCTTTCTTTAGGTTATACTCACAATATCTATTTGCAGTTGCCGAAGGAAGTGAAAGTTGAGACGAAGTCTGAGAGAAATAAGAACCCTCTTATTATCCTTGAATCGGCTGACAAACAATTATTAGGTCAGATTTGTGCGAAGATCCGTTCATTCAGAATGCCTGAACCGTATAAAGGTAAGGGTATTAAGTTCGTGGGTGAAGAGATTCGCAGAAAGTCTGGTAAGTCAGCAGGTAAGTAATCTACGTAAACTGAAATTATCATGACAACGAAGCTAGAAAGAAGATTAAAAATAAAAGCAGGCGTACGCGGCAAAATCTCAGGAACTACTGAGCGTCCGCGCCTGACTGTGTTTAGAAGCAACAAGCAAATCTACGCACAGGTGATAGATGATACTACAGGCAAGACTTTAGCCGCTGCTTCATCTTTGAAATTAGATGTTAAGGCTCCGAAAAAGGAGATCGCTGCTAAGGTTGGTGAATTAATCGCTAAAGGCGCTCAGGAAGCTGGCGTTCAGACAGTGGTTTTCGACCGTAATGGTTACCTGTATCACGGGAGAATTAAAGAATTAGCAGATGCTGCACGTAACGGCGGCCTTAAATTTTAATGAAGATGGCAAATAATAGAGTTAAATCGACCAACGACTTAGAGTTGAAGGACAGACTGGTTGCAATCAACCGTGTAACTAAGGTTACAAAAGGTGGACGTACATTCAGTTTTGCTGCTATCGTTGTAGTAGGAAACGAGGATGGTATCGTTGGCTGGGGATTAGGTAAAGCCGGTGAGGTAACGACAGCTATCGCTAAAGGTGTAGAAGCTGCTAAGAAGAACTTGATCAAGGTTCCGGTACACAAAGGTACGATCCCTCACGAACAATTAGCTAAATTCGGTGGTGCTCAAGTGCTGATTAGACCGGCATCTCACGGTACCGGTGTTAAGGCTGGTGGTGCTATGCGTGCCGTATTGGAGAGCGTAGGTATTACAGACGTTTTGGCAAAATCTAAAGGTTCTTCCAACCCTCATAACTTGGTGAAAGCTACTATCGCTGCGCTAGGTGAGTTGAGAAGCCCGTTCGATGTTGCTCAGAACAGAGGTGTTGCTGTTGAAAAAGTATTTAGAGGTTAATTAGGGGGGGATAAGTTTATGGCGACTATTAAAGTAAAGCAAGTTAAAAGTAGAATTAAATGCCCGAAAGACCAAAAGAGAACGCTTGACGCACTAGGGCTGAGAAAGATGAACCAGATTGTAGAGCATGAAGCTAATCCGGCGATCTTAGGTATGGTTGAGAAAGTGAAACATTTGGTTTCTGTAGAAAAGTAATAATTGGTTGAAAAAATAAATTATACGATATGAATTTATCAAATTTAAAACCGGCTGAAGGATCTACCAAGACCAGAAAAAGAATCGGACGTGGTCCGGGTTCAGGATTAGGCGGAACTTCAACAAGAGGTCATAAAGGTGCCAAGTCTAGATCTGGCTACAAGAACAAGATTGGTTTCGAAGGTGGTCAGATGCCTATTCAAAGACGTTTGCCTAAATTCGGTTTCAAGAATATTAACCGTGTAGAATATAAAGCTATTAATATCGATACTTTGCAACAAATGGCAGAGGCTAAGCAATTGACTAAGATTGGTATTAATGAATTGATGGAGGCTGGTTTCATCTCTTCTTCTCAAGTGGTTAAAATTCTTGGTAACGGTAGCTTGACCGCTAAGTTAGAGGTTGAGGCTCACGCTTTCTCTAAGAGCGCAGAGGCAGCTATCCAAGCCGCAGGTGGAACAGTCGTTAAACTCTAAGTCATGAGAGCTGTTGAAACAATCAAGAATATCTGGAAGATTGAGGATCTGAGAAATCGGATCCTCACCACTCTTTTATTGGTGGCTATATACCGTTTTGGTACGTATGTAGTGCTTCCGGGTATCGATCCCAAAGCGTTAACCGCTTTACAGGAGCAGACAAGAGGCGGATTGCTTGCACTGTTGGATATGTTCTCAGGTGGAGCCTTTTCTAACGCATCTATTTTTGCGTTGGGAATCATGCCATATATCTCCGCTTCAATTGTTATGCAGTTGTTAGCCATCGCAGTTCCTTCTTTCCAAAAATTGCAGAGAGAGGGTGAGAGTGGCCGTAGAAAAATCAATCAGTGGACTCGTTACTTGACGATAGCGATCTTGTTATTCCAAGGTCCTACTTACTTGGTGAATTTAAGCGTTCAGCTTAAGGCTGCCGGCGCTGCTTTACCGGGTGGTATTTGGTTCACGATCTCATCTACGATCATCTTGGCTGCGGGAAGTATGTTTATCTTATGGCTAGGTGAAAGAATTACAGATAAAGGTGTTGGAAATGGTATTTCATTTATCATTTTAGTTGGTATTATAGCCCGTCTGCCGCACTCTTTGTTCCAAGAATTCGTTTCTAGAACAAGTGAGAAAACCGGTGGTCTGGTTATGTTCTTATTTGAGATGTTGTTCCTTTTGCTTGTTATCGCTGGTGCGATCTTATTGGTACAAGGTACTCGTAAGGTCCCCGTGCAATATGCGAAAAGAATTATCGGTAATAAACAATATGGTGGTGCGCGTCAGTATATCCCTCTGAAGGTGAATGCCGCTAACGTAATGCCTATCATCTTCGCTCAGGCGATCATGTTTATTCCTATCTCAATTGTAGGTTTCTCTAGTACGGGAGAGCAGAGCGGTTTTTGGACTGCTTTCATGGATAATACGGGATTTTGGTACAACTTCGTGTTTGCGGTGTTGATTATCCTGTTTACGTATTTCTATACGGCTATTACGATCAATCCGACCCAGATGTCAGATGATTTGAAGAGAAACAATGGTTTTATTCCGGGTGTGAAACCGGGTAAGAATACCAAAGACTATCTGGATACCATTATGGACCGTATTACTTTGCCGGGTGCTTTTTTCCTTGCGTTGGTTGCTATCATGCCCGCTTTCGCTAGAATTGCCGGTGTAAGTATGGAGTTCTCCCAATTCTTTGGTGGTACATCTTTGTTGATTTTGGTTGGTGTGGTGTTGGATACATTGCAGCAAGTTGAAAGTCATTTGCTAATGCGTCATTATGACGGTTTGTTGAAGTCAGGAAGAATTAAAGGCCGTACAGGCTCTGTTGCCGCTTATTAATAGAATGATCTATTTAAAGACAGATGAAGAGATTGAGTTGATGCGTGAGGCTAATCAACTGGTAGGTAAGACACTTGGCGAGGTAGCTAAGCATATTGTCCCCGGAGTCTCCACACTTCAACTTGATAAGATTGCGGAAGAGTTCATTAGAGATAATGGTGCTGTTCCGGCTTTTTTGGGATATGGTGGTTTCCCTAATTCAATATGTGCCTCAGTGAATGATCAGGTGGTGCATGGTATTCCTTCTTCTAAGATGATCTTGAAAGAGGGTGACGTGATCTCTGTGGATTGTGGGACGATATTGAATGGTTTTGTCGGTGACTCCGCTTACACTTTCTGTGTAGGTGAGGTTGCGCCGGAAGTGAAGAAATTGTTGAAAGCGACGAAGGATTCACTTTATTTAGGTATCCAATGTGCTGTTGAAGGTCACCGTTTGGGTGATATCAGTAATGCGATTCAGACTTATTGCGAGTCTCAAGGTTACTCTGTCGTAAGAGAGCTGGTGGGACATGGTATAGGTCGGAAAATGCATGAGGAACCGGAAGTGCCTAATTATGGCAGACGTGGATGCGGACCGTTATTGCGTAACGGAATGTGTATCTGCATCGAGCCGATGATCAACATGGGAAGCAAGAACGTTGCATTTGAGAAAGACGGATGGACGGTTCGCACAAAGGACAGAAAGCCTTCTGCTCATTTCGAGCATTGTATCGCTATACGTCCGGATGGTCCCCAGATCTTATCTTCATTTAAGTTTTTAGAGGAAGTTCTAGGAGAAAACGCAATTTAATTGGATTTATATGGCTAAACAATCAGCAATAGAGAAAGATGGAGTAATTGTAGAAGCATTGTCAAACGCGATGTTTCGTGTAGAATTGGAGAACGGACATGAAATTACCGCTCATATCTCAGGAAAGATGCGTATGCATTACATTAAGATCCTTCCGGGGGATAAGGTAAGAGTAGAAATGTCTCCGTATGATCTATCGAAAGGTAGAATTGCTTTTAGATACAAATAAAATTAAACACGATATGAAAGTAAGAGCATCTTTAAAGAAGCGTACACCTGAGTGCAAGATAGTAAGAAGAAAGGGTCGCTTATACGTAATTAACAAGAAAAATCCTAAGTATAAACAACGTCAAGGATAATTTATTATTTTTGCAAAATAATCTAAGTAAGTAATATGGCTATAAGAATAGTTGGTGTAGACTTGCCACAAAATAAAAGAGGAGAAATCGCTTTGACTTATATCTATGGTATTGGTCGTAGCGCTGCAAAATCCGTATTAGATAAGGCTGGGGTTGATCGTGATATCAAAGTTAAGGATTGGACAGACGATCAAGCCGCAAAAGTTCGTGAAGTCATTGGCGCTGAGTACAAGGTTGAAGGTGACCTTCGTTCAGAAGTTCAGTTGAACATCAAGCGTCTGATGGATATTGGTTGCTACAGAGGTGTTCGTCACCGTGTTGGTCTGCCTTTGAGAGGCCAAAGCACAAAGAACAACGCTCGTACTCGTAAGGGTAAGAAGAAAACTGTTGCAAATAAGAAAAAAGCTACTAAATAATAAGAGTTAATATGGCAAAGAAAACAGTCGCAGCAAAGAAGAGAAACGTAAAAGTTGACGCTTACGGTCAAGCTCATATTCATTCTTCTTTTAACAACATTATTGTGTCTTTAGCGAATAGCGAAGGACAAGTAATCAGCTGGTCTTCCGCTGGTAAGATGGGATTCAGAAGCTCTAAGAAGAATACTCCTTATGCAGCTCAGATGGCAGCACAGGATTGCGCTAAAGTAGCTTATGATCTTGGTTTAAGAAAGGTGAAAGTATTCGTTAAGGGTCCGGGTAACGGTCGTGAGTCCGCTATCAGAACGATCCATGGCGCAGGTATCGAGGTAACAGAAATCGTTGATGTTACACCGCTTCCTCATAACGGGTGTCGTCCTCCGAAAAAGAGAAGAGTATAATTAATTATAGTTTCTTAAACATTGAATCCGGAATTGTGAATAGATTGCATATTGACCTTATCCTCTCTGTAATCGCGGCTGCACGGTTCCAGATTCAAACAGAACATTTAAAAAAATAAAAAAATGGCAAGATATACTGGACCAAGAACAAGAATTGCCCGTAAGTTTGGTGAGGCAATATTCGGTGCGGATAAAGTTCTTTCTAAGAAGAACTATCCTCCTGGACAACATGGTAACTCCAGAAAAAGAAAGACTTCTGAATACGGTATCCAGCTTCGTGAGAAGCAAAAAGCAAAATACACTTATGGCGTATTGGAGAAGCAATTTAGAAACTTATTCGAAAAAGCTTCACGCTCTAAAGGTATTACCGGTGAGGTGCTTCTTCAATTGTTAGAAGGCCGTCTTGACAATGTGGTTTATCGTTTGGGTATAGCCCCGACAAGAGCCGCAGCTCGTCAGTTGGTTTCTCATCGTCACATTACAGTAGACGGAAGTGTTGTAAACATTCCTTCTTACTCTGTAAAACCCGGTCAGGTTATTGGTGTTAGAGAAAAATCTAAATCCATGGAGGTTATTGCCGACGCATTGTCAGGTTTCAATCACAGCAAATATCCTTGGATTGAGTGGGATCAGTCCTCAATGAGCGGAAAATTACTGCATCTGCCGGAAAGAGCTGACATTCCTGAAAACATTAAAGAGCAGTTGATCGTAGAATTGTATTCTAAATAATAATTGATTTCCATGGCGATATTAGCATTTCAAAAACCCGATAAAGTATTAATGTTGGAAGCGGACAATTTCTTCGGAAAGTTTGAATTTCGTCCGTTGGAACCCGGCTATGGTATTACAATAGGTAATGCTTTACGTCGTATTCTCCTGTCGTCACTTGAAGGTTTTGCTATTACATCCATTAAGATCGACGGGGTTGACCATGAATTTGGTACAATCCCGGGTGTTATCGAGGATGTGACAAACATTATCTTGAATCTGAAGCAAGTTCGTTTCAAGCATATCGTAGACGACATCGAGAATGAAAAAGTGAGTATTACTGTTTCGGGTTCGGAAGTGTTCAAAGCCGGTGATATTGGTAAGCAACTGACTGGATTCGAGATATTGAATCCTGATTTGGTTATTTGCCGCTTGGATCCGACCGCAAGTTTCCAGATTGAATTGACTATTAATAAAGGTCGCGGTTATGTACCCGCAGATGAGAACAGAGACCCGAACGCAGATATACATGTGATCGCTATCGACTCTATCTTCACTCCGATACGTAACGTAAAATATTCAATCGAGAACTTCCGTGTTGAACAGAAGACGGACTACGAGAAGTTGGTTCTTGAAATAGCCACAGATGGTTCTATTCATCCGAAGGAAGCGTTGAAGGAAGCAGCGAAGATTCTGATTCATCATTTCATGTTGTTCTCAGATGAAAAGATTGCGATCGAGACAGCGGATACTGAAGGCAATGAAGAGTTCGATGAAGAAGTACTTCATATGCGTCAGTTGCTTAAGAGCAAGCTGGCTGATATGGACCTTTCCGTTCGTGCATTGAATTGCTTAAAGGCCGCAGATGTTGAAACACTAGGTGAGTTGGTTAAGTTCAATAAGAATGATTTGTTGAAATTCCGTAACTTCGGTAAAAAGTCGCTCACTGAACTTGATGAACTGCTTGAGAGCTTGAACCTTTCATTCGGTATGGATATCACAAAATATAAATTAGATAAAGAGTAAGTAAACGATGAGACATAATAAGAAATTCAATCATTTAGGTCGTACAAATACTCACCGTGACGCAATGCTTTCGAATATGGCTTGTTCTTTGATCAAGCATAAGAGAATCTTTACTACGACAGCAAAGGCAAAAGCGCTACGTAAGTATGTAGAACCACTTATCACGAAGTCTAAGGAGGATACAACTCACTCTAGACGTGTGGTATTTAGCAATTTGCAAGACAAATTTGCTGTAACAGAGTTGTTCAAGGAAATTGCTCAGAAGATCGGTGATCGTCCGGGTGGTTATACCAGAATTATCAAGACTGGTAACCGTTTAGGTGACAACGCAGCTATGTGCTTTATTGAGTTAGTAGACTATAACGAAAATATGTTGAAGGATACAGCCGCTAAGAAAGCTCCTAAAACAAGACGTTCTCGTAAAAAAGCAACAGCATCGGTTGCAGAAGCTCCTACAGCTGAAGCAGCTAGCGAGGAAAAAGCAGCTGAATAAGCAAGTTTTTTATAATCATATAAGAAAAGCGATTCGTACACACGGATCGCTTTTTTTGTTGAGGTATAGTGCAAATATAGCAGTGTAAAGAAATATGAAGTTTATAATTGTTTTTATTGTATGCTTTGAAGAGCCTCCTGCGCTACCTTATTAGAAGGATCGATCTCTAAGACCTTATTCCAGTATATTTTTGAATTGTCCAGATCTTTTTGAGGTAATAGAAATAGCCCAGATAACGATAGTATTCGGCTAGTTTCACTGCTTTTGAGAGATTCTCTAAAGATGGTTCATATTGCTGAGTCGCATTTAATAAGCGGTCTTGGTATAAATAATCTTGCCAAATGAACTTTCCATTAGGCGTGTTGAAAAATCCAGAGGTTTGTTGTATGCCATTATCATAATCTTTCGTCTCGAAAGCGTTGTACAAATTCAGACGTTGCGGTAAGAAATTATCCGGTTCAGTGGAAAGCCCTTTTGCGATGACTTCTCCATCCTCTTGATCAAAAGAGTATCCGGTATGGTGATTATCATCAATATGATCTTCACAAGAAGAGCACAGGCAAGCTTTATATTCCGGAGGGACAGATGCGGTATCCGCATAAATGAACTCCCCTTTGCCAAACAGCAGGAATAAATCTAGAAGAGTCAATAGTGGTAAGTACCTTTTTCATCTTAGTATGAGTATATTCTTTCATAAACAACAAAAGCTTTTTTTGAAAGGTTTAGGCAAATAGTAAAAATCATCTATTAAAAGATTGAAAAACTCGATAGGCTTCCGCAAACATTCCTTGCTTGGCTATTGTTATATTTGTGAAAAAGAAAAGTAAGACATCATTGAACAACTAATAAAACAAATATAGTAATATGGAAATTGTAAAAGTAGTAGGTAGAGAGATACTTGATTCACGTGGTAACCCGACAGTAGAAGTAGACGTACATTTGGCTTCCGGCGCATTCGGTCGTGCGGCTGTACCTTCTGGCGCCTCTACCGGTGAGAACGAGGCTATCGAGTTACGCGATGGCGATAAGAATCGCTACGGTGGCAAAGGCGTTCTCCGTGCCGTGGATAATGTAAATAAGGTAATCGCTCCCGCCATTTTAGGAATGAGCGCCTTGAATCAAAGAGAGATAGACCATAAGTTGCTGGATTTGGATGGTACAAAGACAAAATCAAATCTAGGAGCTAACGCTATGTTAGGTGTATCGCTTGCCGTAGCGAAGGCAGCGGCTAATTATCTGGATCTGCCTTTATATCGTTATATCGGTGGAACAAATACCTACGTGTTGCCGGTTCCTATGATGAACATTATCAATGGAGGTTCTCACTCCGACGCTCCGATCGCTTTTCAGGAATTCATGATTCGTCCGGTAGGTGCGAAGAGTTTCCGTGAGGGGCTTCGTATGGGCGCAGAGGTTTTCCATGCGTTGAAGAAAGTATTGCACGATCGTGGCTTGAGCACGGCTGTAGGTGATGAGGGCGGTTTCGCTCCGGCATTGGATGGTACGGAAGATGCCTTGAATTCTATTATGGCCGCTATCAAAGCCGCTGGATATGAGCCGGGCAAGGATGTGACGATAGCCATGGATTGCGCTGCTTCCGAGTTTTATCACGATGGTGTGTATGATTATACGAAATTCGAGGGTGAGAAAGGCGCTAAGCGTAACGCCCAGCAACAAGTCGCTTATCTGAGTGAGTTGGTGAACAAATACCCGATTGATTCTATCGAGGATGGTATGGACGAGAATGACTGGGCCGGTTGGCAAATGCTAACCTCCACGCTAGGCGGAAAATGCCAGTTGGTAGGTGATGACCTATTCGTTACAAACGTAGAGTTCTTGAAGAAAGGTATCGAGAAGGGTTGCGCGAACTCCATCTTGATCAAGGTAAACCAGATCGGTACATTGAGCGAGACATTAGACGCTATCGAGATGGCCCACCGTAATGGCTATACATCCGTGACTTCCCACCGTTCCGGTGAGACAGAGGATGCTACGATCGCCGATATCGCCGTAGCTACCAACAGCGGACAAATCAAGACCGGCTCCTTAAGCCGTTCCGATCGTATGGCGAAATACAACCAGTTGCTTCGTATCGAGGAGGAATTGGGTTCCTTGGCTGTTTATGGTTATAAGACTTATAAGAAGTAATTTTCATTATTTGCTTGAGAAATGGGGGAGTTCACCTATCAAGGTGGACTCCCTTTTTCTTTTTAGTGGAAAAAACGAAGCAAACCTACTAATCAATAGCCAGCCTGCTCCAAACATTTAATGATTATAAATCTATTGCCCTAAATAAGAGAGTGAATGTTGTATCTCTTCTCTAGAGACCGAGAAGTTCCTGTTCCCGGCCAATTTATTTAATACGAGTGTGCCTATGTTTTCTGCGCTTTCCTTATCCGGGAACGCAATTACCGTATCAATAGAGGGAATGGTGGGTTGGTAAATCAACACCTTTCCGTTCATCCTAATCTGGTACCCCCAGCCATCCCCCGATTGAAATGTTTGCAACTCCAGTTGCCGCCCGGGAGAAGACCCCATTTCTTCACCCCGGAAAAAAGATAAATAAAACAGTAATACCGGCAGTACCACTAGGCCCGGTACGAACCAAGCCCGTCCTTTCTTAGTATTCATCATCGTCATATTCATTCGGGTGAAATTCCCAAATATCATCAAATTGAGTGGTACCACTTTTGCCGGATACTACGAATCCTTTCTCGCCAGAGGAGAAAGATGCTGTCGCCGTACGGGCAGTTCCCTTGAATTTAGCCACGTTTTCCCATAGATCGGTGGCCGGATAATATTTCCAAGTGTCGCTACGTAGGCTTCCGCTCTCACCGCAAGTCAGATAAGCGGCTCCATCAATCACGAAAGCAACCCCGTTCGTACGTGTGATCGTATAATCATCGTCATAATCCTCGTCCGAGGAATCCGATATATCCCTAAGTTGGGTCCATGATTCCGTGCTGGGATCGAATTTCCAGAAATCGTCTACATATTCGCCGTTATTTTGTCCGCAACATACATAAGCGATTCCATTTATCACGAAGCTGGTAGCGCCCTGACGCTTTGTCCCGCCGATACTGATCGTTTGCGTCCAGCTATTTGCCACCGGATTAAAGGCATAAAAGTCTTTTAGGTAATTCCCGTCGTATCCGCATCCGATATACGCTTTACCGTTTACCCCGAAGGCCACAGCTCCATATCGGCCCGAGCCGGGGAAATCCGCTTTCTGTGCCCACGTATTGGTGGTCGGGTTAAATTCCCAGAAGTCATTCAAGTAATTGGTACCGTCGTATCCGGTTCCCAGATATCCCTTTTCATCTACCGCCATAGCTACGGCCGAATTGCGGGCGGTTCCGGGAAAGTCCGCCTTTTGCGTCCAAGTATCTCGTTCCATATCATATTCCCAACAATCCGATAAACGATTTTTTCCGTCGTTTCCGCAAATCAGATATCCTTTGTTACCGATCGTGAAAGAGGAGGCGTAATTTCGCGCCAATCCGTCCATGTCAGAGACACGGTACCACTTACCGATCAAATCATCGTCATCGTCATCACTGCAAGCGCTGATGATGACAGGAAGAAAAGCGATCAAGAATACAAGAATCCTTTTGTGTATCATTCTAACTACGTATTTTGTTTTTACGGAAGCAAAAGAACGAGGGTTTTACGAGACCCACAAATTAAATCGGTAAACATACGGTTTTTATCGGTGAATAAGCCGGATTGATAGGTTAGGGCCTCGAATGGTTTTGAAATCGGTTTCATCTTCAGTATCGGGCCGTTTACAGAGGAAACCGGTGGGTTCATGGGTTTATCTTGCCGGGTTTTGCACTAAATACGTTCTTTGCCATCGGATTGATAAAAGATTATTTGCTTATTAAATAAGAAGTATGGTTAGAACATTCTTTGCTTTGGGGTGCTTGATGCTCTGTCTGGGACTGTTTTCCTGTTATGACGAGAACGGTACGTATGGCAGCGATCTGGTGGACTCCGCTTTCCGTAACGTTCGTATAGATACCAGCACGGTCGTAGTGACCTCGGTATTGATCGACTCGTTGGAGACATCCGGTAAGAACGTCGCTTTGGTAGGCCGGTACAAACATTCATTATGGGGAGTCGTCTCGTCGCATAGCTTTATCGCTTATGAGAGACCGAGCTATGGGACTGATCCGGACGAGACGGTCGTACTGGACTCGCTAGTCCTGTCTCTCGCTTTCGATGGTCGCTTTGTAGGAGACACGACCCTCCAACAAACCCTCTCGATTTATCAGCTAACGGAGAAGATTGTCTTAAACGATAACGGGTACTTATATAATAATAGCAGTGTCTCTTACGCTCCCGAGGCTTTGGCGGTCTGCTCATTTAAACCGAAGCCGAAGGGCGGGGAGAAACTGGAAGTCCGTCTTCCCGATGCGCTAGGGCAAGACCTCTTGTCCCGTTTTCATGCGCAGGATCAAGCGGTGTCCGAGGATCGCTTTGAGGACTATTTCAAGGGGGTGGCGATCGTGCCGGACTTGGCGGGAAGCGAGTCTCTGCTGACTTTCACGGTAGCCGATTCCTCCGCCGCTTTAGTCCTGCATTATCATTTATCCGATGAGCTTTCCACGGAGAAGGAATTATGGTTCTTCCCGAATACGGATACCCAGTTCAATCATATTGACCATGACCGTAGTGGAACGGATATGGCAGGATATCCGATGAAAGGAGTGGAGATACCTTCGGCCGAGCTTGGTAACCGGGGCGTATTATTCGGAGGCTTGGGTTGGTATACCCGTCTGGAATTCCCGTATTTGAATAATCTGATGCAACAAGGCACGCAAGTGGAGATTGAGAGCGCTTTACTTAAGATTTATCCCGAGCAAGGCACTTATTCGGATTACAATACCTTGCCGGACAGCCTCTACCTATATATCGCCGATGAGAATAATGTGGTGACGGATGCCGTGACCGATTATCTCGGTTCCGAGGTTCAACGAGGTACGCTATCGGAAGACAATACGTTTAACGAGAACACCTATTATTATTTCGACGTGACTCAATTCATGCAAGAGGAGCTAGGTGCCTTTGGCATGTATAAGCATAATCTTCAGTTGGTTTTTAATAGTGATGATTACACCGGCACGTTCAAGAACTTGACGTTTAACGATCAGGGAGGACGTAACCCGGTCACCCTACAACTCATTTATAAGGTCTATGAAAGTTACTAGATACCTTCTTTACCCTTGCCTCTTGATGGCGGCAAGCGCATCCGCGCAGAATACGATGACTTCCTCGCCTTACTCGATGTTTGGACTGGGTGAGATGGCTTCCGGTTTATATGGTCAAAATACCTCGATGGCGGGTGTCACTGTCGGCATGCGGGAAGGGATGCTGATGAATATAGAGAATCCTGCCGGATTGACAGCGTTGGATAGTTGTAAGTTGTTCGCTGAGGCATCTGCCTTCGTGAAGAATGAACGATACCGCTCAGACGGGAGCTCTAGCAGCGCATTCACCGGGAATTTCTCCGCTTTCTCATTGGGAGGGCGTATCATGCGACGGTGGTATATGTCCGTCGGGGTAACTCCTTATAGTTTCGTTGGGTATTATTTTAAGTCCTCGCAAGAGTTGGAAGGATCTCCCGGAACCTTTGTAACCAGTACGTTTTCGGGGACAGGCGGGCTTTCCAAGGCTTTCCTTTCCCAGGGATTTTTATTGACCAAGCATCTATCAGTCGGTATGAATCTTAATTTTATCTTCGGAAATATGACACTGAATGAGATACAAAGTGCGATGACAGTGTCAAGGGAGATGTCCGGCCGCTCTTTTTACGCCGATTTCGGTTTACAATATCATCGTCCGATCGCCCGGGAAACCTTTCTAACGGTCGGCGCCATTTACGGTTATAAGCAACGGATCTCATTGAAAAATACGGTGACGGTGACGGGAAGCAGCACGGAAACCCCCTATAACCAGAAAAGGGTGACACAATATCTACCTCAATATATAGGCATCGGTAGCTCATTGGCGCATAAAAAATGGACGTATGCGTTGGACTATCTATTCCGGCAATACGGGGTATTGAACTCGAGCGATAGCCGGGTAAAGTTCCGGGATTCGCATGAGCTACGCTTGGGCGTATGCTATATCCCGAATGGATTTAGCTCCAGCAGTTATTGGAAACGGATGTCTTATAAAGCGGGTGTTTCTGTTTCCACGCCTTACCTGCGGTTGAAAGGACAATCCGGCGGGGCGTATCGGGTAAGCGTTGGCTTGGGATTACCCGTCCTGAATGGCCGTATCAATACGGCGTTTTATTACGATCGTCTCCAATTGCAAGGGAATGCGTTGCGAAGAGATATCATGGGCTTTACGGTGACCTATACATTAAGCGAGAAGTTCTACCAAGTGAAGCTTTAGTTTTCTGCCTATGAAACTAAAGTTTCTTCACTAGGAAACAAAAGTTTTGTCACGGAGAAACAAAAGTTTCTTCCGCATGAAACTCTTGGTTACTCTTGGAGAGCCAGATTATTCATCAAGGCGGGCAGGTACGAATCGCTGATAGGGATCAGTTCCTCCCCGATACGTATCCGCTTGCGCTCGATATAATTAATGTGGGAGAGGGATACGATGTAAGAACGATGTACCCGGCAAAAACGATTCCTGTCCAGAAACTCCTCGAACCGCTTCAAGCTGACTTGCGTGAGCAGGGGCTTGCCATTGATACGGTGTACCTTTACATAATCGCCGTATCCCTCGAGGAAAAGGATCTCTTCCCGGCGAAGGCGAATGATCTTGCTGCCCTCCCGGACGAAGATGGGGCGTTCTGTTTGCTCCTTGCTCAGCACTTGGTGGACATCGGCCAAAGCCTTGTCCAGTTTCTCGAGATATCCCATGAGCGTGTTCAGGGTCGAGGCGTCTCCGTCGAAAGTGATACATTTCAGCATAGTGTTTTTACCTTTATTTGTTGTACCGCGAAATAACAGGAAAGTTCGGTAAAGAAAGGTTAAGCGCCGATTAGTGGTATAATCGGGTCGGTGAATCGCCTTACGGGAGGGGGTGAAAAGACATTATTCCTCTTCCCTCAGAATCCATTTCTTGAAGATCGGGGTCTTGGTCTTGCTGATGATGATACGTTCGGGAACCGGCAAGGTGAGGTTGACGGACAGGCGGCTCCCGAACCAAAGATCTATATCCTTGATGGCGTTGCGTGAAATGATGAATTGACGGTTGGCCCGGAAGAAAAGCCTCTCGTCCAGTTGCTCTCCCAACGCGTCGAGGGTACGGTCTACGGGATGTTGCTTCCCGTCGGAGGTATAGGCGGTAACCTTCTCGTTGGCCGTATAGAAATAAAGGATCTCCTCAACCGCCAACGGATAGAATTTATCGGCCAGCATGATCAACAGGCTCTTGATCGTGTGGCGACTCTGGATCGTACGGTTCGTTTGCCGGATATGCGCCAGCCTTTCCTCGGTATCGAACAGCCGTAATTTATTCAAGGCCCTTTCCAGCGAGGCCAGCGTGACAGGCTTCAGTAGATAATCGATACTGCTTACTTGAAAAGCCTGTAACGCATACTCATCGTAGGCGGTCGTGAAGACTACTGGGGCATCTATCTCCACCTGCTCGAATATCTTGAACGCCGATCCGTCCGCTAAATGGATATCCATGAAGATGATATCCGGATGAGGCGATGTCCGGAAGAAATCCACGCTCTCCTCGATACTCTCCAACTCGGCGATCACTTCGATCTGAGTAACCGTATTTTGCGCCAAGAT
Source organism: Parabacteroides sp. CAG:2 (assembly GCF_000436315.1). Classification (NCBI taxonomy): domain Bacteria; kingdom Pseudomonadati; phylum Bacteroidota; class Bacteroidia; order Bacteroidales; family Tannerellaceae; genus Parabacteroides; species Parabacteroides sp. CAG:2. Next base: position 77,749 of record NZ_FR885254.1, on the reverse strand, counting down.
CGCCTTTAGGCTATTAACGGCGGTAGTCTCATCTTCTATAATAACTGCTTTCATGAGTGAATGGGTTTATTAAGTAAAGGAAGCGTGACCTTGAAATATTCCTTGCGGTTGGAGATCTGGATGTCCTTTCCGGTAAGCATCCGGTAGCGCCCCCATAGGTTCTTCAATCCGATACCGCTACCTTTGCTATCTTCCGACTTAGGATGTATTTTATTGGATATGATTAGTTTGTCCTCATGGGTGGTATAGATATCGATCTGTAGTGGGTATTGCTTGCTGATAACGTTGTGCTTTACGGCGTTCTCGATCAGGGGGAGTACGCTCAATATCGGCAGATACCAAAGCAAGTAAGGGGTATCCGCTTGGATGGAGAAGAATAGCTTTCCCTCGTAGCGCACGCTTAGCAGATAGGTGTACGCCTTTACGAATTGAAGTTCTTCCGCTAGCGTAACCAGCTCTTTCTTGTTGCTTTGCAAGATATACCGGAAGACGTTGGATAGCTCATCCAGATAAGCCAGCGTCTGTTGTTTCTCTCCGCTCTGTATCAAGGCGTTCAATCCATTTAAGGAGTTGAAGAAGAAATGCGGGTTGATTTGTCCCATCAAGGCGTTATAGGAATTCTGTAACTTCTCGGTCTTCAATTGCTCATATTCCAGTTTCATTTGCTGCTTGCTGCCCAGCAGCCGGATCAGTATGGAGCTTAGCATGACCGTGAGGAAGACGAAAAGATGCTCCGTCATGAAAGAGTTAGGGACCGTGAAAGGATTGGGCGGTACCGGTATGTCCCGATGCTCGGCAGGCCTGATGGTTTGCGTAGCCATCCTGTCCCGGTTGATGCGGATCATGATATCCCGGGTAGCTGGCTGAGGTCCGTCTTCTCCCAGCCATTCTACAACAATGGCCGTGTACAAAACCGGCGACAGATGAAACATGCCGTAGGCGATGCTGATACAAGTTACGCAAACCACCAATACCCTTTTATACTCTTTCCTGCGGAAAAGCTTGTCCCCGAACTTATACATCAAGCTGTTGACAATAAATAAGATGAAGGAGAACACGAAGAACCAGATTAGCAAATAATACATGGTGCGATCCGGAGGCTGGATACCCATGCTCGGGTTTCCGGTCTCGAACTCATATTTACGCATCAGAAGGGCGAAGTTCACGAAAATACTAAGCAAGACGGATATCGTGAAGCCGATCAATAAGTCATTTCTTTTTAATTGTAACATAGATAAACCCTTTGTCTGCTTACAAAGATAGGGCTTCCTTATCCGAGCGGGAAAAGGAATCGACGAAACGGATAAAAATATCGGTGAATCGCCCGGGCTTCCGAAAATAATGTACCTTTGCCGGAAATTAGGATCTCTGTCGCTATGACGAAATGGTTTGCCTACATATTGCTGGCCAGTGTCTGCCTGTTGCTTTCCTGTGGAGGTAAATCCGTACGGGAGAAATTTGCGGAAGCGGACCGGTTGGTAAACGAGAATAACTTAGATAGCGCCGCTTGGCTGCTGGAGGAGCAAATAACGCTTTCCGCTCTTTCGGATAGCGATAAGGCAGAGTATGGACGGAGGCTCGCTTGGCTTCATCTCTTGCAGGGGCGCAGCTTGGTGAACGACTCGCTCATCGACTACTCCGTGGATTATTATAAGGAGCATGCCTCGGAGCCTTTACTTTCCGCTTATTTCGTAAAGGCTATTTACATGGGTGATTCCCGGAAGGGGTTGGAACAAAGACGTGCCTTGTACCGAGAGGCGATAGATTCCGCTTATTCCCGTTCGGATTCGACCTACCTTGTACGTTTTTATGACCGATTGACTTCCTTGAGTTTTGGTGAGGGGTTGTATCGGGAAACGATCGCAGAGTCGAAGGAATGGGAAGCCTCGCCAAAAGCTGGATTTAAGGAGATGGCCTATTATATGGCCGGGTTGAGTTATAGCCGCTTGCGAATGAGGGACTCGGCGGATTATTATCTTCGTTTGGCTGCGGACTCGGCCTTGGCTAAGAATATCGAATGGTATGCCCATCATTTTGCCCGTAATTATGCGGATTTCTTGTATGACTTTAATCCCAAGGCTTCTATCAGCTATTTACGTTTGTTGGAAGAACGATATCCGGAGCGAGAGACCCCGGGATCCTATGTTATGCCTTGGATCAATCTAGGGGAATTGGATTCTGCCCGGAAGTATATCGAGAAGAATACGTTAGGCTTGGAACTTAGTCACAGTGATGATATAGCCTCGCATGCGCTGAATTATGCCTATCAATTTATATTGGGCGTAAAGGAAAATAAACCGGTGGATATTTCCCGGTTAGGGCAATATTGCGATTCTTTGTATACCGTGAAATCCCAAACGGAGAAGGCTGAGCGGGAACGATTGGTCGATCAAAATCGTTTACGCCGAGAAAATCTTCGCTTGGAGATGAGCCGGCAGCGTACGTTCTCTATCTTAGTGATCGTTTCCTTGCTTTCCATATTGGTAGCTGGTGGAGTTTCCTTATATATCCGTAACCGAAGGAACCGTTTGATTGATATGGAGGAGCGTTTGGAAGCCTTGCGTCAGCTCTTGAACGAGTCCAAGCAATCCGTAGCGGAGGAGGAGAAACCCGATAGTGCCTTTTTCCGTAAGGTCTTGTTGCAGCAATTGGGTGTTATCCGCTTGATGGCGACTACTCCCACGCAACAAAATAAGGAATTGCTCCAGCAAATGACTCGTATCACGAATGAGGATGTCCCGGTAGATACGCTTTTGGTATGGGATGACCTGTATCCGATTATCGATGCGGTCTATGATAATTTCCATACGCATCTGGTCCGATTGTCTGATGGGCGTTTGCTGGAAAAAGAGATCCAGCTTTGTTGCTTGCTATGCGCCGGCTTCTCTACCAAGGAAATCAGTGTGGTTACCCAGCAAAGCGTCCGTACGATCTATCAGCGCAAGACGGACATCCGCCATAAGCTGGATATGGATGAGAAAGAGGATATCATCGGCAATATAAGTGCTCAAACGGCAAATATAAACTTTTCTCTCTAAGTCGTTCGCTAATGCTTTGTAAATCAGTATATGAGCGTAATGCCTTGCACTTTAGTTTCTTGCCTGTATAAATCGATTTTAGCTGTTTCCCTCCTTACATTTGTCTCGAATCAAATTTGAATTTTATGAGAAGACAAGTATTATTTGTGGGATTGATTTGCGTTGCCTTTTTGGTAAATGCGCAAGAGGAGAAAACGATCGATTTGGATGAGGTTACCATTCAAGCCTCTTCGATTATAAGGAAGAAAGACCGTCAACTTATATTCCCCTCCAAAGACCAAGTGCGGCGCTCGATGGATGGCTTGGATTTGACAAGGCGGATGTCTTTACCTCGCCTATGGGTAGATCCGAATACGAAAAGTATCTCTATGGCGAATGGAAACGTTCAGTTGCGTATAAATGGCGTGTTGGCTTCTTCCTTAGAAGTCGCCGCCCTCTCGCCGGAGGATATCAAACGGGTGGAATATCACGATAACCCCGGCTTGCGATATGGGGAAGGAATCGATATCGTCTTGGATTATATAACGATCAAGCGGACTTCCGGAGGAAATCTCGGCGTGGATTTAAGCCATCAATTAAACACGTTTTGGATGGCAGATTATATATATGGTAAGTATAACCGGGGACGTTCGGAATTCTCTTTATCCAGCTTTGCGAACGGACACCGGTATAAAGAGGCATGGCAAGACCGGACGGAAATCTTTCATACCCCAGACGGTACCTTCCAGCGAACACAGGAAGGAATCCCCGGGAGGGATTATGAGATGTATTGGACTACGACGGCGAATTATAACTACACGAAGGATGATGATTATTTCTTGAACGCTAAGTTGAACTTTTATTATTACGACTATCCGCATAACTATAGCGACGCCCTTTTAAGAAATAGCGAGAGTATGGCTACGACCCATCTTATCGATAATAATAAATCCTTGAATACCCGTCCCTCGCTCGACTTGTATTATTTCCGGAAATTACCCCGTAAACAATCATTGGCCGTCAATGTCGTGGGAACTTATTCGAATACCGATAGCCGTCATACCTACCGGGAAGAACTGGAAAGTATTCCTTTGACAGATATTTATACGAAAGTAGATGGAAAGCGCTATTCGGTAATCGGAGAGGGTATCTACGAGAAAGAGCTGGAGACCGGCCGAATTTCCGCTGGTTTGAAACATACGCAAGCCTATACGGATAACGTGTATTCCGGCTCCGGTGATTATACGACCCATATGACAGAGTCCGAGTCGTATATGTATGCGCAATACGTAGGAACTTGGAAGAAGTTGGTTTATAATGTGGGTTTGGGTGCCTCCCGTAATTATCTATCGCAAGAAAATGTGGACTCCTACAATCGGTGGTACTTCCGCCCGCAGGTGACGCTTACTTATACTATCAATGAGGTATTATCCGCCCGTTACCGGTATAACCTGCGCAATGTAAACCCATCCTTGTCTGAGTTTAGTAACGTGGAGCAATGGATTGATTCCTTACAGGTTCGTAGAGGTAATCCGGGTCTATCCCCTTTCTTATATCATAACAACGCCGTGGAATTTCATGTGAATACGGCAAAGGTCAAGGCCGGCTTTACTTTCTCTTACCAATACCAGCCCCGCATGGTCATGGAAGAGACCCTGTATGACGCTAGCCGGGGACTTTTTATCCGCACCTACGATAACCAACGGAGTTTCCATCGCTTTACGCCGGAACTCTATTTGAATTATTCACCCTTCGGCGATTATCTGCGCATGAATATCTCCGGAGGCTTGAACCATTTCCAATCGAATGGAAATAGCTATTCGCATACATATACGGATCCCTTCTATGTGATCTCTTTGAATAGCGATGTGAAGAACTTTAATTTTAATCTGTTGATTTATAAGAGAAGCTATAGCTTTTCGGGTGAGACCAGTCGTGAGGCCGATCGTTTTAATAGGTTGGGTATCGGTTATAGGATCGGGAAGGTTCAGTTAAGCGCTTCTTTCTCTACCCAATTTACCTCATCCGCCCGTTACCGGAGTAAGAACCTTTCAGCGATCGCTCCCTATGTGACCGATCAGCGTTTTGGTGATATTTATCCGGGCTTCGAGATCGGATTCTCTTACCACTTAGATTTCGGTCGCAAATACAAATCCGTGGATCGTAAGTTGTATAATTCAGATAATGAATCGGGTATATTGAATAGTCGGAAGTAAGTTACATCTATATTGTCGATTACGTGTTCGCGGCTTTCAGTATGCAATATATTATAATTGGGTAGGATATAGTTCTCTATCATTCCTACCCGTTTCATGCGTGCGAACACCTCTTGGTAAGGCTGCCCCAATTTGCGTGCGGTTCCTTCTATACAAAAGGAAGCGAACGCTAGCTCTATTTCTGTTTGCGATAGTTCGATTTGTTTATCCATTTTTCCATGTCGCTTAGGTGGATTTGCTTCAAATGTACGTAAAAAGCGGCTCATGCGATAAAATCCGTGGATGAAATTATCTATAAATGGGAATTCCGTAGAGGTAGTACTTACTTTACCGATGAAGTATATCTCCTGTGGAACTTGAAGTATATCTCTTATAGGGAAGGGAGTGGTATCTCGTGAAAATGACTTTTGATGAACCCTTGTTTTAGAGCATATCCAAATTATCTGTCAGCGATATTCATTCATGAATCGTGGGCGACTTGGATATATGATTTCTTTCAATGCCCATTCTAAGGTTCTTATAATGCCCATCGTAAGCTCCTTTGAATGGGCATTGTTAGATGCTTACGATAGGCATTGTAAGAAACGATAAACAAAAAGCCATCCGGCATTCCGCTGGATGGCTTTTCGTATGGCAATAGAATCGGAGAGATTAGACTCTCTTTTCTTTGATTCTTGCTTTCTTACCGGTAAGGGCACGCAAGTAGTACAATTTAGCACGACGTACTTTACCGACTTTGTTAACCGTGATGCTTTCGATAAACGGAGATTCGATCGGGAAAATTCTCTCTACACCTACGTTCTCAGACATCTTACGAACTGTGAAACGTTTTTTGTCGCCGTGACCGGAGATACGGATAACAACACCGCGATACTGCTGGATACGCTCTTTGTTACCCTCTTTGATACGGTAAGCTACCGTGATCGTATCACCACTCTTGAATGAAGGAAGTTCCTTCTTCGTAGCGAACGCTTCTTCTGCAATCTTAATTAAATCCATTGTTTATAGCTTTTTAATTGTAATTTATAATGAAACGCAATTTAACGGGCTACATTTCCCGACAGAGATTACGTAAAGCGGGTGCAAAGTAACGAAATAAATATTTGATTCGCAATAGATAGATGCTTTTTTGCTCGCTATTTGATTAAATCTTTTATGTCTACCAAGGATTCAAACCATTGACATCCACCAGCGATTCCCGTTCCTCCTTCCACATTGCTGTAGATTCGGACAGGCTCGGCCAGACCTACATTCGTAAGTCCGCCCATGATACCTTCATTCTTGATGTTTTGTAAAGATAGCAGATATTGGTAATAGGGTTCGGACAGGGAATATAAACGAATATGGCGTTTGGTATAATATTTAGTATCGGACCTAAGTTGTTCTTTTACTTGCAACGTGTATTCCTTCCCGTCGAACAGCTCGTCGGAAAATACCCGTCCCCGCCAATTTACCATCGAAGAGCCGAAAACCTCATCCAAGATACCTTGTTGTTGTGTGAATACGGGATCTACGGAGAAGTCCAACAGGACACCAAGATGGTCGTCATCTCCCCATATCTGTAGAGAATAGTAATTTGATTTACCCGGGGTATCTTGGAAAGTGATTTGATAGATAAGCACATCGTTTTCTTCTATGTAGGAGATATTCCCATCTCCATCGACAAGGGTACCGCCGTTGCCGGTAGCTTCTTTACGGGGAATTATGCGCAGGCCTTTGATTTCTGTCTTGGAAGGAATCTTATCTTCCGCCGAGGCTGTTCCATATTCCGGGGTGGAAGCTACAATCTTTACGGTTTGTCCGGGCTGTGGAACCGTATTCGATATATAAAGCGTATCTGTTACCCATCCACCTCGATCCTCTCCGAGCCAACGAGAAGATTTCCAATAGGAATATTCTTTCCAAGGCATCTCCTCCTTGAAGATCCCGTCTATGTATAATTCCACCTTGGCGTTTCGAATCGTCACGTCCGGCTTGCTCTCTGAGTGAAACCATGTGCGGGATATGCTGGCCATTACGACTGTATCCGGCGAGAAGGCCGAGTTGATCACCATTTTTGGTGTAGTACGATATTCCTCTAGGTCAAACTTCCTGTAGCAGGAGGTTAGGAGCAGGCTGGATAATAAGATTGATAAATAGAATATAGGTTTCATGTTCTTTAGAATTTATAAGTATATGATATAGACGGAATGATCGGTAAGAGCGATAACGTCTCGAAATAATGGCTATAGTTTATCCAAGACCGCTTATGGATAGTTATCGGGTTCATCTGGCAATAAGCGTTATATACGCTGATATTCCAGATACCGAGATGGCCGTTCTTTTTAGGTCGATAAATATTAATCCCCAGATCTAAGCGGTGGTAAGCGGGGAGACGTACGTTATTACGCTCCGTGAAATAGTCCAAGCCTCCTTCCGGTAAGAGCGGAGGGACAGGAGTGAGGCCCAAATCCTCGTAATTCTCGAATGCCACCGTAACCCGGTTTCCGGTCATGAAAGTCCAGCTTCCTGTTAGTTCCAATTTCTCGTTGATCTTCCAGTTTGCGACGATATTCAGCTTATGGCGGTTATCGTATTTCGCGGGGAAACGTTTGCCATTATTAATCTCGTCGAACTGCCGGTCGCTCCACATTAGTCCGTATCCGATCCATCCTGTTATACGCCCCGTCTCTTTCCGGGCGATAAACTCCGCTCCATAGGCCCACCCCTTACCGGCGGCCAGTTTCTCCTCCCAACCGACGAACGAGGGTAAGAAGTTGTAACCATCTTTATAATCCAGTAGGTGATTCATCCATTTATGATAACCTTCCACCGAGAAGGAATAGTCTTTGTGTAAATTGTAATAAGCGCCGACGGATACTTGATCACTCTCCAATGGCTTCAGCTTCTTGCTGACCGGCATCCACATATCGGTAGGGAGACTCATATAACTTTCGCTGATCTGATGTACGTATTGATTCATCCGGGCGTATGAGGCCTTAAGGCTTAGATTCCTCGTGAGCAGGAAGCGTACGGATAAACGAGGGTCTAAGGAGACATATGTCTTCTTTTGTATATTATACATGTTCAGGCGTAATCCGGCGTTAGCCCGGACAATGGGAGATATCGCCCAGTCATCTTCGGCGAAAACAGCCAACTCATTCGCTGAAAGGCGCTCGTCTCCGGTAGTTCGTTTGGTCGGAGACAAATTCTCGGAGGTCTTTTCCTCGATATATTCCGGGCTGAAACGATGGTAAAGATAGTCGGTGCCATAACGGATATGATGTGCCGGGGTAGGAATATAGTCGAAGTTCGCATGGACTCCGAAATCATTGATACCGTTTCGGGTTGAGGTCTCGATAAACCGTGAAGAATAATCTTTGTCACCCTCGGTTCCGTAGTATTGTGAAGTCTCTTGTTTTAGTTTGGATTGATAATGGGAATAAGCCAAGGTGACGGTACCGAACATCTTGTTGTTAAACACATACGACCAGCCGGAAGACAATGCGATGTTACCCCAGCGCATCTTTCCAAAGTCCTTGTTCTCGAAAGGAGTTATATCATCACCTACGGAGAACTCAGAACTTCCTCCTTTTAGGAAATCCTGTCCGAAATAGAAATTAACGTAAGCTTGGCTCCGGTCATTGATATGGTGGTTCACTTTTAGGTTCAGATCCGTAAAAGCATAGCGTGCGCTGAATTTCTCCCCCTTCTTTTTCTGAATTTTATTGTAGATCGCCAAACCCGGTGCGGACAAGGCATCCAGCCAAGAGCGACGGAAGGAGGCGTTGAACGAAGTCCGGTCTTTAATGATCGGCCCTTCGAAATTTAAGTTACAGGAGGTCAATCCCAGCATGGCGCTACCATGGTACTCTTTCATATTGCCATCTTTAGTATGCACATCCACTACGCTGGAAAGCCTTCCCCCATAGCGGGCGGGGAAAGCGGATTTATAAAAATCCACATCTTTCAAAGCCTCGGCATTGAAAGCGGAGAAAAGTCCTCCGAGATGATTGACCAGATACAGTTGGATTCCGTCTATCATATACAGGTTCTCGTCTCCATTCCCCCCACGGACATACATCCCGGCTAATCCTTCCGTTCCGGCTGATACGCCGGGTTGGGTTTGCAGGGCTTTGATCACATCAGCCTCACCGAATAAGGTCGGGATGGTCTTGATCATCTTCCGGGTTATTTTAATCGTTCCCATCTGAGGGGCTTGTATCGGGTTTTGTGTGTCATTACTACCGGTAACGACAACTTCGGCCAATGCCTCACCGCTTTCCAGCAGAATTTCCATCACGGTATCCCGTTCGAGCGGTTGGAATGTATGTGAGAAACGTCCGTATCCGATGTAGGAAGTCTCCAGACGGACTACCCCGACCGGTAAGGTTAGACTGAAGAAACCGTGGTTATTGGTAGCCGTACCCCTTTGTGTGCGAGAGTCATAAACGGAGGCCCCGATTAGATACTCCGTAGTCGCTTTATCCCGTACGAATCCGCTGATGGTTACTGAGCGGGGGCGTTTCTTCAAGATGATGTGGGTACCGTTTATCTGATAAGACAGAGGGAGCTTTAGGAATAGCCGGGTAAGGCATTCCGATATGGATTGGTTATTAGATTTGAATGTAATCCGGGAAATGCCTTTGAGAATAGAAGGATCGTAGGAGAATGTCATGCCTGTTTGATGCTCTATTTTTTTCATGATTTCTTGGATCGGCTCTTGTTTAGCCTCGATACTGAGAGTCGGCGCTTGTCCCCAAGCGCTTGATTGAAAGCCGAAGATAATCAAGATTATGAGTAGTATTAGCTTCATGAAGTACTTCATTTTTTATTACGAGACAGGAAAGATAGTAAAAACCCCTATCACAATTCACGTTACTATTGCGATATTTTCTTATTTTTGGAGAGTAATAATGATAATGTTGTGATGAGACAGATTGGTATCTTGCTTTTGTGTTGTATTTCCCTTTTATCGAGTGGGGCGCAAACAGTCCCGAACCTTTATCGTGAGGTGGATCAGGAAAAGATGAATCATTGGGTTGATTCCGTGTTTGACGCTATGAGTTATGATGAACGGATCGGGCAGTTATTTATGGTTATAGCGAATCCTAAATCCGATAACCGGAATATGCAACGGCTCATGCGTTACGTGAACGAGATCAAGATCGGGGGTATCTTGTTCCATAAAGGGGATCCGGTGACGCAGGCAGAGGTGACCAATCGTTTGCAAAAGGCTTCCCGGATTCCGATGTTGGTCTCTTTGGATGGGGAGTGGGGACTTTCCATGCGATTAAGCGGAACCACCCGTTTCCCGAAAAACATGATGCTAGGCGCTATCGAGGACAATGCCTTGATCGAGGAATATGGAAAAGAGGTGGGACGGCAGTGCCGGGAAATGGGAATTCATATAAATTTCGCTCCGGATATGGACGTGAATAGCAATGTGGATAATCCCGTGATCGGCCTGCGTTCGTTTGGCGAGAATCCGGAGGCTGTGGCGGAGAAAGGTATTGCTTACGCAAGAGGATTGGAAAGTACGGGCATCTTGTCTGTCTCCAAACATTTCCCCGGACATGGAGATACTTCCGAGGACTCGCACGAGACATTACCCGTCGTGCGCCATAACCGGGCCCGCTTGGATAGCGTGGAACTTCTTCCTTTTAAACGTTATATATATGATGGGTTCGCTGGGATAATGACGGGACATCTTTATGTTCCGGCATTGGACAAAAGTCATGAGCCGGCTTCTTTCTCTAAGGCGGTAGTGACGGATCTATTACAGAAAGAACTCGGTTTTCAAGGTCTGTGCTTTACGGATGCTTTAGCGATGAAAGGGGCTTCCACAAAGAAAACGGATAATCCTTCGGTGAAGGCTTTGCTTGCGGGGAATGATATCTTGCTCGCTCCGGCCGCTCCAATCAATGATTTTACGGCCGTGAAAGAGGCTATCGAGGAAGGGGTATTGGATCTGGAAGCGATCGAGGCCAAGTGCTTGAAAATATTAAGGTACAAATATATCGCTGGATTGAATGCCTATAAGCCGGTCGAAACAAAAGGCTTATCGAAACGTTTGAACTCTCCGCATGCGGCATGGATGGCGGCGAAGTTGAATTCGGAGGCTATTACCGTTTTGAAGAATGAGGATACGATCTTACCTCTTAAACAGTTGAATAAGAAAAAGATCGCGGCGCTCTCGATTGGAGACGGGGTTGGTAATGAATTCCAGAAAATGCTGGGCGAATATGATTCGATCGCTTGCTTTAGCATCGGACGGCGTTCTACGGCTGCCCAAGTCCAGCAGGTTTATAATAAATTGCAAAAATACGACGTGATCATTTGTGGCGTACATACGATTCGCATTCCCGAGAGTTTAGCGTTGAGGCAGTTGGCTGCGAAGAAAGAGTTGGTCTATGCTTTCTTTACCTTGCCATATGCTTGTAAGGAATATAAGAAGTCGATCGAGAAGGCGAAGGCGGTCGTGTTGGCTTACGAGGGCACTCCCTTAGCGCAGGAATATGCGGCCCAAGTGATATTCGGTGGTATTGCGGCGAAAGGGAAACTTCCGGTTTCGATTCCGGGATTGTATTATGCGGGTACCGGTGTTTTTACGGAGAAGACTCGTTTGGGGTATCACCAGCCGGAAGAGGTGGGAGCGAATCCGGACCGTCTGGATGTAATTGAGTCGATCGTTAAAGAGGGATTGGATGAGAAGGCTTATCCTGGATGCCAAGTGCTGGTGGCGAAGGACGGCGTGATTATCTATAATAAATCGTTCGGTTATTTTGATTACGAAAGTAGGCAGCCGGTCACGGAGTCATCGGTCTATGACTTGGCCTCGGCGTCGAAGGCGGCGGGAACTTTATTGGCGGTCATGAAAGCGTATGATGAGAAGAAATTCACCTTGAACAATAAGATCTCCGATTTTATACCGGAGTTGAAGGAGTCTAATAAAAAGGATTTATCGATAAAAGAGTTACTATACCATCAATCGGGAGTGACTCCAACTATTAATTTCTATCTGGATGCCATTGATAAGGATAGTTATAAAGGCAGTTTATATAGTTCGGCGAAGAACGCTACGCATCCGGTTCGTTTTGACGCTAAAACGTATGTCCGGAATGATTTTAAATATCTTCCGGATATAGTATCAGATACACGGAAACCCGGATTTACGACTGAGGTAGCCCGTAATTTCTATGTGAGTGATTCCTTTAAAGATACGATCCTTCAAGATATCAAGAAATCCCGTTTGGGTACGAGAGGTAGGTACGTATATAGTTGCGTGAATTTCATTATGCTGAAAATGATGGTGGAAAATCTGATGAAATCTCCGATGGACCAGCTTCTTCGGGATGATTTCTACAGCGGGTTAGGGGCTTGGCATACCACTTATAATCCGTTGAAGCGAATGGATACCTTGCAAATTGTACCTACGGAGCAAGATGGATTTGTCCGCCGTCAATTGCTTCGCGGATATGTGCATGATGAGGCGGCCGCTTTTCAAGGGGGTGTTTCTGGAAACGCCGGATTATTTTCGAACGCGAATGATCTGGCGAAGGTGCTCCAATTGATGCTAAACCAAGGGACTTATGGCGGCGAGCGCTATCTTTCTTTGGAAACCAGCCGTTTGTTTACACAAAGCAAGAGCCCGACTTGCCGTAGAGGGCTAGGATTTGATAAGCCGGTGATTGGTAATCCGAAAGCCTCGCCTTGTGGGGCTTTGGCTCCCGCCTCGGTCTATGGACATACAGGATTTACGGGTACTTGTTTTTGGATAGATCCGGATAACCAGCTTATTTATATATTTTTGAGTAACCGGGTGAATCCTAGCCGGGCAAATAATAAACTGGGATCGCTTGATATACGTACTCGCATACAGGATACGATCTATAAGGCGATTGATAGGAAAAGCCAAAAAGATTCGTAATTTTGTGACAGTTTTAACAGATAAGGTATTAATTAAAAAGCAGGTATATGTTATACGGACACGGTGATGATTTTTATAACGCAAAGAACGAGGTAAAGATAAACTTTAGCTCGAATGTGTGGCACGGAGCTAATTTAGATAAACTGAAGGAACATTTGATCGAGCATTTTGATAAGCTGACTCGTTATCCGGAGCCGGATGCCGCTACCTTGAAAAGATTGTTGGCCCGCCGGTATGAGATCAAGGAGGAGAATATCGTAGTGACGAATGGTTCGATCACCGCTTTTTATTTGTTAGCGCAAGCTTGGCGAGGCGCGAAATCCATGATCGCTATTCCTTCTTTCTCTGAATATGAGGACGCTTGCCGTTTGCATGAGCATGAGATCTCTTTCTTCCCGACATCGGACGATTTATCAGAGTTATCCTTGGAGGGACAGGATTTCTGTTGGATTTGTAATCCGAATAATCCGGATGGAAAGCTGATCCATCGTACGGAGCTTCTCCGTTTGATCTCAGCGAATCCGCAGACTACCTTCATTATAGATCAGGCATACGTGGCTTTTACGACGGAAGACATGCTAAAGCCGAGTGACGTGAAAACGCATAAGAACTTAATCCTTGTCCAGTCTATCTCGAAGGCTTATAATATCCCCGGCTTGCGTATCGGTTATCTGGTCGCTTCTCCGGAGATCGCGGAGAAAGTGAACAAGTATATCATACCTTGGTCGGTAAATGCTATCGCTATCGAGGCAAGTAAATATATCTTGATTCATCCGGCGCAATTTACGTTGCCGATCCGTAAATGGCAGCGTGAGACCGCGGATTTTATTTACCAATTAAGTAAATTGGATGGCTTGGAGGTAATCCCGACCTCTACGACTTTCTTCCTTGTCCGTTTGAAGAAGGGTACAGCCGCTGATTTAAAGCAATTCCTTTTAGATAATTACGGAATCTTGATCCGTGACGCTTCGAATTTCCGGGGCTTGGATGAGACTTATCTACGGCTCTCTACCCAGAAGTCTGATGAGAACCAGATCTTACTTGAAGGGGTGAAGGTTTGGTTGGACCAACGATAAACGACTATGAAGGGGAGGGGGGAACCCCTTCCTGTTAAAAAAGCCAGCCGATAAATAGAGGTAGGTAATCTTTTAGCTCTGTCTTTAGAAGTTCTGTTGCCTTGTTCTTGTATCTTTCCACGGTTCGTATGGATATTTGCATTTCCTCTGCGATTTCTCCATAGCTCTTATTCTCGAAACGATTCTTCTCGAATGCGAGCCGATAGTTCTCCGGTAGCTTGTCAAGGGCTTGTCTTAATAACGTTTGCAGTTCTTCCCATGTGTAGAGTTCCTCACTACTTTCCGCATAGATCGGGATTTGTTCTTGGATGAGCGATTCGTAATATCTTTCATGGTTGCGTTGCAGATAATTTAAGCAGTGATTTCTGGCGCAAGTGACGAGATAGCTACGTGCGGAGGTCTTTACTGAGATACGGCTGCGATTTTCCCAAATAGCGAAAAACACGTCCTGCACGATATCTTCTCTTGTTTCCTTATCTGTGATAAAGCGTTTGGCGTACATACAAAGTGCCGGATAATATAACTCGAATAAGCGGTGGAAGGCGAGCCTATTATCTTCAGTCGTAATTTGTTCTAAAAGTAAATCGACATTAATAGCCTTGGTATGATTTCTTTCCATGATGGGGCAAAGGTATATATTTTTGAAGAGAACAAAATTAAAAAAACTCATTTTCGCTGTCGTGTTTTTCTTTAGAGTGTGTCTCTATAAGTAAAGGAAGAAAATATATGGAAAGAAAGGTAGAACATAAAAGTGTGTCACGTCAGGTAGAGGAAATTAAAGCCTTGTCTGAGGACATATTAGAGTATCGATCGATTGACGTGCAAAAGGCATGGCTACGAATGGAACGTCGGGTAGGGCGGCAAGCTGTCAGACGAACTTTGTCGCTGCTTTTTACTCGTGCGGCAGTTATATTGGTGCTTCCGCTGTTATTTTCTTCGTTACTTTTCTCCTATTTGTATTATGCCACAAGATATGACGAGAAGTCCCAGCCTGTCGTTTATGCTGAGGTTAACTCCCTGCCCGGAACGATTACTCGGTTTGTGTTGCCAGACCAGTCTGTCGTATGGTTGAACTCGGGTAGTAAATTGACCTATCCGTCGGTGTTCGAGGAGAAAGAGCGCAAGGTGTTACTTTCCGGCGAAGGATATTTCGAGGTGGAGGCCGATCCGGAACATCCCTTTTGTGTATCAACTTCCGAAGGTTTACGGGTGGTGGCCTATGGAACAAAATTTAATGTCAATGCCTATGCTGACGAACCTTTTATAGAGGCCGTGTTGGAAAAAGGAAAGATTGACGTGATCCGGAATGATGAACGTATCCGATTGGAGCCGAACAAACAGGCGGTATTGGATAAGGAGAGCGGTACTTTCAGTGTTTCTGCGGCCAACCTGGAGGAGAAAATGGATTGGAAAGGAGGACGGATAGTTTTCCGGAATACTTCTTTGGATAAGGTGTTGAAACGATTGGAGAAACGATATAACGTGGAGATCGTATTGCATAAGAGCGGGAATGCGGAGTATAAATATCGGGCGACCTTCACTACGGAGACTTTGGAACAGATCTTGGATTATTTGAAACAGACTGCTCCTATCGAATGGACATCACGAGAGCCTTCGCAACGTCTGGATTCCTCGTTTGTTCGCCGGAGGATCGATGTTTATCAAAGATAATAGGAAATCTATACTAATATATTGTGTAATCATTAAATCTGTATGCTCATGAGCACATTTCATTTACGTAAGAGAAATCTTGCGCGGTGTTTACCTAATTCGGGCCGTATACTGAAACTTAGTACGGCATTTACATTTTTGACAGCTTTCCAGCTATATGCGGGAACATCTTCTTCGCAAGGAATGACACTTTCCTTGTCGCTGAAGAACGCAACGGTAGAACAAGCGATTGATCGGATCGAACAGGAGACTGGTTATTCTTTCTTGTATTCCAATCATGTCCTAGACACGAACCGTCTTATCAGTTTGAATGCTAGCAATAAGGATATAAATGTGGTCTTGTCACAGGTTTTCGACAATATGGGGGTCGAATACAAGATTGTGGATAGGCAAATCATTTTGTCGCGTAAGGTGGAGTCCGCTCCTGTCGTACAGCAACAAGGCCGTAAGGTACAGGGTGTCGTATTGGATTCGAGTCAAGAACCGATCATTGGTGCGAATGTCTTGGTGAAAGGAACCTCTATTGGTACAATCACGGATATTGATGGTCGTTTCACGTTGGAAGTACCTGATAATGCGGTACTGGTCGTTTCTTATATCGGTTATTTGTCTATGGAGCTGACTCCGGGCTCGAAGACGGATCTGACGATATCTTTGAAAGAGGATTCGCAAAACTTGGACGAGGTTGTAGTGGTAGGTTATGGCGTTTCTCGTAAAAAGGACTTGACGGGTGCGGTTTCGGTCTTGAAGATCGATGACTTGAAAGATACACCGGTATCCAGCGTAGACCAAATGATGCAAGGTAAATTATCTGGCGTGAACGTGATGCCGGATAATATGCCGGGTGGTGGTGTCGCTGTCCGTATCCGTGGTTATAGTACGATTCGTAACAATGACCCTCTTTATATCATTGACGGTATTCCCGTGGATGGGGGAATCAATTTCTTGAATCCGAATGATATAGAGTCCATGCAAGTATTGAAAGATGCTTCCTCTGCTTCTATTTATGGAGCGCGTGCCGCCAATGGTGTTGTTATCATTAATACGAAAAAGGGAAAAGAAGGACAATTCAATGTGAATTTAGATGCGTACTTCGGTGTACAAAAAGCGGCTAAACAATTGAAGATGTTGAATGCGCAGCAATTTGGCGATATGTTGTGGCAAGCGATGAAAAACGACGGAAAGACACCTTCACACGATGTTTATGGAAACGGTGATCAAGCGGTTGTGCCCGAATATCTGGATAAAGATCATAAGATTCCTTCTGATGACGTGGATTGGGTAGATGAGATTTTGCGTGCCGCTATCGTTCAATCCTATAACCTTTCCTTCACGAAAGCCGATAAGAAATCCAATCAATTGTTTTCTTTGGGGTATTATGATCAGCAGGGATTGGTGAAGTTAAGCGATTTCAAGCGTGTGAGCGGTCGCTTTAATTCCGAGTATAAATTGTTCGATGACCATCTTCGTATCGGGGAGAATATTTCTCTTTCTCATTCTTGGGGTACTAGTGTCTCCAATAATGCGGCGTTGGGAGGAACTTTGTATGAGGCCTATAAGTTCCAGTCGATCACACCGGTGAAGAACTTGGAGGATGAATATGCGGGAAATGTCTTTTCGGATATTCCTAACCCGATGGGAAAGTTGCATAGAAATAAGGATAACAAGGATAAGAAGAGCCGCTTGGTGGGTAATTTGTACGCAGAGCTGCACTTGTTTGACGGATTTATGTTCAAGACTTCTTTTGGTGCAGACTATAATAATCTATACAGACGTTCTTTTAGCCCTAAATATGATGAGATCAACGCTTCTGAGAAATTAAGTGGTTTGTCTAACCGGAATGCATGGAACTTCAACTGGGTGTTCACGAATACCTTGAACTATACCAAGACATTTGGCGATCATACGATCAATGCATTGTTGGGTATGGAGTCGTTGAGAAACCGGTATGAGTATTTTACGGCTTCGAGAGATGGTTTCCCTTCGGATGATCCTAACTTCCATTTCTTGGATGCGGGCGATGTAGGAACCCAAAAGAACTCAGGGTCTGCCACGGAGTATAGCATGGTCTCTTATTTCGGCAAGATCGATTACAATTATCACGATCGTTATTTGGTCGCTTTCACTTTGCGTCGGGATGGATCTTCCCGTTTGGGGAATAATAAGTGGGGTAACTTCCCGGCCGCTTCGGTGGGATGGCGTATCAGTAATGAGCCATTCTTTGATGTGGAGGCTATCAATAACTTGAAGCTTCGTGTCGGTTGGGGACAAAATGGTAACTCAGATGTTCCTTCTTACGCAACGATCGATTCCTATAAGAGTAGTTCATCTACCTCGAATTATCCGATTGATGGAAGTCAAAGCTCTGTGGATTTAGGATTTGTGCAGACTCGTAATGGTAACGCTAATTTGAAGTGGGAGACGACCACTCAAACCAATGTTGGCTTGGACTTAGGTTTTTTAAGCGGTGACTTGAATTTGACATTGGACTTCTTTAATAAGGACACCAAGGATTTGTTGTGGCGTAGAGCCTTACCAGCTTCGATCGGAGGAACGAACATGACGGTTTGGGATAACGTCGGAAAGATGAATAACAAGGGTTTTGAGATGGAGGTGAATTATCAGAAACAGATCAATCAAGATTTTGGCTTCTCTGTAGCATATAATTTCTCTATCATCAAGAATAAGATGACAGAGCTGAATGGCGTGGATTATATTGGTCTTTCCAGCAGCGAACTTCATGGACGAAACTTTGACCAAGAGACCTCTCGTTCGGCGGTAGGACAACCGATCGGCTCTTTCTTCGTGTATGAGGCAGATGGCTTGTTTCAAAACGACGCAGAGATCCAAAACTATAAGAATGATAAGGGCGAGCTGTTGCAACCGAACGCTAAACCTGGCGATATCCGCTTTAAGGACTTGAACGGTGATGGAGTAATCAATAGCGAGGATCGTGATTTTGTAGGTAGCCCGCTGCCTGATTGCAGTATGGGTCTAACGCTTGGGTTCAATTATAAGAACTTTGATATAAGTGCGTTCTTCCAAGGGGTATTTGGTAACGAGGTTTATAATTTGACAAATTATTTGGGTGAGTTCTATAATCAAGCTCAGTATAATAAAAACTCTACGATTCTGGATGCTTGGAGACCGGATCATACGAATACGGATATACCACGTGTAACATTGGATGACCCGAATAATAATATCCGGCCTTCTACTTATTATATTCATAACGCTTCCTTCGTTCGTTTGAAGAATTTGAAGATTGGTTATACCTTGCCGGATCGGATCGCATCTAAATTGAAATTGAAACGTACCTATATTTATTTACAAGGACAGAACCTGTTTACGATAACGGGCTATAATGGTATTGATCCGGAGGTGGGTTTACAGAGCTATTCTTCCGAGAACCGAAATTTGGATATGGGTGTTGATCGTGGCGTATACCCGTTGCCAAGGACATTCACCTTAGGAGTTAATGTTAATTTTTAATTGAAAATCTGATGTACGATGAAAAAGATAGTTAGTTTAGTTGTTGCGGCTTTAGTGATGTGCTCTTGTGCCGATTCTTTTCTTTCTGAGGAGCCTGTAGGAGAATTTATGCCCGAGCAGGTAGAAAGTGAGGAAAACATAGAGGGAATCGTGATAGGTGCTTATGCGGTATTGGATGGATATTATGCTTCGGATGCGATCAACTCCGGTTGTTCGAATTGGCAGTTTGGGGATGTCGTATCTGACGATGCCTATAAAGGGGGTGGAGGTACCGGTGACCAAAACCAGATTCACTTGATGGAAATCTTTAATGCCAATCCGACGGGTATCGATTTTGAGGCTCGTTGGGCTGCTCTTTATGAGGGTGTAAAGCGTTGTAATCAAGCGATTCGTTTGTTGAGCAATAGTACGGTAAAGAACAAAGAGCAACGTTTGGCGGAAATGCGTTTCTTGAGAGGACACTATTATTTCAACTTGAAAGTCATCTATAATTTGATCCCTTGGATTGATGAGACGGTGGTTGATCCGAATGAGTATCATACGAAATCGAATATGGAGTTTACGTCCGACCAGCTATGGGAAAAGATTTTGGGGGAATTCTCTGCCGCTTATCAAGTCTTGCCGGAAAGCCAATCAGATTATGGACGTCCTACCAAAATGGCGGCAAAAGCTTATATGGCTAAGGTGTATTTATATCAGTCGAAATGGAAAGAGTGCCTAAGTGCTTGTGATGAGGTGATCCAGTCCGGGAAATATACGCTGTATCCTGATTTTAGGGAAGTGTTCTTGCCGGAGAATGATAACAACTCAGAAATTATTTTTGCGGTTCAGTTATCTATTAACGATGGAGCGTCCAGTAATCAAAACGGAAGTTATGGCGATCGTTTGTTACCGCCGGGAGGTCCTTATCCAACTTATGGATTCTTGCGGCCGACCCAGAATTTGGTAAATGCTTATAAGACGAATGAAAACGGCTTGCCTTATAATGATGGTAAGGATGTGGCGGAAAGCGACTATGTGGATGTTCGTTTGGATCATACCTTGGCTCGGCCAAATATTCCGTTTATGGATGTACAGGTGTATGATTGGACTCCAAGAGAGGCTAGCGTATATGGCCCGTATAGTCCGAAGAAACGTTTGGTATCGTTGAACTCTACCCATTACTCTCCGATATGGCCATATGTGAATGCGTTGAATTTTTACGTGATTCGTTATGCGGATTTGCTGTTGTGGAGAGCTGAGGCCTCTATCGAGACCGGTGATTTGGAGACTGGACGTAAGTATATTAATAAAATTAGGGAGCGTGCAAAGAATACACAGCATGTCAAGCTGTGGGATGATCAGTCGCAAGATGCCGCTAATTATAAGGTGGAGATTTATACCGAGCCATTTAAGTCGAAAAATGAGGCTGTGCAAGCATTGCGTATGGAAAGACGTTTAGAGATGGCTCATGAGGGTATCCGCTTCTTTGATTTAGTGCGTTGGGGTATTGCGGATGAGGTTCTCAATGTGTATTTTGAGAAAGAAAAAACATTCCGTTCCCACTTGCAGAATGCTCGCTTTGTAAAAGGAAAGCATGAGTATTTTCCTATACCTCAATCTGTTATAGATGTTTGTGGTGCTGAGGTAATGAAACAGAATCCGGGTTATTAAAGTTTTATGAATGGTTGAAAGAAAAGGCAGCGCCCGTTTGGGGCTGCCTTTTTTATTATTTTTGTATAGAGATGAAACAATTGAGATTTCTTTTATATCTGTTGAGTTGGGTTGCTTGCTGTGAGCTATCTGCGACTCCCCATAATATCGCTTCTTTGGCGAAAGTCTCTTGCTCTTCTGCGTTAACGCAGGAACAAGGTTGTGAGAATGTAGTGGATCAGGTGATTCGTATTGCAGGAAAAGGAGAGTGGGTCGCTAAAACAAAGTTGGACTTCCGGGGGCGGGTGTATCCCTATCCTTGGATTCAATTGGATTGGGAAGAGCCCATTTATACGAATCAAGTCATGTTATATGATCGGGTAGATAAGGACAGCCATACGGCGGCCGGTACGTTGTTCTTTAGCGATGGAAGCTCAATCACGGTCAACCAGATTCCTAATGATGGAGCACCGAAAGTGGTGACGTTTGAGACTAAAAAAATAGAATGGCTTCGTTTTCAGGCGACAGATGGGGAAGGACGAGATTTAGGTTTGTCTGAGATAGAGGTTTATCCCGCACCGGAATCTTATACAGATTATGTCTCATGGGTTAATCCGTATATCGAGACGGCTAAGGGGCGGTATTTTTTCTTTGTTACAGGAAGCTTGCCTTTTGGAATGATCAGTTCCGCTCCGTTAACCCGTAATATCAATCAGGGAGGAGGAGGTTATAATTATAACTCTACAACGGTATTAGGTTTTCCGCAAATTCATAATTGGATGATTTCTGGCTTGTCTCTGATGCCAGTAAAAGACGAGGTAGATGTCTGTGGGGGGGATAAGGCTTGGCGTTCTTCTTTCTCCCATGAGGGTGAGATCGTTCAACCCGGCTATCATCGTTTATTTTTGGATTCCTACAAGATATGGGTGGAACAGACCGTTACGGATCGAGTGGGGCTTTATCGTCTTACGTATGCGGAAGATGGTTTGGCGAAGGTCTTGGTGAACTTGGGAGGGCATATCGCTACTTCTACTTTGTTGAATGCTCATGTGACTAAAGTGAGTGATATGGAGATCTCCGGATATTTTGATACAGCCGGTCGTGTATGGGGCGGTGTGGATGTTGCGAAAGTGTATTTTGTCGTTCAATTCAATAAGCCAATCGAGGCATTGAATGGTTGGGTGGGCGATAAGAAGGAAATGGGAGTTGGACATTTTACGGGTTCTTCCGAATTAATTACCGTGCCTAAGTCCTCTTTTAAACAATCTCCTTCTTCTGGCGTAGAAGCTTGTTTTGGATCTTTTAAGGCTGGTGATGAGCTGTTGTTGAAGACCGCTATCTCTTATGTGAGTGAGGAAAACGCCCGTGAGAATATAGAGCGGGAATGTAAACATTGGGATTTTGATCAAGTTAAGAGTGCGTCCGAGCGTATTTGGAATGAGTGGTTGGGAAAAATTGATGTGCAAGGTGGTTCTTTTCAGCAAAAGACCAAGTTTTATACCGATTTGTGGCACATATTGTTGGGGCGCCATAAGATAGATGATAGCAATGGCGAGTATCCGGATTATTTGTCCGGAGGAGAACGTATTGGAAAACAAACAAGGATACATACGATTGCTCCTAAATTCCAAGTACGGACTTTGCCTAAAGATAAAACAGGAAAATCAAGGTTTCATATGTATAATTCAGATGCTCTATGGTTGACACAGTGGAATTTAAACACGTTGTGGGGACTGGCGTATCCTTCTGTTCTAGACGAGTTTTCCGCTTCTTTTATCGAATATGACAAGAATGGAGGTCTATTACCTCGTGGGCCGTCCATAGGGTCTTATACTTATATTATGACGGGCTGTCCGGCTACCTCCTTGATTACTTCCGCTTATCAGCGGGGGGTGTTTCATAAATGGTCGCCCAAGGAGGGATATGCGGCTATGAAAAGGAATCATGAGAAAGGTGGTATGCTTGCCTTTGATATGGATAAAGAGTTGGAGTTCTATATTAAACATGGATATTGCCCAGAAGAGGCTGGCTTGACTATTCAATGGGCCTTTGAGGATTGGGCTTTGGGAGAAATGGCGAAAGCTATGGGAAAACTCAAGGATTATAATTATTATAGAAATCGTTCCTTGGGCTGGCCTGCGTCCTGGCATCCGGATTTGAGGTTGATGATGCCTAGAAAAGAAACAGGAGAGTGGGTCCATTTGGATCCTTTGTCCGAGCGTGGGTTTGTACAAGCCAATGCTTGGCAGGCTACTTTTGGATTATCTCATGACATTGAAACATTGGCTCGTTTGATGGGAGGTAATGACAGCTTAGCTACTCAATTGAATTATGTGTTTGAGATGTCGAAAAATGCAAGATTCCTGTCTAGTTATGTTAGTTATGCCAATCAACCCGGTTGCTCGAATGCGCACGTTTTCTCACATGTAGGAAAGCCTTGGCTGACTCAATATTGGGTGCGTCAGGTCGCTAAACAGACCTATGGTGATATTACGCCAGAGCGAGGCTACGGCGAAAATGATGAAGATCAAGGACAGATGGCTGGAATAAGTGCACTGATGGCTATGGGATTATTCAGTTTGGATGGAGGCTCTGCCTATAATCCGATGTATGATATTACAAGCCCTGTTTTCAATGAGATTACGATTCGATTGGATTCTCGGTATTATAAAGGGAACGAGTTTAAGATTAAAGTACATGATAACTCCCCAGAGAATTGTTATATCCAGAAAGCTTCTTTGAACGGAGAGATGTATCATAAATATCAATTGCCGCATACCGTATTTGAGCAAGGTGGCCTTTTGGAATTATGGCTTGGCGATAAACCAAACAAGGAATGGGGAACTCAATAACGATTTGGGCATATCTCTCAATTTGCATGATGATTCAAAAAAAGGATGTGCGTAACAATGAGGCACATCCTTTTTCATTTCCTTTTAAATCTAAGTAGCGTGTATTATTCTACTCGTTTGTTGATTACGATATGACCAAAATAGCCAAGGAGAACCAATCCCAGACCTGTAAGTAGAATACTATTTGTCATACCTCCGGTGAAAAACGGTACAGCCAAAACTGCCGCACCAATAATGAGTACGATCACTCCTAGATTTTTAATTAACTCATTCATGGTTATAGATATTTTATAATTATTTTCTTTTCTACCGCAAATAAAGCAATAATAACCCGATCGTGAAAATATTTTCGGAGAAAAATAATGAAACGATTGAAATTAGCTTCTATATTTGTGTTATAATATAGTTACGTATGGGAAGAATACTTTACATAGTTTATTTGTGGCTGTTTTTTGTACCTGTATTTCTGGTACTGACTATACTTACGGCTGTGACGGTTATCATCGGTTGTCTATTGGGGGGAGAGAAAATCTTCGCTTATTATCCGGGTATGATCTGGTCTCGATTGACTTGCTATCTGGCGCTTTGTCCGGTGACGGTAAAAGGGCGTGAGCATATAGACCGGAAACAATCGTATGTTTTCGTAGCTAATCATCAAGGCGCGTTTGATATTTTCTTGATATATGGTTTCTTAGGCGTTCCCATTAAGTGGGTGATGAAGGCGGGTATCGCTAAGATTCCGTTTGTCGGGGCTGCTTGCCGTGCCGCCGGTTTTATCTTTGTCGATAATTCTACGCCGAAGGCCGCCGCTCGTAGTGTTTTGGAGGCGGAGCGTTGTCTTCGAAACGGGGCTTCCGTGGTTGTTTTTCCGGAAGGTTCGCGTACGTATGACGGGAAAATGATCCGTTTCAAGAAAGGGGCTTATCAAATGGCTCTGGATCAGCATTTGCCTATTATTCCGATCACCTTAAACGGGCCGTTTGATGTCTTGCCGATCGGGTCGTTGAATGTCCATCGTCATCGGATGGAGATGGTGATCCATCCGGCGGTTTCTACCGAGAATATAGACACTTCCCACAAAGGAATGCAAGCGTTCGCTGATCAGACTCAAGAAATCATCGCATCTGCCTTGTGGGAAGAATATAAATAATTTAGGTTATTATTTCCAGCTTTTCAAGATGCCACGTTTCGCTACTTTCAGGCTGAATCCGAAGTTATCGCCGAACATGGAACCGGCATCAGCTGCCAAAGACCCTGTAAATTCCCATCCCGATAAACGGGGATGTTGATAAGAGATATCTAAAAGTCCGGAAGCTCCTCTTTTCTTGCTAAGGAAAGGGGTGGCATGTCTACCCCAACTATTCATCACGGTGACTAATACCCGATAAGATACTTGTGAGGAGATAGCGCCTTCCGCACCGAAATGCCAGTCACGAACACGGTTGTTCTTGAATCCTAATGAACCGTTCTCGTTATACTCCGGACTTGGGATCAGAGGAGAACCTATCGCCCGGTTAAAATAAGAGGCTCCGGTAGTGTATTCTCCGTTGTTATAATAATCATCACCACCGCCACCTACGCCGGGATGTAGGTCGTGATCAAAATCGATGAAGTGGAACTGTCCGCTTTGGTCTCTTGTAACCAGATACTCCACGACCACCTTACGCAACCACGGGAATTTTGGTAAATCCAATTGTCCTCCCCATAATCCGTCGGTATTGTTTACGAATATCATACCGGATTTATCCTCGAAGAAATGTTGGTAATAGGCGGATACTTGCCAGTTAGGTTGTGTAAAAGCCAATTTGAAATCGTAAGAGCCATAATGATTACCCAGTACGTTGATTTGATCGGAGACTGTTGCGTCGCCACCCCCTTCGCTGCCGCAAATAACCCGGATAAGGTCCTTGATGGATTGAGGCTGCTTTCCGATCTTAGGATTGGTTGAGGTTCCTCCCCATTGTGCCCAATGCTGTACTCCGATTACACCGGATAACGGGAAGTCATTGCGTGTATCCTTAATCTGTACAAATAATGATTTATGATGCCATAAAACGTTATCTACATAAGTCTGCTTATTGTTTGTGAAGTTAGCCAGATAATCCTTGTCGAAAGAACGACCGACGGCAAAGTCTCCTTTGACTTGCATCCAGCCTTTCGTTAAAGGAACGACGGTAAATTCCGGAATACTGATGTTCACTTCCGGTATCGGGCGGGCATTGGCGGATTGCACGATATCGCCCGAGCTAAGCCAACGATCCCAAAGTGAATTATAGCGTTCCTTGCTTCCTACACTCAATAGCAAGCATTTGTAACCTAACTCGGCATATATTTGTTGGATAAAGAAATTGCGATGACGAGGAACTGCGGCCACTACGTCTAATCCGGCTCCCCAGCGAAAACCTTTGCCAAAAGTTTGATTATGGAATACTCCCGCATTCAAATATCCGTTATTCGCTTCCAAAGGAACAATTCCGTATCGATTGCTAACCATCCAGAAAGGGGTATTGTCGCCACTAGCTACCGATCCGAATATTTCGGCCTTGTAGGTAGTCGCTTCCGGAGTTGTCTCTTCTTCTTGAGCGAAACTAGCCGTTGCCATCCCCAGACAAGTCAGACCTATAAAAATTGATCGCACTGATTTCATGTATATATAAATGTTTTGTCTGGGCGCAAAGGTAAGGATTTATATGTTTGGTGCAACCATTATTGTTTCTTTAACCACTCGAATATAGTTTGATAGGCATCGTTCCGATAGGGCTTTTGAGATAGGATCAGATCGTGGATGCCGTTTGGAATGGTATCTCTCGTGACTTTGTCTCCTAGTTTCTCCCCGTATTTTTGAATGTCTTGAACATCCAAGACGATGTCGGAGGTCATGTATTCCTCATGCCATGTCTCTGTTTCCGGAAAAGATTTGTTGGAAGACATCACTAGTATCGGACAATCCAGTTTTAACCCTTTTTGTACCGTCTGTTGCGCTTCTTGTATGGCTTTGATCCATCCGGCTTTTTTCGGATGCCCGAATATCATTTTCCAGTTCGTATCAAATTCCCATTCTCCTTTATACTGCTTAAGCAGGCTATAAGCGTAATTCGGATCACCCAAACCTTGTACGGTAAGATTCGGAAATAGCCTCCCGACAAACGCAACGGTTGGCAGTACGACTTTCTCCATTAACCATCCGAAATTCCAATCTAGAAAAGGGCTGTTCAAGATAAGCCCGTCTATCGGTAACTCCCCTTTCTTGCTATTCAAATAATAAGGTGTGATCAACCCGCCCGTAGAATGCGCCATTAATAATATCCGTTCATTACCTTCGGACCGGATGGTGGCTAAAGCGGTATCGATATCAGCGAAATACTCTTTTAGGCTCTTGCAAAAGAACGGGTTTTGATTGGGTAATATCGAACGTCCGTATTTCCGCAAGTCCATCGCATAGAAATTATATCCGTGAGCGTTTACGCTATCCCCTAATTGTTTCTGGAAAAAATAGTCATTATAGCCATGGATATACAGCACGGCCTGTTTTACGCTATCCAGTTGAGGTTTCTTGACCAGTGTGCAAACTACCTTCCCCTCATAATCATCCGGCATCTGGAAGGTACGGCGTAAATAACCATCTCCCAATACATCGGGTACGTATTGGGCATATACCTCGCATAAAATGAAACAGAGGAATATAATAAGATTTATTTTTCGAGACATAAATATATTGTTTCTATTTTATAACTGTATTTGCAAAGATAGGGTTTATCAATCAATGGTAATTAACCAAGATCATAAAATAAAAAATGACAGATAAGCATGAAAAACGATAGGATAAACGTAAATATTGCAACTTATACGTAAAAAGCACTATTTATGGTAAGTCGTTAATTTTTTATCTTAACAATAAATATTTTACTTTGTTGGAAAATGGAAGCGTGTATGGAACCGGAAATAACAGTAATAATCATAGATGATGACCTTGGATCGATTCAAAAATTGCAAAACGATCTATTGGCCTTCTCGGAAATAAGGATATTGGATACAGCGACAACGGCGGAATTGGGCAAGAGGCATATCCTTAAGTATCAACCGGATTTGGTGTTTTTGGATGTGGAACTTCCGGACATGTCTGGCTTTGATTTGCTGGATGATATACGGGATGATATTCTTCCGAACTTGAGAGTCGTTTTCTATACGGTATACGATAAATATATATTGGATGCCCTACGTGCCTCTGCGTTTGATTATTTGTTAAAACCTTATTTAATTGATGAGTTAGCGGCACTCATCGAACGTTTTCATACGACAGAACCTGCGGATGTTGCCTGCATGGAGAGATCTTTGCGGAAAATATTGAATCGGGATAGTCGATTTGCGATCCAAACCGTCTCGGGTCTTTTACTAGTCCGTTGTGAGGAGATATTCCTGTTTCAGTTCTTGGGAGACCAACGTTGCTGGCAGATTGTCTTGACTTCCCGTACTACTCATAAACTAAAAATGAGCACGACAGCGAAAGATTTGTTGTCTATCAATAATACGTTTGTTCAAATAAGCCAAGATTGCATTGTGAACTTGACTTATTTGATGTTCATCGAGAATAAGACCTTACGATGCGAGTTCTATCCCCCCTTCCAAGAGGAGGAGAGGATCGCCTCGCATCGCTATTTTAAACAACTGAGAGAACGGTTGGATATTATTTGATGGTTACTCTTCTTTTCTCCCTAATTTTATCTGTTTTGCAGGGTGTAATAGGCTTCTGAAGTGAATAACTAACGGCTTGTCGAGTGAATAACTAACGGCTATACCTAGCCGCTAGTTAACGGCTTGGGAAGTGAATAACTAATCACTTGAGAAGCCTTTTGCAAGCGATTAAGTATGTTGTCTAAATAATTCATTTTCACCGCATAAGGAATTTACATTTCAAGTCGTAAATTATTTACTTCAGTAACGGATAGTGCCTACTAAGATTTGCTTATTTTCTGACATTTACATACAAGAGAGTCAATATATTCTAGCCATCCAATCCGCAAAAAAGTAGTCATATACCCTATAAAAGCCATCTTCCTGTGTTATCAAATCATTTTTCAACAGAGGTTTGACCGCAGATTGTACAGAACTGGCTGAGGGTAGCTTGTATTTTTTGATAAATGCTGATGACGTGAGACCTTCTGCTCTGCCCTCTTTGGCGATAGCTTGTAAAACAAGTTTTTGTTTGGGAGCAAGATTGGCAAGTAGATCCTTGTAACTACTTTCTTGTGTTAGAATCACATTCTTGCGGGCTATTTCTATCTTATCCATACCACAACGCTCACCTTCTTCGGTCAATGCGAAAAGTTCGTTCATTATCATTTGCACAAACCAAGTATAGCCATCGAACATCCGATAAACTTCTTCTATTACGGATTTGTCAATAAGCTTTCCCCTTTGCTCAAAAAGCCGGTTGGCGAACTCCACATAGATATGAATGGGTATTGGCTCAAGTCCTATACTAATAGCGCTTTGATAAAAAGGCTTGGAAGAGGAATTAAACATATTACTCATCAAATGGCGTTTACTGCCGGAGAAGATAAACATAGTCTGCTTGCATTGTTGAATCTTGGTTCGCAACAACGCTTCTACATTTTTCTCCTCATAGCCGCCAATTTGTTGGAACTCATCGATCGCCACGATACATGGTTTATCTGCGGTCTCTAGATAAGCGAAGATCTCATCAAGTGTTGTTTGTGGTGCTTGAATGTCTCCTAGCCCAATATCAAAACAAGGTTCTCCGGTTACCATATCCAGTTTAAAACCCGCACGCAATGAGGTTATGATTTGAAAGAACCGTTCCGTCCAAACCGTTTTCTTTGGCTTCAATTCGTCATAGATGGCTTTTCCTAATAGATATACGAACTCTGTTAATGAAGTAGTGGCATAAATATCCACAAAGAACGCATGATAATTTTTTTCTATCGATTCTTGATGAAAAAGATGTTGGATCAATCCGGTCTTACCCAAACGGCGTGGAGAAATCAATGCGACATTACGTCCGTTCTCAATCTGTTTAATCAAGAAGCTTGTCTCTCCCTCACGGTCACAAAAATATTTGTCTGATACATATCTACCCACGACAAAAGGATTCATCATTGCGATTGTCTCCATAATATAAATACATTTTATTGCAAATATAATAATTATATCCATAATAAAGAAAGGAAACGGTATGTTTCACTTGCACGTGTGGGAGTCCGTATTAAATAATTTGATATAGAGTGATTTAATTCGATTATTTATATATCTTCGCATTGTAGAAACCGCCGTTTCGGAAACAGCGGTTTCGGAACTGTGTATTATTGCCATGCGTAAAGATTAATCTTTAGTATCGAAAGAATGGAAAAACAATCATTTATCGCTCTAGTAAAGCGTTATTATCCTTGGATCTGCAGTATGGAGAAGGCTGCTTTTCGTATACATGATGATGTGAATCAGAAATATGATCATGTGTTGCCTTATGGATTTCATCTGAAAATGACGGTATCGTATGTCTCTCGCTACGGATATCTGGTAGCTGAGACCGAGGCGGATATACTGATTTTGTATGCCTCTGCTTTTCTGCATGATACGATAGAAGATGCACGGATGACCTATAATGATGTCGTGAAATTCCTGAAAGAGTTCAAGGGGGGAGGCTTTGTCTTGCCAGAAGGCGTGAGACAGCACTTGGAAGACCAAGTTCCGGAAATCGTATACGCCTTAACGAATGAAAAAGGACGAAACCGGGGAGAACGGGCGAATGACCTGTATTATCAAGGAATACGGCAGACTAAATTCGCTTCTTTTATAAAAATGTGTGATCGGCTGGCGAATATCCAATATACGATGATGTTTGTTTTTGCGAACCGGATGTTGGATGTTTACCGTAAAGAGTATCCGGAATTTATCCGATCGATCAGTGAAGGTGCGGTTACACAGGTGCCGGATGCCATGAAGGAGGAAGCGGAACGTCTGTTAAATAGCGAATCGTATATTATATAGTCTCCTCGAATGTCTTTTTTTCAGAAATCCATACGGAGCGATGAAGATCTGCTCACCTCATTGAGGCAGGGGAGCGAGGATGCGTTTACTGTTATTTATGAGCGGTATCATAAATTATTGTATGTGTTGGCCTATAAATATTTGAAAAGTACATATTCTTCGGAAGATGCCGTACAGCAAGTTTTTCTGAAATTGTGGGAGGCACGTTCCCTACTGATGGTGAACGTGAATTTAAGGAACTATCTCTATACAATGCTAAAGAATCACGTATTAAATGAGATCCGGAATAATAATAGCGCCGTAGAGAAAAATTATGAGATCGTACAATCAGCGCCGGAATATGAGGATGAACTGCTTATAAAGATAGAGGAGCAAGATATGATGTCTCATTTTTACCAAGCGATCGATCATTTGCCGGAGCAGAAACGCCAAGTCTGTCTGTATAAGCTGAAAGGGAATCTATCTAATCAAGAAATCGCCGATAAGATGAATATCTCGGTCCCCACGGTAAAAACACATTATGCGCAAGCGATAAAAATACTGCGGGCACATTTCGAGAGACTATTTTTATTTCTTTTATATTTGTGGAACTCATCCTATTGATGGCTTTGCGTGTCAATTGATAAAAGAAAATGAATATGAAAATACCCGATCTATCGATCATAGAGAAAACGCTAAATAATGAGGCTACTTCCGAGGAGTCTTGTGAGGTTGTTCGTTGGTTTAAGACCCCGGAAGGACAGGCATGGCTTGCTGAGCGTATCGATCAGGATGAGAAAACGATTCATATGGGGGAGGAAGAGGCATGGATCGACCATCCGATACCCTCAGCCGTAATGTATCAGAATATTATGCGGCAACTCCGCCGACAAAAAATACGCCGTTTTATAGCGTATGCGGCTGCGGTCTTTATACCGATCGCTTTAATTATAGGACTTTTCATACGCATAAACTCACAAGTGGATTTGTTGGCGGATGATGGCTATGACGAGGTGTACGTACCTAATGGGGAACGCATGCAAGTGCTTTTTCAAGATGGGAGTAAGGTCCATTTGAATTCGGGAAGCCGTATTCGTTATCCGAAAAAATTCGGTCTCTCCGAACGTAAGGTTTATTTGGAAGGAGAGGCTTGGTTCGAGGTCGCCAAGAACAAGAATCGGCCTTTTATCGTGGATCTTTCTTATATGGATATAAAAGTGTTGGGTACTACCTTTGATGTGAAAGCCTATCCGGAGGAAGAAGCTATATTCGTCGCTTTAGAGACAGGATCTATCGAGTTGAAATCAAGATCCTTCAAATCTTATCAATTACGCCCGGGAGAAAAAGCGGTTTATAACAAGGCTTCCGGACGTTGTGAGGTACTCCGTTCCCACGATGTCAAGATGTATTCGGCATGGAGACGTAATGTGCTCGTATTTAAGAGCGCCCCTTTATCGGACGTAATGAAAACATTGGCTCGAACTTATGATATATCCTTTGACGTGAAGGATTCTGCCGCTTTGCGATATACGTATACGATAACGACCGATAGCGTCAATTTGACCACGGTATTAAAAGAATTGGAAAAAATCACGCCTGTACTATTCGAGGAAAAAGGGGGCAAGATAGAAGTCCGGATGAAAAAATAAAAAAATTAGCTATAACGACTCATCCTTTTAGATTTGTCGTGTGTCTATTTGATAGGAGAGCAGGAAACAGAGTGTTAACCTTAAAATAGATATGCGTATGGATTCCTCATAAATAGATAACATAAGAACAGCCGAAAAGCTCCTACCCTTTTCGGCTGCCGATCGTATTAAAAATAAATTTCTAATACCAACTATTAAAATCAATACAAATATATGAAAGAAAAGCAAGAAAGCCCTCGGCGTAGGTGCCTTTTAATATTAATTGAGAAAATACCGAATGCCATGAAGTTAACCTTTCTATTTTTAGTCATATCCTTGCTGAGTTTCACGGCTACCGCCTCGGCTCAGCGGGTTTCTATTGTGCTGGACAATGCGAAAGTGGAGAAAGTTTTAGCTACCATCACCCACCAAACCGGGTTGAGTGTTGCGTATAGCAAACAAATCGTAGATTTGAATCGGAGAGTGAGCGTTAATTTTACGAATGCAGAATTGACAAATGTATTGGATAAAATAACGGAGGGCACGTCATTAAGTTATGAAGTTAAAAATGGAAAGATCTACTTATTTGAAAAACCTATAGCGAATGCGGTCACCCAGCAAGCCAAAAAAATAACGGGTGTTGTTGTCGATTCAAAAGGGGAACCTATCATTGGAGCGAATGTTGTGGAGAAAGGTACTCAAAATGGTACGATAACAGACTTTGATGGTAAATTTATTTTGGAGGTATCGGATAACGCGACACTTCAATTTTCTTATATCGGCTTTATGCCAACAACTGTCGCTATTGCGGGACAGACTTCATTGAATGTACGTTTAAAGGAGGATACACAGGCTTTGGAAGAGGTTGTGGTTGTTGGTTATGGAACCCAGAAGAAGGTGAATTTGACAGGTTCTGTTTCTTCAGTCAAATTTGATGAGGAATTGGCGAACCGTCCGATCACTGATGCTTCTCAAGCACTTTCCGGAAAGGTTTCCGGCGTGTGGATCAGCCAGAATTCGGGTAAGCCGGGAGATGATGGAGCGCAATTGAGAATTCGTGGCTGGGGTACATTGAATAATTCGGACCCGTTGGTGATTATTGACGGAGTAGAAGGGGTATTCAGCCAAGTAAATCCGAGTGACATCGAAAGTATCACAGTCTTGAAGGATGCGGCTAGTGCGGCTATTTACGGATCAAAGGCCGCTAACGGTGTCGTTTTGGTTACGACGAAGATGGGAAAGAATAATGAGAAAACCCAAGTAGAGTTGAACTCTTACGTCGGAATGCAGCAGATCGGACGTCATTTTGATTTAGTGACGAATAGCGCCGAGCATATGACTATGGCGAATCAAGCTTTGGTGAATGGGGGAGAGAACCCTCTTTTCTCGGAAACATTGATCTCTAATTTCGCTAATGGAACAGATCCTTATAAATACCCGAATACGGATTGGTATGACTCTCTTTATCGGAATGCTTTAATAACAGGGCATAATTTATCCATTCGCGGTGGATCGGAGAAACTATCTTCCTTCTTGTCTTTGAACTATTTGAGTCAGGAAGGTATTTTGATGAACTCTAAGGCGGAGCGGTTCGGTATCCGGGCAAATGTGGAGTATAAAGTGAATTCATGGTTGAGAGTTGGCGCTCGTTTGAATTATACTCGTAGGAATTCCCAAGAGCCTTTTGATTTGTTCCGTGTATTCGAACAGCAACAAGGTGCGGCTCCTTTCATCGCTCCATATACCCGGGATGGCCGTTTCGGTTCGGTAGAAGCGATTAAGGATGATGGTACTTTATTGTATACGACTTATCAGCCGGTTATAGACGCTTCGAACGGGGCGACTAAAACATCCAAGGATTATATGGCTGTAAATGCTTTCGCTACCGTAGATTTTACGAAAGACTTGAACTTACAAGTAACATGGGCCTCTAATGGCAATTGGAAAATGGTTGATAAATATAATGAGACCCTTTATGGATATACGGATTCTGGCATAGAGACGATACCGAAAAATTACAATCGTGATGGTATTGTGTTGAGTAGAGAGCAAGTATCGACCATGCGTAATAATTTCCAAGCGACATTAAACTATAGCAAGCGATTTGCGGATAAGCATTATGTTGCCGCTATCCTTGGTACCCAATTGGAGAATTACAGTATAAAGAACGTATTTGCCCGAAGAACCAACCCACCCAAAGAAGGATTAACCCAAGTGGATGCGGGAACGGAAGGTATCAAGGGAGAGGGAAATTTTGAAGGTCTACGCATGGCATCTTATTTTGGTCGATTGAATTATGCCTTTGCGGATAAATATTTATTTGAGATGAATCTCCGTGCCGATGCCTCCTCTCGTTTTAAACGGGGAAATCGCTGGGGTGTTTTTCCAGGCTTCTCTGCAGGATGGCGTTTGAGTGAAGAGGCGTTTATTAAGAACCTGAATCTGTTTTCTAATTTGAAACTACGTGCGTCGTGGGGACAATTAGGCAATCAAACCATTGAAGGATATTGGCCTTATTTAACAGTGATCTCCCAAAATTATGACTTGAGTTATAATTATGGAGGCTCATTGGCTCCGGGTGCTGCCGTAACCGCTTTGGTGGATGAGGATATTACTTGGGAAACTACCTCTTCCTTGGATATTGGCGTGGATTTGGGCTTCTTAGGTAATAAGTTGAATATAGAAGCTGATTACTTCAATAAAAAAACAACCGATATTATCGTTCAATTGCCAATACCAAACGTATTAGGGGATAAGACCGCGCCGTTTGAGAATGTGGGCGAGATGAAAAATAATGGTTTTGAGTTAGTCGTGAATTATGATAATCTTGAGACGAGCAGAGATCGCCTTGGATTTAACGTAGGACTAAACTTTACGTATATCGATAATAAAGTAACGAAATTTCAAGGTGGAAACTCTCCGGACCAGCTTTATTTGATTCGTGAGGGATATCCGTATAAGGCTTTGTATGGCTATAAAGCGGTTGGCATCTATCAATCGGACGAAGAAGCCGCTCAACATATGCATAGCAATGGGCTTAAGCCGGAAATGGGAAATCTGAAATACGAGGATGTTAATAACGATGGAAAATTAGACTATCAAGATAAACAAGTACTTGGTAATACGATTCCTAAAATTACGTATGGACTTACTGCCGGCTTACGCTATAAAGGGTTTGACTTAAATATCTTATTCCAAGGTTTGGGACAGGCGAATGCGTTTACGAAGAGCGGCATGACCCGTATGCAATACGAATGGCTGACTATTTCTGATAAATGGCGGGATGCGTGGAGCCCAGAGAATCCGGACTCAAATATACCGATGCTTCGGTTTGACTCTTCATGGGACACGTATGACTCCTCATTTTGGGTACATCGTATCGATTTCTTGAAATTGAAGAACTTACAATTAGGTTATGCGTTCCCTGAATGGATTACCTCAAAGCTAAAAATGCAACGGTTGTATGTATATGCGAATGCCCAGAACCTGTTTACGATTATGTGGAAAAAAGGGTATGAAGGATATGATCCGGAAAGAAATACGTTTGATTCGGGTACCAATTATTACCCGACTCCGAGAATATTTACATTTGGTATAAATCTTAATTTCTAAAAGTATGAAACAGTTATTAGCATATTGCTTATCAATTATACTATGTGTCTCTTTCACGGGATGTATGGAGAATTATTTGGATTTGTATCCTGAGGATAAGATTACTTCGGCGAGTTTCCCGGAAAATGAATCGGATATCAAACTCCTTTTAAATGGTGTCTATGCTCAATTGAGGGAAAAAGAGGTTTATAATCAAGGCTTGTTTGGCTTTGGCATAACGGATGGAGCTACCCCTAACGCATTTAACTGGGGAACGGATGAGGTTTTTAATAAGTTGGGTGCCGGGCGATTGAGCTCTAGTGACGGAGGAGTCGTAACGTATCGTTGGAAAAGATGTTACGAGATAATCTCCCGGGCAAACTATTTGTTGGCCTGTATGGATTTAGTGGATTTATCGGAAGAAGCGAAAGCCAAATATTCAGGTGAGACTCATTTTCTACGGGGACTGGCTTATTCCGTGCTAGCGGAAACCTATGGTGGGGTACCTATTATATTGACGGACATTTCCACGGAAGAAGCTCGTAGCTTGAAGCGGGCGAGTTTGGAGGAGACTTGGCAACAAGCGCTGGATGATTATGAGGTTGCGATCACCAATCTGGGAGTGGATGCTCCTGAGCCGGGGCGTGCTACCAAGGGGGCGGCTTTAGGTATGAAAATGCGAGCCTACTTATACCAAGGTAAATACAAGGAGGTTCTGTCTTGTGTCGAGCAAATTGATGCGTTGAAGAAATATGGTCTATTCCATAGTTATGAGGGTTTGTTTGATCCGGCTAATGAGAACAATAAGGAAGTATTGTTTGATATCCAATATATTGAAGGCGAGAATTCGCAAGGTTCCTATATTGACCAGTATTGCGGAACGGGTACCGGAAGTTGGACCCGTGGAAGCCGTTATGTCCCTACGGATGATTTGGTAGCGGCTTATGAGACGATCGACGGCTCTCCTGTAGATCCCGAGAATCCTTATGAGAACCGGGATCCTCGTTTAGGTTTCACGGCTGTACTTCCGGGTTCTTATTTCTTGGGCTATCGTTTCCCTAATTACCTGTATCCGGGAGGTGCGTTTAATCATGCCGGTAATCGGTTGAAACATTTAAGTACCCGTAAATATCGGATTCAGGATGAGTCAAAGCTTCCTCCTTCCGGGCAGTCTTATATCAATGATATCATACTGAGATATGCGGATGTCTTATTGTCAAAAGCGGAGGCGATTATTGAGACGAATGGAAATGTAGCGGATGCGATCGCTATCCTCAACCGGATCCGTACGGAAAGGGATGACGTTAAGATCTCTTTGCTGCCGACATCTATGAGCCGTGAGGAGGCTCGTGAGAAAGTGAGACATGAGAGACGGATTGAGTTAGCATTAGAAGGACGTTATTGGTCAGATGTAAAACGTTGGAAAATCGGTAAGGAACTTTACCCTATGATTATTAAGGATCATGAGGGTAGCGTGATCGAGACGAAGTTCCCAAATGGCTATTTGGAATATTACGATTTATTACCGATTCCTGATAGCGAGCGTTCTTTGAATCCGAATTTGGATCAGAATCCGGGTTGGTAATGTGCAACTAAAAGAAAAATGAAATGAAACTTATATCTAACATAATATCGGTATTAGCCTTTTCAGGAGCGGCCGTGGCTACTCAAGCGGCGGAAAGGCCAAATGTGATCATCGTATTTATCGATGATTTCGGATATGGGGATTTAGGTTGTTACGGGAGTACGAAGCATCGTACTCCCCATATCGACCAGATGGCTAAAGAGGGAATACGACTGACCGATTTTTATGTGGGTTCGAGCGTGAGCACACCTTCCAGATCGGCTTTATTGACAGGGTGTTATCCAAGGCGAGTCTCCATGCATGTAAATGCGGACCCTACACCTTTGATGTCCAAAGGGAGGCAAGTGCTATTTCCAGCTTCGCATAAAGGCTTGAATCCCGGTGAGATAACGATCGCCGAGTTGATGAAGGAGCAGGGATATGCGACGGCTTGTATCGGGAAATGGCATCTAGGGGATCAATTGCCATTTCTTCCTACCCGGCAGGGTTTCGACTACTATTATGGTATTCCTTATAGTAACGATATGGATCGTCCGTATTGTCCGTTACCCTTGATGGAACAGGAGGAGGTAATAGTGGCTCCAGTCGGTCATGATTCCTTGACGATTCGTTATACCAATAAGACTGTGGAGTTTATAAAGTCTCATAAGGAATCTCCGTTCTTTATTTACTTGTGCCATAATATGACTCATAATCCGTTAGCGGCTTCTCCCGCTTTCAAGGGAAAGTCTCAGAACGGACTCTATGGAGATGCGACCGAGGAATTGGATTGGTCGATGGGAGTCTTGCTTGAGACTTTAAAGGAGGAAGGATTGGATCAAAATACCTTGGTTATCTTTACTTCCGATAATGGTGCGGATGAACACTTCGGCGGTACGAACCGTCCGTTGAGAGGCCAAAAGGGTACGACGTATGAAGGTGGGTTCAGGGTGCCTTGTATAATGAGATGGCCCGCTAAAATACCGGCGGGACAGGAGACTGATAATCTGGTGACTTCGATGGATTTCTTACCGACATTGGCGCATTATTGCGGTTATGCGGTTCCTTCCGACCGGGTGATAGATGGGCATAATGTGTCTGGAATCTTGGAGGGAGAATCGATGGCATCGCCCACGGAGACTTTCTATTATTACCAGAAACAACAATTACAAGCGGTACGTTGGGGAAACTGGAAGTATCATTTACCTTTGAAGGAACGTATCAAAGGCCCTCACTTCCCGGATACGGAAGTCGGTGAAGCTCGTTTATATAATTTGGCGAATGATTTGTCGGAAACAACCAATGTCATCGATAAACATCCCGAAGTAGTAACGAAGATGAATCAATGGATCGAACAGGTTCGTAGTGATATGGGAGATTGGGGATGTGAAGGCCGGAACCAGCGTCCTGCCGGTATCATAGATGAACCTTTTCCCCGTTTACTTAAATAAAAAGATACGTATATGAAAACACTGAAATCATTGTCTGTTTTAACAGCGGCGGTATTATCGAACAGCTTGAGCTTGAACGCTGCCTCGGATGCGGCCAATAAGCCTAATTTTGTAATCATATTCTGTGACGATATGGGATATGGGGATTTGAGTTGCTATGGGAATCCCACGATCCGCACACCGAATATAGACCGTATGGCTTGTGAAGGAATGAAGCTGACCCAGTTTTATGTGGGGGCCGGAGTTTCTACGCCAAGTCGGGCCGCGTTAATGACCGGACGTTTGCCGGTTCGAAATGGATTATATGGAGATCGGGTAGCCGTACTTTTCCCTAACTCAAAGGCTGGGTTAGGACAAGATGAGGTCACGATCGCCAAGGTTTTACAACAAAGTGGGTATGCGACCGGCTGTGTAGGCAAATGGCATTTAGGAGCGTTCTCTCCCTATTTACCGACGGATCATGGTTTTGATACCTATTTCGGCATACCTTATTCCAATGATATGAGCCCCGTTCAGAATAAAGGCGCGCATGCCCGGAATTTTCCTCCGACTCCATTGATAGTGGATGGTAAGCAAATCGAATCGGAACCGGATCAGGGAGAATTAACCCGTCGCTATACGGAGAAAGCGGTATCGTTCATCAAGGATCATTCAAAGGAACCTTTCTTCCTTTATTTCGCTCATACCTTCCCGCATATCCCATTGTATACGAATGCCCGTTTTGCGGGAACGAGCAAACGAGGCCTGTACGGAGATGTGGTTGAGGAAATAGACTGGAGCGTTGGGGAGGTGTTGAAGGCTCTGCGTGAAAATGGCTTGGACGAGAATACGTTTGTTATTTTTACCAGCGATAACGGCCCTTGGCTGACGGAGCATGAGAATGGTGGTTCCGCAGGTCCGTTGAAGGATGGCAAGGGTACTTGGTGGGAAGGTGGCTTCCGGGTACCGGCCATTTGTTGGATGCCGGGAAAAATCAATCCGGCGATCAACGATGAGATTATGACCTCGATGGATTTATATCCGACTTTCCTCTCGATGGCGGGTATCGAGCAACCGAAAGATCTTGTATTGGATGGCGTGAATCAAACCGGATTATTGTTTGAGGAAAAGCATTCCGCCCGTGATGAGGTTTATTATTGGTGGGGAAGCGAGTTGATGGCGATCCGTAAAGGGGAGTGGAAGTATTATTTTAAGACGATCAAGGACCAATATCTGCGAACCTGTAAGATCGAGACTCCGGCAGAACCCTTGTTGTATAACGTGGAGACAGATATCTCAGAGCGATTCAATCAGGCGGAGAAGCATCCGGAGATCGTGAAATTACTGATCGAGGCCGGTGAGAAACATAAGAAAGGAATGAAGATCAAACCTCCCGTATGTGATATGATGTAATGGGAAATTAAAAACAACAGATAGATGAATAAATATATACTGACAGCGGCTTGCGGATTGGCTTTTTCCGCAGCTTCCGCACAAACAAAGGCTTTGCCGGATAGCCCGAATATCCTGCTGATTTTGGTGGATGATTTGGGATATGGTGATTTGTCCTGTCAAGGAGCCGCCAAGGACATTCAAACTCCACATATCGATAAATTATTAAATGAAGGAGTTCGTTTCACGAATTTCCATGCGAACTGTCCGGTCTCCTCTCCTAGTAGAGCTTCCTTATTAACCGGTCGTTATCCGGATATGGTAGGCGTACCGGGAGTTATTCGTACGCATAAAGAGGATAGCTGGGGGTATCTGTCGGAGGATGCCGTATTATTACCCCAGATGTTGAAGAAAAGAGGCTATCATAATGCGATGGTTGGAAAATGGAATCTAGGATTGGAGTCTCCGAATACCCCTACGGAAAGGGGCTTCGATTTCTACCGGGGATTTTTAGGGGATATGATGGATGATTATTATACCCATCGTCGTTTCGGAAATAATTATATGCGTGAGAACTTGAAAGAGATCGATCCACAAGGACATGCTACAGAGATTTTCTCTGATTGGGCGATCCGTTACCTGTCGGATATGAAGCAAAAGCAAGAGCCTTTCTTCTTGTATCTAGCTTATAATGCCCCACATACCCCGATACAACCTCCTCAGGAATGGCTGGAAAAGGTGAAAAAGCGTGAACCGTCACTTCCTGAGAAGCGTGCTAAGATTGTCGCCTTGATTGAGCATTTGGATTATAACGTCGGACGTGTGTATGAGGCCTTGGAACAGAATGGCCAGTTGGAGAATACGATCATTATATTTACCTCTGATAATGGAGGGCAGGACGATGCGGGTGCGAATAACGGCCCGTTCAGAGGCGCAAAGCAGGATATGTATGAGGGAGGGATCCGGGTAGCCGGAGGTATTTATTGGAAGAACCAGATCCGTCCGGCGGTACGTGATAATTTCGTCATGCTTTCGGATATGTTCCCGACCTTATGCGATCTGACAGCCGTGCCTGTATCACATGAGATCGACGGTATCAGTATCTTGCCTCTTTTACGGGGTGAGGAACAAGATACCGGAGATCGAATGGTGCATTGGGTGCGAAGGGAAGGTAATTCCCGATATGGTGGTAAAGCCTATTACGCATCTCGCTATAAAGATTATAAGATCTTACAAAACACACCTTGGGAACCTATCCAATTCTTCAATCTGAAAGAAGACCCTAAAGAGCAAAACCCGATCGCAGAGCGTTCTTCCGCTGCCTATAAAAACTTGTTCAATGGCTTGATGGAGCATATCCGCCAGACGGGTATGATCCCTTGGCAAAGTAAGCGATATAAGTAACCTTTTCGTATTATTTCAATGAACACGTGTATAATGTATTTTGCGTTATACACGTGTTTTTCTATAAAATCTCTTCTAGCTAATCTGAAAATCGAATGTTTTGTGTATGTTTGCGTCAAATCTGCGGGAGTTATTTCTACATGATCTATATGAAAATATCCGATGAGGGGCTTTGGGAACTGTGTCTGAAGGGAGATATGAGAGCTTTCCGTGAGCTGTATTGCCGATTTTACGCCTTATTGCGCAATTATGGTATCAAGCTACTTCCTGACAAGAGCTTGGTGGAAGATTGCGTACAGGATATTTTTATCAAATTGATTCAAAACCACGAGACTTTATCTCCAACTGTAAATGTCAAAGGTTACTTACTCAAGACTTTAAGGCATAAGTTGTATGATACGATCGAGAAAAACAGGAAGATGGAGGACATCTCTCTTTATGAGGATACTTTCCAAACAGATGAATTATTTTCTCGTATCTCACTGGATACGACGGAAGCGGACGAACGGGTTAAACTCTTAATGAAGGCTTTGACAAAACTTTCCCCCCACCAGAGAGAGATTATTTATCTTTATTATGTAAATGGATTGGGACACGATGAGATTGCGGAGATCTTAGGTATAAATTATCAATCGAGTAAAAATTTATTATCCAGAACGCTTAGTAAGTTAAGAAGGTGGTTTTCCCTGGACGCTTTAATAATGGGGGGCATCCATTATGTTTTATTCCCTATGCTTACATAAGCGAAAATATCTACCATATCTACAACTATGTCTTATATGCCCTATAAATAAGTATATTACATGGTGGTTGTAGATATAAAAATATCTACAATTATCACTCTTGACCTACCATGTTTTAAGGTGAATGGCAAGAAAGCAATTTATCACTTAGGCTTGTGAGTAGGGAATGGAGTCTTTAAGAGTTGTTTCCCTTAGGGAAAACAAAAGTTTCGTACTGAAGAAACTTTTGTTTTACTATAGGTAAACTAAGGTTTAGTGTACGGAAAACTTTTGTTTGATACTAAGAAAAACTGTAAATATCATATTATTAGTGATTTATGTATATTGGAAGGATACCGGGTGTCGATATATAGCGAGTGTGGAAGATCGTGCTTTTCAAAACACAAGAATATGAAAAATTGTGTTTTTTTTCCGCAAAAGTGAGTACCAACATCAAATTGATCCGTAATAAGAATAAAAATGTAACCTGTGAATAAGAAACGAGACATATTTGAAAAAGATTTATTCCGGCAAGCTGGAGAGGATTTATGGCGTAAAATCCGAGAAGTGGAACAATTGGATTCCAAGTTCGCTTTATCCTCATGGCAGAAGGTCGAAGAACGTTTGAAAGCTCCCCGTAAAACCTTTGTTTTACGCATACGCTATCTAGCTTCTTCTGTGGCGGCGGCGGTCGTGTTACTCCTTGCCATAGGATGTTATTTCTGGATGGTGGGGGATGATAAATCCTCCTTGCCATTGGCTTTGTTGGAAGAAAAGAGCATAGACTCTTTGCCGGACGATGAGATTGTGCTGGTGGAAAATGGAAGCTGGGTACAGCTTAAAAATGGGGCTACAATTACGCATGATAATATAGGTAAACCAAGTGTAAAAGACTCTCAGATAAAGAAGAAAGTATTAGCTACTAAGACTGGAAATTTGAATCAAATCATAGTACCGAAGGGCAAGCGGGCAAATATTATATTTTCAGATGGTACCCAGATATATGTAAATGCCGATACCCGTGTGATTTATCCGGCCGTGTTTGCTAAAGATAAACGAGAGATCTTAGTTACGGGAGAAGCCTATTTGGATGTTACCCCAGATTCTTCCCGCCCTTTTATCGTAAAGACAAATGCGTTTAATGTAAAGGTACTCGGTACCCAATTTAATGTTTGCGTCTATGGAGATGAGCCGAAGGCTTCCGTTGTATTAGTCGAAGGCCGGGTGGAGGTAGAGAATGATAAGCATGTTAAAGAGGTGCTAGCTCCTAACCAGATGATAGAGTTGGGAAATAAAGGGGTATCTATTAAGGAAGTGGATGTGTTTGAGTATATCTGTTGGAAAGATAATCTGATGCAAGTGAACGATCGTAAGGTTGGGGATGTCTTAAATAAATTAGCCCGATACTATGGGCGTACGATTGTGTTTGATAAAGAGATCGCGGAAATACCTCTTTCCGGTAAACTTGATTTGCGAGGAAGTTTGGAAGATGTTGTTGAGATTATTTGTCAATCTCTATTCTTGCGACAAGAGACGGATAAAGAGAATAATATA
Source organism: Parabacteroides sp. CAG:2 (assembly GCF_000436315.1). NCBI lineage: Bacteria > Pseudomonadati > Bacteroidota > Bacteroidia > Bacteroidales > Tannerellaceae > Parabacteroides > Parabacteroides sp. CAG:2. The sequence goes on along the minus strand of NZ_FR885254.1, from coordinate 33,615 downwards.
ATCATATTAAAATAGATTGCCTATGTAAAAGAACTATTTGGTGAAAAGACTTTGTGTTAAAAAGAAAAATTGACAAAAAGAACCGGAAGATACCGTCATATCCACCGGTTCAAAGACTTCGTTTAATCAATTAATTATGTATTAAAGAAAAAACATTACAAATGTATGAAAAAAAAAGATGATTTCTGTAGAGAATCGAATCATTTTCTCAAAAGTGTTTGTTTAGCCTTATGCTTGATCAGTTCTGGAGGCTCTGCGGTGTACGCCGCTACCTTGCAGACGGAACAAACCACGTTGACAGTCCGTATGAATAATTGTACCATAAAGGATGTATTTGACCACATTGAGAAAAATAGTGAGTTTGTTTTTGTTTATCATGGCGCTAATATCAACTTGCATCGCAGGGTAAATTTGGACGTACGGGATAAGTCCGTTGAGGTTATATTGGAAAGGTTATTTAAAGGAACGGATGTTGAATATATTATCAACAACCGACAAATTATCGTACGAAGGAACGAGAAAAAAGAAAACTCGTCCCTTTCTATTCAGCAAGCTAAAAAAATCACGGTCACTGGTATTGTGAAAGATACTCATGGGGAACCTCTCATTGGTGTAAATGTACTGGTGAAGGGGAGTAGAACGGGTACGATTACGGATATGGACGGACATTTTTTATTAAATGAGGTAAGTCCGAATGCGATGGTCTCTATTTCTTATATAGGGTATAAGACAGAAGAAATAGCCTTGAATAATCGTTCTAGCCTAACGATTACACTGACAGAGGATAGTGAACAACTGGATGAGGTTGTCGTTGTTGGCTATGGTACTCAGAAGAAAGTGAATTTGACAGGATCTGTTTCTTCCGTGAAGTTTGATGAGGAATTGGCAAACCGGCCTATAACGGATGCCTCACAAGCCCTTTCTGGTAAAGTGTCGGGTGTATGGATCAGTCAAAATTCGGGAAAGCCGGGGGATGATGGCGCTCAGTTAAGAATCCGGGGTTGGGGTACGCTGAATAACTCGGATCCGTTGGTAATTATTGATGGAGTAGAAGGCGTTTTTAGTCAGATCAATCCAAGCGATATTGAGAGTATCACCGTGTTGAAGGATGCGGCTAGCGCAGCTATCTATGGATCGAAAGCAGCGAATGGAGTCGTTTTGGTAACGACGAAGATGGGTAAAAATAATGAGAAGACGCATGTGGAATTGAACTCATATGTAGGTGTACAACAGTTGGGGCGGAGATTTGATCTGGTGACAAATAGTGCGGAGTTAATGACCATGGCAAACCAAGCCTTGGCTAATGGTGGCGAGAGTCCTTTATATCCCGAGTCCTTGATCTCTGATTTCAAGAATGGCACGGATCCTTATAAATACCCGAATACGGATTGGTACGAACACGTTTATCGGAATGCTCTAATTACAGGCCATAATTTATCAATTCGAGGTGGTTCGGAAAAATTATCTTCTTTTTTGTCCTTAAATTATTTGAAGCAAGAGGGTATTATTACGAATACAGATGCGGAGAGATTCGGTATGCGGGCTAATCTGGAATATAAGGTTAATTCGTGGTTGAAAGTTGGCGCTCGTTTAAATTATATACGCCGGAATTCTCAAGAACCGTTTGATTTATCGCGTGTATTCTTTATACAATCGGGAGCAGCCCCTTTTATCGCTCCTTATACGAGAGATGGACGTTTTGGTTCGGTTGAGGCGATTGCGCAGGATGGAACTTTATTGTATGATAACAGGAACCCGTTAATTGATGCTTCCAATGGCGCTACCAAAACGACTTTGGATTATATGTCGTTAAATGCGTTCGCTACTGTTGACTTTACGAAGGACTTGAATTTGCAAGTCACTTGGGCCTCTAATGGCAATTGGAAAATGGTCGATAAATATAATGAGACCCTTTATGGATACACGGATTCCGGTATAGAGACAATGACTATAAATTATAACCGGGATGGCTTGGAGATGAGTAGAGAGCAAATATCTACTATGCGTAATAACTTTCATGCGACCTTGAACTATAGCAAGAAGTTTGTGGAAAAACATTCGGTCGCAGGAATCTTGGGTGCTCAATTAGAAAATTATAATATTAAGAACGTATATGCACGTAGGACGGATCCAGCTAAAGACGGATTAACCCAAGTGGATGCGGGAACGAATGGCATTCAGGGCAAGGGTAATATGCAAGGATTACGTATGGCTTCTTACTTCGGTCGTCTAAATTATGCTTTCGCTGATAAATATTTATTCGAGATGAATCTTCGTGCGGATGCCTCCTCCCGTTTCAAACGAGGTAATCGATGGGGTGTTTTTCCCGGTTTCTCAGCTGGTTGGCGGTTGAGTGAGGAAAGCTTCATTAAGAATGTGAATATTTTTTCTAACATGAAATTGCGAGCTTCTTGGGGACAATTGGGTAACCAGATGATCGAGGGGTATTGGCCTTATTTAACTGTTATCAATCAGAATTATAATTTAAGTTATAATTATGGAGGTTCCTTGGCTCCGGGTGCGGCTGTAACAGCCTTGGTTGATGAGGATATTACTTGGGAAACAACTTCTTCTCTAGATATTGGTCTGGATCTGGGCTTCTTAAACAATAAATTAAGCATTGAAGCGGACTATTTCAATAAAAAGACTACCGATATTATTGTTCAATTACCAATCTCCAATATCTTAGGTGATAAGACAGCGCCTTTCGAGAATGTTGGGGAGATGAAAAATAACGGTTTTGAATTGGTTGCGAATTATGATAATTTGGAAGCCAGTAGGGATCGATTGGGATTTAATGTAGGATTTAATTTTACTTACATAAATAATGAAGTAACAAAGTTCCAAGGTGGTAATTCTCCGGATCAACTGTATTTGATCCGTGAGGGATATCCTTACAAAGCGTTGTATGGTTATAAAGCGATTGGCATTTACCAATCGGATGAAGAAGCGGTAGAGCATATGCATAATAATGGCTATAAGCCTGCCATGGGTAATTTGAAGTATGAGGATGTAAATAATGATGGAAAATTGGACTATCAAGATAAGCAAGTATTAGGAAATACGATTCCGAAGATCACTTATGGTATTTCTGCAGGGCTGCGTTATAAGGGATTTGATCTGAGCCTCTTGTTTCAGGGTTTAGGAAAGGCGAATGTCTTTACTCAAAATGAAATGACTCGCTTAGGATATGAGTATATGCGAATCGCGGGCTTTTGGAGAGACGCATGGACACCGGAGAATTCAGGTTCTAGTATCCCTATGCTTCGATATGACTCTACTTGGGATCGATACGACTCCTCATTTTGGGTACATCGGATTGACTTCTTGAAATTGAAGAACTTACAATTGGGTTATGCATTTCCGGAAAGGATTACGTCAAAGTTGAAAATGCAACGGCTTTATGTATACGCTAATGCTCAGAATTTATTTACGGTTATGTGGAAAAAAGGCTATGAGGGATACGATCCGGAAAGAAATACGTTTGATGCGGGAGGTTCTCCGTATCCGACACCGAGAATATTCACATTGGGTTTAAATCTTAATTTCTAAAGCTATGAAACGTTTAATAATATATTGTTTGTCGTTTTTGTTATTGATCTCTTTTGGTGGTTGTATGGAGAATTATCTGGATTTGTATCCGGAGGATAAAATCACGGCCGCTAACTTTCCGGAAAAAGAATCGGATATTAAGTTACTGTTAGATGGAACGTATGCTTGTCTAAGGGAGACCGCTGTCATAGATCAAGGTTTGTTTGGGTTTGGAATGACAGATTGTGCGACTCCCAATGCATATAATTGGGGAACTGTCGAGGTTTTCAATAAATTGGGAGCCGGACGTTTGAGCTCTAGTGATGGCGGTGTCGTTACTTTTCGTTGGAAAAGATGTTATGAAATGATCTCTAGGGCTAATTATTTATTGGCTTGTTTAGAAAAAATAGAATTAGCGGGGGAGGCGAAAAAGTTGTATGTTGGCGAGGCTCATTTCTTGAGGGGATTGGCTTATTCGGTACTTGCGGAAACTTATGGGGGTGTTCCTGTCGTACTTTCAGAAATCTCAACATCGGAGGCTCGTAACCTAAAGCGTTCCAGTCGAGAAGATACATGGCAACAGGCGTTGGATGATTATGATGTCGCCATCGCTAATTTAGGTGCGGATGCTCCGGAGAAAGGACGTGCTACGAAAGGCGCTGCCTTGGGTATGAAAATGCGTGCGTATTTATATCAAGGTAAGTATAAGGCGGTTTTGGAATGTGTAGATCAGATTGATGCTCTGAAGAAATATGGCTTGTTTCATAGTTATGCGACATTGTTCGATCTGGCTAATGAAGGAAATAAGGAGGTTCTATTTGATATCCAATATATAGAGGGTGAAAATTCACAGGGTACTTTTCTGGATCAATACTGCGGAACGGGAACCGGTAGTTGGACACGTGGTAGTCGCTATGTTCCTACAGATGATTTGGTGGCGGCTTATGAGACCGTGGATGGGAGCCCTATTGATCCGGAAAATCCTTATGAGAACCGTGATCCTCGTTTAGCGTTCACGGTTGTGCTTCCGGGCTCTTATATTTTAGGACATCGTTTCCCTAGTTATTTGTATCCGGGGGGAGCTTTTAATCATGCGGGTAATCGATTGAAACATTTGAGTACTCGTAAGTACCGGATTCAGAACGAGGCGGATTTACCTCCCGCCGGCCAGTCTTATATCAACGATATTATCTTGCGATATGCGGATGTGCTATTGTCGAAAGCGGAAGCGATTATTGAATCTGGTGGAAATGTTTCGGAGGCGATCGTTATATTAAACCGGATCCGTACGGAACGAGATGACGTGAAAATTTCCCCATTGCCTTTGTCCTTATCTCGGGATGAGGCCCGTGAGAAACTAAGGCATGAAAGAAGAATAGAATTGGCGTTGGAAGGTCGTTATTGGTCGGATGTGAAGCGTTGGAAAATAGGAAAGGAGCTTTATCCGATGATTATAAAGGATCATGAAGGAAGCGTGATTGAGACAAAATTCCCGAACGGCTATTTGGAATACTATGATTTATTACCTATTCCTGATAGTGAGCGCTCTTTGAATCCAAATTTAGAGCAAAATCCGGGTTGGTGATTTAGAGAATATATTTATTAGAATTTAGATTATATAAAATGAATTATAAAGAGATCTTTGTTGCGGTTAATAGTGCCGCATTGATGTTGTCAACCGTAAGTTGTGGCGCAAAAGAGGAAGCTGTTCCTAAGCCGAATATCATAATTTTATTAGCGGATGATTTGGGATATAATGATGTCTCTTGTTATCGAAATGAGAATTTTCCGCAGCAGTCGGATAGCTTTCCTACTTCCCAAACTCCGAATTTGGACTTATTGGCCCGGCAAGGTATTCGCTTTACGAATTTTTATTGTGGTGCGGCTGTTAGCTCTCCATCTCGTGCGGCTCTAATGACCGGTCGGAATTGTACTCGTACAGGGGTTTATAATTATCTGGAGCAAAACTCACCGATGCATTTGAGAGATAGTGAGGTTACTATAGCAGAAGTACTGAAACAAGCAGATTATGCGACGGGGCATTTTGGAAAGTGGCATTTAAGTTCGGGACGTCCGGATCAACCTTATCCCAATGATCAAGGTTTTGATTATAGTTTTTATGCCTTGAATAATTCAGTCCCGTCTCATCATAATCCCACGAACTTTTTCCGGAATGGAGAACCGCAAGGTGAGATCGAAGGTTATTCCTGTGATATTGTGGTAACGGAAGCACTCCAATGGCTAGACAAGAATAAACAGGAACCTTTCTTCTTAAATGTTTGGTTCAATGAGCCTCATTTTCCAATGGCGGCCCCGGAGGAGTTGAAGAAAAGGCATGCTATTAATCCTGAGTATTATGGGTGTATCGAAAATATGGATATAGCGATTGGTAAATTAATGAATTATCTAAAAGAACAGAATCTGGAAGATAATACGATTGTCATATTTGCTTCTGATAATGGTTCTCAGTGGGATTATTCTAATTTGCCATTTCGGGGAGAGAAACATTTTAATTATGAGGGAGGATTGCGAGTTCCATGTATTGTTAGATGGAATAAACATGTACCAACCGGTGTGATTAGTGAGTTTAACGGTTGTTTCACGGATATATTACCAACGTTAGCGTCTTTAGCGGATGCTCCGGTTCCTACAGATCGTGTTATTGATGGTATGGATATTTCTCCGGTGTTTTTGGGGAAAGCTGAAACGTTGGAAAGAGAAAACCCTTTGTTCTTTTTCCGGTATATTCATGATCCTATTTGTATGATACGTGAAGGCGACTGGTGTCTACTGGGATACGATGAGCCTCTACCATGGGCTTTTAGTTTGGATGAATTAGCGCTTGGTAAAGTGAAGCCTTGGTATTTGACAAAAGAACATATGGAGTTCGCCAAGAAGGTGTTTCCAAAATATTTTGAGTTATATAATTTGAGAGATGATCGTGAGGAACGAATAGATGTGGCAGATAAACATCCTGAAATTGTAGCGAGACTGAAATCAAAGATGTTGAAACTTAAGCAGGAAGTTGTAGCTGAAGGTGGAGATTGGTTTGCGGAAGACGTGGATGAAAGATGACAAAGTTGCTTGCGTGTCAAATGATATGAGAAAATAAGTCCTAATAACTTGTTTAAAATTCATAGTTATGATTTTCTTGAGACATAGTTATGTTTTGAGTATTTCATAACTATGTTTTTCCGGGTCATTTCAAAGGAAAAAAGTGCTCTTTTTTTGTTATTTCTATAAAGATATTTACCTTTGTCTCTATGTTAAGGATAATAACACATATTGAACGCTTATTGCTGACGCATGATTGTGTGATCTTGCCGAAGTTTGGTGGTTTCGTGCTGCAAATCTTGCCGGCGACGTATGAGGAAGAGGAACATTCGTTTCGGCCGATGCGTAAAGAGGTTATGTTCAATGTAACGCTACAGCATACAGACGGCTTGCTTTCCGAGTCGTATATGCAGACGTATGGCGTTGATTACCGGAAAGCTCAATTGATGCTGGAAGAGGATATCGAGGCTTTGAATGTTTCTTTGGAACAAGACAAGCGGATAACATTGGGGCGAATCGGGACTTTCTCTATAGGAGAGGAAGGGCAGACCATTTTTACGCCGGGCGATTCTGGGGTATTTAATGCGGATTCGTATGGTTTATCATCGTTTCATTTTCCGGTTTTGCGATCGTTGGAGGAAGAGCGGGAAGAGGTTGCCTTACTTACGGGTAAGAAAAAGAAAGATGTGTTCTATATCCCGGTTAGTCGTAAGTTGATCCGGGTTGTTGCGGCGTCAGCTGCTGCTGTCGCATTATTCTTTGTGGTTTCGACTCCGGTGAAAGAAGTAAACCTGTCCGCTTATACAGCTAGTTTTGTTCCTACGGAGATGATAAATTATAGGTTTGAGGAACCGATTTCTCAGCTGGAGGAAATTCAAGTATCCCAAGAGGACGAGATGGTAGCGGAGGTAACTCCCAAAATAGAAGCGACTAAGGAGACAGAGATTGCCAAAGCGGCTTCTGCTCCTGAGGTAAAGAAAGAGCTTGTTGCTCCCGCTCCGAAAGTGAAATCCGTGGCACCAAAGAAGATGTATCATATCGTGATAGCGAGTTTCCCGACAGAGGAGCAGGCGAATGAGTATATATCCGGTGTAGACCGTGCGCAATGTAAAAATGTAAGCAAGGTGGTTCGTGATGGTAAATATCGTATTTATGCGGATAAGTTTAATAACCGGGCGGATGCCGAGAGCTACATGGCGACACTTCGAAAAATAGAAAAGTATAAAGATGCTTGGCTGTTCATTAGCCGTTAATAAAAAAGCCTGATCTTTCGATCAGGCTTTTTTTATGACTTGTCGTCGTTTTGTGGCCGGGGCAGTCTTTTCTTCTTCAACCGTCCTGCCTTTCGTAAGGCTTGGTCCAGAATGTACTGGATTTGGCCATTGGTGCTGCGAAATTCGTCCGCAGCCCAAGCTTCGATAGCTTCCATCATATCAGCGTCCACCCGCAGGATGAAGCTTTTGACAGTATTATCTTTTTTGGCCATATACTAGTATTAATATTAAATTCTTACATTAATGATGTAGAGTCCCGGTATTTACGACAGGTTGCGCTGCCTCGTCAGCACAAAGGACAACCAACAGATTACTGACCATTGCGGCCTTTCGTTCCTCATCCAGTTCCACAATATTGTCTTTATCCAGTTTGTTCAAGGCGAGTTGAACCATGCTAACCGCTCCTTCCACGATCCGTTCTCTGGCGGCGATAATTGCTTCCGCTTGCTGGCGGCGTAACATGACTCCGGCGATCTCGGAAGCATACGCTAAGTAATTGATACGGGCTTCCAATACCTCAATACCTGCTATCGCCAGACGGCTGTTTAATTCCTCCTCCAGCTTTTGAGCGACCTCCCCGTCATCGGACCGTAAGGTCACGGGATCTTTGCTCTCGTTATAATCATAGGCATACATGCCAGCGATCTTACGGATGGCGGCATCACTTTGTATCTGCACGAAATTCTCATAATTCTGCATTCGTTGGGATAATTCAGAGGATTCTCCCATTGATATGAATGATTTATTCGAAGAGATACTAATGGACGAAGAATCGATGTCGAACATCGCTCTATAAGTATCCTTGACTTTCCATACCATCACGGCCCCGATCATAACCGGATTACCGACCTTATCGTTAACCTTGATAGGAGGGACATCTAAGTTACGGGCACGTAACGTGATTTTCTTTTTGCTGTAAAGTGGATTGACCCAGAAAAATCCGTTATCAGTAATTGTCCCTTTATATTTTCCGAAAAAGAGCATTACTCGGGCATTGTTGGGCTCGATTTCCATGAATCCCAATAAACAAACCACTAACAGGCAGAGTCCGACGATGCCGGTGATTACGCTCCAAGTCCCGTTGGTGCCTGCGATTAAATAGCAGCGGAGACCCGATAGAGCCAATAGGAGAAAAAGAGCAATAAACCCCGAGATTCTCAGTCCGTTGAATGTCTTTTCGGTTGCTTTCATGATGATTTGTTTTTGATATTAATTTGATATCACAAAATAAGTGATTTTTATGGAGACTGCCAAATATTTTGAGGGATATTATTAGAGTGATCTGTAAATATTTTCATAGCTTTGTCTCATCTAAAAATTATATACTTGGACTTTCAGTTAGACACGAACAATAAGGAGTTTCAGGATGCCTTGCAACTGATCACCCACACTCGCCAGTCTGTTTTCCTGACAGGGAAAGCAGGGACCGGCAAGTCTACTTTTTTGAAGTATATTTGCAATCATACGAAGAAAAAGTATGTGGTGCTGGCTCCTACCGGAATAGCGGCCATAAATGCGGGCGGCGTTACCTTGCATTCCTTTTTCAAGCTCCCTTTTCGGCCGATGTTGCCGGATGATCCGGATTTAAGTTTGTCTCATGGTCGTATCTTTGAGTTTTTTAAGTATCCGAAGGAGAAACGGAAAATTATCGCGGAGGTCGATTTGATCATCATTGACGAGATATCGATGGTGAGGGCGGATATTATTGATTGTGTAGATCGTATCTTGAGGGTCTATTCCGGTAATATGCGATTGCCTTTTGGCGGAAAGCAGCTATTGTTCGTGGGAGATGTCTTCCAGTTGGAACCGGTTGTTCCGTCGGATCAAAAAGAGATATTGAGTTTGTTCTATGCGAGCCCTTTCTTTTTCTCGGCTCGTGTGTTCAAGGACATTAATTTAGTGCCGATCGAGTTGCAAAAAGTGTATCGCCAGACCGATTCTGTTTTTATCAATATATTGGATCGGATTCGTAATAATGCCGCTAGAAAACAGGAGTTGGATACGTTGAACGGTCGTTATTTTCCGTCTTTCGAGCCTCAGAATGAGGATATGTATATCACGTTGGCCACTCGCCGGGATCAGGTTGATTTTATCAATGAGAAGAAGTTGGCCGAGCTTCCCGGAGAAGAGTACGTCTCCGTGGGAAAGATCGAGGGGGATTTTCCAGAATCCTCACTACCTACCCAGCTGAATTTATCCATCAAGGAACAGGCGCAGGTTATTTTTATCGATAATGATTATGAGCGTCGTTGGGTGAACGGGACGATCGGTATGGTATCGGGTATCGATGAGAATGGAAATGTTTATGTCTTGCTGGAGAGCGGTGTAGAACATTTGGTCGAACCTACCTCATGGCGAAATTATAAATACAAATATAACGAGAAAGAGAAACGGATCGAGGAAGAGATTGTCGGTACGTTCGAACAATTGCCGATTCGTTTGGCTTGGGCGATCACGGTGCATAAGAGTCAAGGCTTGACTTTTAGCCGGGTGGTAGTTGATTTGACCGGAGGGGTATTTGCCGGGGGACAAACCTATGTGGCGTTGAGTCGTTGTACTTCATTGGAAGGATTGGTGCTAAAAAGCAAGATCTCTTCCCGGGATATCTTTATCCGGAAAGAGATCGTAGAATTCAGCCAAATATTCAATAACCAAGCATTAATAGAGAAAAGTATCAAAGAGAGCGAGGCGGAATTGCAATATGGTCGGGCGGCTCAGGGTTTTCGGCAGGGTAATATGAAAGCGGCGGTCGAGGCTTTTGCCGCCGCCGTATCTAAACGGAATGAATTGGATAATCCGATGGTACAACGGCTGCTTCGTTTGAAATTGCAAGCCTTGAATAGTCAAAAGGCACAGATTAAGGCTCTGAGGGAAGAATTGCATTCGCTTCGTGAGACCCAGAAAGAGTATGCACATGAATATTACTTGATGGGTAACGAGTGCATAACGAAGGCCCATGACGCGAATGCCGCTATTCGTTGTTTTGATAAAGCCTTGAATTTGAATCCGAATTATGTGGAAGCTTGGGTACGCAAAGGGGTTACTTTATTGGATATAGGTGAGGACTACGACGCTCAGGTTTGTTTAAACAAAGCGGTAAAATTAAGTCCGAAATCTTTTAAGGCCCGCTATAACCGTGGAAAATGCCTATTGAAGCTCAAATATTACGATGAAGCTATTCTGGATTTCCAGCAGGCGGTAAGTATCAAACCTAAACATGCGGCTTCCCACGAATATCTGGCGGAGGGTTTCCGGGCGATCGGAGAGGACGAATTAGCCCAGCGGCATCAAGATATAGCGGATGCCTTGCGAGGGGGAGAGGATATATGATGAAATAGAAAAGGCGAGAAAATTTATTTCCCGCCTTTTTTATGGAGTTATATCTCTTGATTAATTAAAGATGTAACGGATACCAACCTGCATTTTCCAGCATTCAGTATAGATACGGTTATAAGAATAAGTCTCAGTCGGATATTCACCATTGATCTTATACATGGAGAAAATTGGAGTCTTGTTATCATCCATGCCTTCATATTTCAAGATACGGCAACCGTTGGAAGAAGATGCGTTCTTCATTACACCCCATTTCGAGTTGATCATATTACCGATATTCATGAAATCAAGGCTCAATTGGAAATGATGTTCGGTTTTACCTGCCTTGAATGAGAAATCTTCCGTGATACGAAGGTCGAAACGATGTACCCAAGGTGCACGTGCGGCATAAGCCTCAGCGTATTCTCCCTTGTGATTCTTTAAATAAGAATCTTGGTCTACGAAGTTCCAGAAAGCGGTTCTATCTGCTTCATTCTTGAATTTGATTTCACTATCATCTTTCGGGATATACATCATATCATTATTGATACCGTCACCATTCATATCATTTGTATAAGCGAAGCTATATCCGGAAGCGGAATAACCGGAATAGAACAGATTTAAGCTTGTTTTTCTGAGCAGACCTTTATGGCGGAAGGGCAGATTATAATTGACCGCTGCGATTACCTTGTCGGGCACTACATACCGTGAACGTTGTACGGTCGCGAAATTCGGTCCGTCTATCGTTAACATTCCCTGCCATGTAGATACAGGGTCGCTACCCGGAAGACCGGAAATTTCTTTGGATTCCGTGTGCGTATAAGCCAACATCATGTTCAAATCCTCTACGGGTTGAGCGTTAATCGTAACATTGGCGGTATAACCATGTCCTTTGGATGTGTTAGTTAATACAACCGCATTCTTACCGGATACATACGTATAATCAGATGGATAAATCAAACGGTTATCCGCTCCGTTAAAATGTTCCCAATTTGACGGGTCCTTGATGTTGATATTCTCAAGGGTTACGGCATTGATGTTCTTGTTATAGATGAACTCGCCGGTTACGGATAATGGGAAGGAAGTAGGGAGCTGATAATCTACAGCCAAGGAGGTTTTCCATATTTGTGGCATCTTGAAGTTGTCCTTTACGCCAGAGATCTTAGAACCGGCAACCGGATTCTCTATCGTGGTAGGAAGGCCGAATTTCTTGATCGCATCATCTACATTCGTAATCATGCCGCCAGCCAATTGATCCAGACGGGAATCATGACTTACCGCAATTCCATTCTCATATTTTGTGCCGAATACTACGGCATTTTGTACCATATTCGAGTTTGTCGGCATATTCGTAAAGAATACCAAGGGTAAACGTCCGGTAAATATACCTGTACCACCACGTACTTTTAAGGAATTATCCTTGAACACATCCCAAACGAAACCTACACGAGGGGATATTTGCATTCTAGACTTAGGCCATTTGCCGGTGTCGATATGTTTGCCTCCGAAATCAAGATCGTAGATTGCGTCGTTTCTTTGAAGATCGCTATTGTCGAAAATTAAATCATCGAAACGTATACCATAAGTTAACTTCACGTTCGGGCGAATGTTCCACTCATCCTGTGCGTAGAATCCGATCTGGTTAAAAGTAACCTGAGCTTTCGGGTCGGAAACACCGTTGTAACCGTATGTCCATGCGAACGTTTCAGGAGCGGCACCGTTCAAGAAATCATCTAAGCTGCTGTAACGATAATATCCCGTGCCGTTGCGCATATAAGCATTGCTAGCAAGTTGGTGCTCGAAACTGATACCAGCTGTGATCTTATGGTCGCCGGCAAAGTAAGTGAAGTTATCGATAACACTTGTGATCTTGTTCTTCACGCCGTTGTTGTAAGTAAATAATTCATATCCGGCACTCATATAAGGCTCCATAATTTGGTTACCTTCCGCATCTTTACCTGCCAAGATATCAATGAAGGGGAAAGGGGAAGAGTTGGTTCCGCGCATATCCTCGATATCCGTATAAGTGAAAAGTAACTGATTGGAAATCTTATCAGAGAAGCGACTGTTCAAATCAGCGGATACGGAAGACACTTTATTGTCTTGGGAATACATGCTGTTAGCAAAAGACATGGATTGGTAACCTACACGGCTTGTATTATACAGACGAGAGCCGGAACCACCATCCATAGAGTTAGCGTTAGGAGCGTTCCATGCGGTATTCTTTGTATAGTTGTACCGTACGCTCAATTTATGGCCATTCGTGATATTCCAGTCGATACGACCTAGCAATTTCAAATTCTTTTCGTCTGCGGGGAAGTTCGTGGCTGATCCTGTATCATAACCATATTTATCTCTTAAGAAATCGGATACCTTTTGCATGTCGGAGAGTGTAGTGCGAGATATGTAGTTATTCTCGTCCGGTTGCTCTCCTTCAGTACGAGCTCTCCATTTGATCACTTGTTGCGGTTGTTTTTCCACTTCTACATTGGCGAAGAAGAATAATTTATTCTTGATGATCGGACCGCCGAACGTAGCTCCGTAAATCGTTTTGGATTCCTTAGCACGTGCGCCCAAGTCTTCTCCATCGATTGAGTTTCCTCGCATATTCTGGTTCTGGAAGTAAGTGTAAGCGGAACCTTTGAATGTGTTTGTACCGGATTTGGTGATAGCGTTGATACCGCCACCAATGAAGTTTGTCTGGCGGACATCGAACGGGGCGATTACCACTTGTACTTCCTCGATAGCGTCCATAGAGATCGGGTTACCGCCTCCGGGAAGATTATCCGAAAGGCCGAAGTTGTTATTAAAGTTCGCTCCATCTACCGTAAAGTTCGTGGAACGGCCATCGCCACCGGCAAAACTCATGTCGGAGGCATAAGGAGAAAGGCGTGCGATATCGGAGATACTACGGTTAATGGTGGGTAAAGAGGTGATCTGTGACGAGGAGATATTGGTTGTCGCACCCGTCTTTTCCGTATTGAACTTCGTTTTCGCCGCTGTGATTACGATCTCGTCCAAGGTCTCGGAAGATTCTTTCAACTTAACATTCAAGTTGTAGTTCTCTCCCAATTGCAGGGTAATGCCGGAATAAACGGCAGATTGATAACCAACGTAAGAGATCGTAACTTTGTATGGACCTCCTGTACGCATACCTTGTAAGGAAAAGCGTCCGTCAACGTTTGTGATCGTACCATAATTTGTCCCAGAAGGTTCGTGAACCGCCAAAACGGTCGCACCAATAACGGGTTCATCTTGAAACATAACTGTTCCACTCATACTGGCTGTTGTTACCTGCGCTTGTGTCGGGATGACAAACAAGAAACTCAGTACAGCTAAAAGGAATAGCGTCTGTAAATGTCTGCTCATAATTTAAAATAGTTAATGTAATAAAAACTTTCGCAAAGTTATGGGTTATTTTTTAATATCATTGTATGTTTCTTATTTAATACTTGTTTCATATTCATGAAGTTGCTGTGACGGGGCGGAATTGAGTAATGTCCTTATTCGGAGATGGATGGCTTGTATTGGCAAAACAAGAGGGTTCTTTATGAAATTTTTAATTTGATGATTCTTAACTAACATTCCCTGTTGGGCGGTGATTTAAAAGAATTATAGACGCTTTTCCTGCATATTGTTGGATTATGGATGTGGTTGGTTGAAAATAATAATCTGGAGATCTGTGTGAGGAATGTTAATGCTATGAATATTATATATAGTTTGTGACAAAAAGAGATATCTAATCCCTATCTTTGCGGCGATATACAAAAATGTTATAATTATTTTAAATATAAATACTTCTTGTATGAGGAAAACTTATCTACTTTTAACGTTACTTTTGTTGTGCGTGGGAATATCCATACATGCTCAGGTGACGACGGCGAGTATGAGTGGTAAAGTCACGGATACATCATCGGAAGCGATGATCGGAGTGAATATCAAGGCTACGCATACGCCAACGGGTACCGAATACTACACGATTACCCAGCCGAATGGTTCTTATTCTTTTAACAACCTTCGTATCGGAGGCCCTTATGTGGTAGAGTTCTCTTATATTGGATACAATACGGAGAGCCGGACAGGAATAAACTTGGTTTTGGGTGAGGATCTGAAACTGAATGTAGTAATGCGGGAAGATACCCAAGCTCTCGACGAGGTAGTCGTGGTTGCGGATAAGAACCCCATTATTTCAGGAAGTCGTACAGGTGCGCAGGAAATCATCACTCGTGAGAAGATGGATAAGCTGCCTACGATTAACCGTTCTTTGGATGATTTCGTGAAATTAACCCCGATGAGTAGCGGTAAGAATTTTGGCGGTGTCTCTTACCGTTTTAATAATGTAACGGTGGACGGTGCCTCCTTTAATAACTCGTTTGGTCTGGCTTCTGCTCTTGGAGCTTCCGGTACGGAACCGATTTCTTTGGAGGCGCTCGAGCAGGTACAGGTGATGATCGCTCCTTTTGATGTTCGAAATGGAGGATTCACGGGTGCGGGTATTAACTCCGTAACGAAATCCGGTTCGAATGAGTTTCATGCTTCTGTATATATGTACACGAAGAGTCCGTCTATGATGGGATATCGTGTGAAGGATGAGACGATTGGTGTTTCAGAGTTCTCTAATCACCAATACGGTATCAGTTTATCCGGTCCGATCATTAAGAATAAGTTATTCTTCTTCATCAATGGTGAGATGGATCGTCAGGAGGAACCGATTTCTTATACGACCGCTAATTCTGCGGCGGATGCGACAGTCTTGCAGGGTTTATCTGATTTCTTAGGTGATGAGCTTGGGTATAATCCGGGTAAATTCGACGTGAATAAGACAAATACTCAAGCGGATCGAATCACGGCTCGTTTAGACTGGAATATCAACTCAAATAATGTGTTGAGCTTAAAATATTATTATTTGAAATCGTTTAATACGAATAACCCTTCTACTTCCGGTGCGCCGAATAACGGACGTGGACCGAATGCGTTCGCTATTCCGTTCTCTTCTTCTTTCTACCGGACGAATAATAACTTCAATATTTGGATGGCTGACTTGAATACGACCATTAATGACCGTATGTCTAATTATTTGAAGATCGGTTATTCCCGTTTGCGTGATTATCGCGATATGGATGGTGGTTACTTCCCGCAAGTGGATATCTTGGATGGTGATAACAATGCTTATACGACTTTCGGAACCGAGGCAAACTCCTATAATAACCAGTTGAACAGTGATATCTGGCAGATACAGGATAACTTCTTGATGAATTTTGGCAAACATCAGATTACGGTTGGAACGCAAAGTGACTATCGCGCCTTTAAGAATGGTTTCGCTCAAAACTATCCGGGTTCTTGGGTATTTAACTCTGTCGATGATTTTAAGTTCAACGTATTGGCTACAAAACAATACATGGCCGCTCATAACGGAAGTGTACAAGGATTTGATATCCGTGAGTTTAATCCGAAAGATTTTGGATTTGGTTCCAATGTGACAGGTATTACGAATTCTTCTTCTACGGGGTACCAGTACTATGCGCAAAGATATTCGATGACGGATGATTTTCCATTCGCCGAGATAAATGTATTCCAGTTAGGTTTGTATGCCCAAGATAAGTGGACGGTAAGTGATAAATTGAACTTGACGTTAGGTTTACGTATTGATGTTCCGTTCTTTATGACTGATTTGCAGTCGAATGATAAAGTCGCCGCCGAGACCTATCGGGATGGCATCAAGATCGATGTTTCTAAATATCCGAACGCCAAACCTCAGTTCTCTCCTCGATTCGGTTTTAACTACAAACCGTTTGACGATGAGAATGGAAGTTTGCAGATCCGTGGTGGTACGGGACTCTTCACGGGTACTCCACCTTATGTATGGATCAGTAATCAAGCCGGCAACAATGGCGTTTTGTTTGGTGACTTGAATGTCCGGGCGGTAAAGGACAAGAATGACAATATCATTAGCGATGGCAGACCTTCGCTAGGTTTTACCGGAAATATGGATACTTATAAACCGGCTGAAGGTAGCGCTACCCGTTCGGATATAGCGATTACGGATCCGGACTTTAAATATCCGAGCTTATGGAAAAGTAATATCGCTGCCGATTATAAGTTTGGTGATGGCTGGGTAGCTACCGTAGAGTTGCTGTATTCAAAAGACATTAACGCTATTTATCATGACAATATCGGATTGTATCGGACCGAGCAATTTGTAAATGACGGTGGAGCGGGTAACGCACGTCCATATTATAATGGCTATTATAGCGATAGGGAAGGAAATCAAAAGGCCGCAAATCATGTCGTGATGCTGCGTAATACCAGCAAAGGACATTCGCTTTATACGACCTTCCAGTTGCAGAAAAACTTTGTTGATGGAATCTTGAAGGGATTGTATTTGAATGGATCTTACTCTTTCGGGCAGTCTAGAGGTGTAACAGACGGAACATCGTCTGTGGCGACTTCCGCTTGGAAGTACCGTGCGGCCTTGGACGGAAATGCGGAAGAAGTAGGTTATACGGCAGGTTCTTTTGATGGTCGTTTGTTATTGTCCGCTTCTTATACGGCTAACTGGAGTAAATATGCGGCAACAAGTTTTGGTTTGATCTATCAGCGTTATCGTCCGTTCCGTTATTCTTATTGTTATAATGGTGACGCAAATGGCGATTCTCAGTTCTCCAATGACTTGATGTATATCCCCGCGAATTTTGACGAGGTAAAAGATCATTTGTTACCGGGCGATTTCGATAGCCAAGAAGATGCATGGAAAGCGATGAATGCCTTTATCGAGCAAGATCCTTATTTGAGCAAACATAGAGGTGAGTATGCCGAACGTAACGGTGCTGTCGCTCCGTTTGCGAATCAGTTGGATTTGAGTGTTTCTCATGATATAAAGATTTACCAGAAGAATGGTCGTTCACATACCTTGCGCTTTAGTTTCAATATCGCCAACTTCTTGAATTTGTTGAATCGTAACTGGGGTGTGGTACAAACAACCGTTTTGGGTAATCAGCAATATCAGTTCTTGACGATCCCGAAAGGACAAGGCCCGAGTGCGGCGAACAACTATACGTTGAAGTATACGATGGCGAAAGATTTGGACGAAACCTTCAAGGATAATTTGAACGATGTGTCTCGTTGGCAAATGCAATTCGGTATCAAGTATATCTTCTAAAAAAAATCTTTCATTAGATAAAATTTAATAATTAGAAGAGGTTCACTATCTTTGTGGACCTCTTTTTTAATTTAATGATATGTGGAATAATCGTATTGAGTTCTTACTCGTTAGTTTCTTTTGTATTTGTTCATTGGCTTTTACCGGTTGCCAAACGAAAAAACAATCGGATCGTTATGTCGTAGTTTTATCAATGGACGGTTTCCGCTCTGATTATCCCTCACGTGCTCATACTCCGACGTTGGATTCTTTGGCGAATGTAGGGGTTCGCTCCACGTTTCGCCCATGTTATCCCAGCGTGACTTTCCCGAATCATTATAGCATGGCTACCGGATTGCATCCGGATCACCATGGTTTGGTAAATAATTTCTTTTATGACGCGGAGCTTGATAGCTCATACCGTATGGGAAACCTGGATCCGCGATTTTATGGTGGAGAACCTATTTGGAATACGGCGGAACGCCAAGGGGTTCGTACCGCTTCCTTCTATTGGGTCGGTAGCGAGGTGCCTTTGGCGAGTGGCCAGCCTTCAATATGGAAGCCGTTTGATAAATCGGTTTCTTTTTCAGATCGTGCTGATTCCGTGATCTCTTGGCTGAAGTTGCCGGAAGATATACGTCCTCATTTGATTATGTGGTATATGGAAGAGCCGGATGCGATAGGTCATTCCGCTACCCCGGATTCCTCGGCAACCTTGGATGTGGTAGAGAACTTGGATAAAGTCTTGAATCATTTCTTCACGGAAGCCCGTAAGCTGGATATTTTCGATAAGATCGATTTTATCGTTCTCTCGGATCATGGAATGGCCACCTATTATCCCGAGAGATATGTGAACTTGAATGATTATCTACCCCGGGATAGTTTCGATTATGTCTTTGATGGCGTTCCTACATTATTATATCCGAAAAAAACCTATGTGGATACTGCCTATGCGATTTTACAGAAAGTGCCGAATATAACCGTATGGAAGAAAAACGAGATCCCAGAGAAATTGGTTTACGGAAAGAATCCTCGAGTTAGTGATCTGGTTGTTTCTCCACATATTGGAACGTATGTGCAATTCCGCGAGAAATCATCTCCCCGTTATGCGGCGACACATGGTTACGATAATTTTACACCGGAGATGGAGGCTATATTCTATGCGGCAGGTCCCTCGTTCAAGAAACACGTAGAGGTTCCGCAAATGGCGAACGTGAACCTCTATTTGATGATCGCACGCTTATTGAATATACAGCCCGCCCCGAATGATGGAGATAGCGCTGTCGTTCAGCGGTTATTTAAATGATAGGACTTCGCGCTACTTTCTAAATGGAGATTTACTGCACGGGCCTTGCAGTACTACTGTAAAGCCGGTTGCAGTAATTGATGCCTTATTGATGTTCGCATGTCATCTTACGCATGAAAGCGAGACTGCCTTTAGCTAGCTCATCTGCGTTGTATTTAGATGGACGCCAAAGAGATACGGCTACCGCCATGCCGGGAACGGAATTGGAGAAATTCTCCAGAACTAAGTTTCCATTGAAATCGATTTCTTGTAGTCCCCGGAACAAATCATCCCAGCGTACGTTTCCTTCACCCAGCATTCCCCGGTCGCTTTCAGTCATGTGAATATGGCGAAGTCGGCTGCCTGCGGCGATAACCGGTTCATAGAAACTAGTCTCTTCTATATTCATATGGAAAGTATCCAGATGCAAAGATAAATTCGGAGCGTCTACGCATTTGATAAAGCGCAAGACTTCCTCCGCGGAGGTACACATATAGCTTTCATAGCGATTGATCGGCTCTATACCGATCGTGATTCCGGATCGGCCGGCGTATTCGGCAACCTCCGCCCATACCTCACAAAGCGTATTCTCTTCTTCCCGTGTTCGCTGTTTGCCGGAGAAGACCCCGATGCCGGAATGTAAGACCCCTCCCAAGTAATCAACCTCCAGTTCGCTCGCTTTATCCAGCGCCGCCTTGATCAGGCGAGTCGCTTCCTTGGGATAAAAAGGAATATGCGCTTCTTGGGGAAGGTTGAGAGAACAAGTCGCCTTCAATCCGTGTTGTTTCAATTGTCGCTTTACGGTTGGAGCGTCGAACTCCATGGAAGGAGGCAATAAGATTTCCAGTAAATCAAAACCGGCGGCAGATGCTTGCTGGATGGCGAAAAGACCGCCTTCTGGTGTCCACATAGGTGGTATCCAAGAAAGGATGGAAGCTCCGAAAGTAGGATTCATAATCGTATTGTTTTTATTCGTTAGGGTTACAAAGTAAGTACTTTTTTGAAGATTTCATTGCGAAGAAAGTGAAATCCTTCGCAATGAAATATCATAAATGTCATTTAAAAATAAAAGTTGGTACCCGGACAGAAGATAGGGTGGCTGCTGGTGTTATCAATTTCAATCTTATTTTCTCTAGCGAGCCAACCGATAGCGGACCATAGATCCGCATCTGTTAGAGCGGATTTTGCTCTCAACGCCTCAAAACTCCAATGTTGGCCATCTGAAAGCAAATTCCAGATAGCTCCTGCATTTAATCCGATCGATCCTTTTGTCATGATAAAATCTGTTTTTATGTTTATGGTATATAGTGCTTATATTGTTATAACAGATAATATCCGGTAAAAGTATGTTGCGTTGAGATAAATAATCTAAAAAACAAAAATCTCTTGATGCGTTGAATTTTATTCCTTGAAGTCAGCGAATATGGATTCATCGTATACATTGTGTTCCTTTTTATCGTGGAATGGATACCATACTTGGGCAAAGAACGGATTTCCTTTAGCGATCTCGTCGTAATTCCAAGGGAGCGGTAAACATTCCGGGCACCAATGGCCTCCTAATAATACTAATGTGGGAGAGGCCTTAAAACGGTGACCGAATTGGCATTCCCAATCGAGCGGAGTCGATAAGTCTCCTTTTGTCATGGCCGGGGACAAGCATTTTCCTCCCCTGAATTCTGCGGCTTTACGCATATCCTCGATATCCCATTCCGACTTCGGTTTACTTTCATCATAACCATGATCCAGAAAGACGGGTGTTTCGGAGGGGCGTTTTGTCCGGATCTTATCCCAACCCGGGATTGCTTGCCAATCCTCATACGAGCCAAAATAGGCGGATATACGATCTTGGTGTCTGTTCTTGATCCAGTTACGGGTTCCCAGTCCCGGCTTTTTAGCGATGGCTCCCATACCCAGTTTTATGAAGATAGGAGGGACGATCTTTGCTAGGTGGAAATACCAAGGGACTTGGCTGGCCATCCATTTAAAATAATCGTCGCAAGTTTGGTTACTGCGGAAATGCAGATATCCTTCTAATAGATCTGAATCGGTATACCATTGTCCGTGGAAATTACGGATAGCGAACCAGTTCGGTTCGAATATTTTCTCCGGGGCGGGACAGCCGATCGCTTTTAACAATTTACTCTCAAACTCATAATTCGTCAGGCGGAAAGATGGGCCGCTACTAATGTTGTAGAAACGGTTCCAAAACTCATCCGGCACCTCTTCCTCGCATACATTCGCTAGTAAGCGACCGGAATCCTTGGCGGTAGCCCATTCCAGCACGCCGTCTAGCGGTACGTGGAATGTGATTGGGTCCGAACCCTTGAATAATAATTCGGGGCATAAGATACCGGTTTGGCGAAGGCACGCCCAATGTTTAATACCCGACTCCACGAAAATACGTTCGGCTATTGTCTTTGAGATGGCATAATGATCATAGACACTTATATTGATCGGATCTCCCGTACGTCCCCAATGAACCGGTGCGTTACGGTGGCCGGTTTGCGCCACGGAGCCGATATAGACTACCTTGATCTGATCTGCGTTCGGTTGCGCTTTTACGGCATCCACGATGTGTTGAGCGGCGGTCGTGTTTACTTTCAAGGTCTTTTTAGGGAAATAATCCGCCGCCGGCGAAACCATTCCACCTACGTGTAATACGTAGTCCGCCCCCGTTACTCCATTTAAGACATCTTGATAACTCGTCAAGTCTCCCCAAACGATACGGATCCCTTCCATAGCCTCATAGGTGGCCAACTTCTCTTTATTGATTTTGCTCGGACGAGCCAAGAGTGTTATATTAAAACGATCTAGCCGTTTGGACAACTCGACCAATCCGGCATGGCCCATCGTCCCGGTGGCTCCGGTCAGAAAGACGGTCTTTTTACTTTTCATGATATAATTTAAGTGTATAATAAAAATCTTAGGATACTATCGGGTAGCGAAGGTATATAAAAAAAAGCTCCCAACCAATAGGTTGAGAGCTTTTGTAGTGGATACGAGAATCGAACTCGTATTACATGCGTGAGAGGCATGTGTCCTAACCGTTAGACGAATCCACCATTTAGATGTCATTGTTTTTGTTTGACGATGCAAAGGTAGATATATTTTTTAATTCTGCAATAGTTGGACTGAGTTTTTTTGAAGAAAAAGTGTGTTTTTTATCAAAATGCCAAGAAAACGGGGAGAATACCACTAAAAGGCGTTAAAAGTAGTTGCGATTTCATTGTTTTTTCATTGTCGGTACTGTTTATTTATTCTACCTTTGCCATCTGTAATTGAACAAAATAGTATTGAACATTACTAATACCAGTTTAATAAACAACTAATATTATGGCAGAACTTAAAGAAAAACTTTTCTCAGAATTCGCACCTGTGTCTACTGAAGAGTGGATGGCGAAGATAACGGCCGACCTGAAAGGGGTACCGTTTGAGAAAAAGCTTGTTTGGAAGACAGGCGAAGGATTTAATGTAAATCCTTTCTATCGTGCAGAAGACATCGAGGGTTTAAAGACTACAGAGTCTCTTCCCGGTGAATTCCCTTATGTTCGTGGAACGAAGAAAGACAACGATTGGAAGGTACGCCAGAACATTGAAGTTTGCTGCTTCAAGGGTGCTAACGAGAAAGCACTAGACCTTTTGACGAAAGGTGTTACTTCTCTTGGGTTCATCATCAAAGGTGATGAGGTGAACGAGGAGAACATAGCTACTTTATTAGAGGGTATTTGTCCGGCTTCCGTAGAATTGAACTTCAACACTTGCAACTGCAAAGCGGAGAAGTTGATCGGTATCTTGGCTGACTACTTCAAAGGCAAGGGTGTCGACGCAGAGAAGTGCTACGGTTCTGTAAACTATGACGCTTTCAAGAAACCTTTAGTAAAAGGTAAAGAAAACAGTGAGTGGGTAGAAGGTGCCGCAGCTGTGCTCAAAGCTGGACAGGCTTTGCCTAACTACCGTGTATTGGCTGTAAATGCGTTCCTTTTCAACAATGCTGGCGCTTACATTTCTCAGGAATTAGGTTACGCCTTGGCTTGGGGTAACGAATTGATGGCAAAACTAACCGAGGCTGGTTTCACCGCTGACGAGGTTGCCAAGAAGATCAAATTCAATTTTGGTATCAGCTCTAACTACTTCATGGAAATCGCTAAGTTCCGTGCGGCTCGTTGGTTGTGGGCCGAGATCGTAGCCGCTTATAAGCCGGCCTGCGAATGCGCTTGCAAGATGGTTGCTCACGCACAGACTTCAGAGTGGAACATGACGGTTTACGATGCTCACGTAAACTTGCTTCGTTCTCAAACTGAGGCTATGTCTGCCGCTCTTGCTGGCGTAGACTCTATCACGGTTCGCCCGTTTGATAAGATTTACCAGACTCCGGACGATTTCTCCGAGCGTATCGCACGTAACCAACAATTATTATTGAAGGAAGAGTGCCACTTGGATAAGGTCGTTGACCCGTCTGCCGGTTCTTATTATGTAGAGGTATTGACGAATTCCTTGGCCGATGTCGCTTGGAAGTTGTTCTTGGAGGTTGAGGAAAAAGGAGGATTCTCCGTTGCCGTGAACGCAGGTGAGATCCAAAATGCCGTTAACGCTTCGAATGTAGTTCGTAAGAAAGCGGTTGCTACCCGTCGTGAGATCCTGTTGGGTTCTAACCAGTATCCTAACTTCACGGAAGTAGCTGCCGATAAGATTCAGGAAAAAGGTTCTTGCTGTTGTGGCGGTGGTCATTGCGGCGAGGCAACGATCCCGGCTCTTGATTTCTCTCGCGGCGCTTCCGAATTCGAGGCTTTGCGTATGGCGACAGAGAAGAGTGGCAAGACTCCGAAGGTATTCATGTTGACGATCGGTAACTTGGCGATGCGTTTGGCTCGTTCACAGTTCTCCGCTAACTTCTTCGCTTGTGCCGGATATAAGATAATTGATAACTTAGGCTTCGATACGGTTGAGGCTGGTGTTGAGGCTGCAGTCAAGGCGGGTGCTGAGATAGTGGTTCTTTGCTCTAGTGATGACGAGTATGCTGAATTCGCTCCTGCTGCTTACAAGGCTTTGGCCGGACGTGCCGAATTCGTTGTAGCCGGAGCTCCTGCTTGCGCGGACGACTTGAAGGCTCAAGGTATCGACCAGTTCGTAAATGTAAAGAGCAATGTGCTTGAGACATTGAAAGCATTCAACGCTAAATTAGGAATCGCTTAAGTATAAACAATTATGAGACCAAATTTTAAAAACATAGATATAAAGAATGCCGGATTCGCAGCTACAAACGCTGCCGAATGGGCAAAAGCCAATGGTATCGAGCCCAATTGGAAAACACCCGAGCATATCGAGGTGAAACCTGTATATACAAAAGAAGACTTGGAGGGTATGGAGCACTTGAACTATGCTTCCGGTCTGCCTCCTTATCTACGTGGCCCGTACAGCGGTATGTACGCTATGCGTCCTTGGACAATCCGTCAGTACGCGGGTTTCTCTACCGCTGAGGAGTCTAACGCTTTCTATCGCCGTAACTTGGCTTCCGGTCAGAAAGGTTTGTCCGTTGCGTTCGACCTTCCGACTCACCGTGGTTACGATGCCGACAACGAACGTGTGGTTGGTGATGTAGGTAAAGCGGGTGTATCTATCTGTTCCTTGGAGAACATGAAAGTGTTGTTCGATGGTATTCCTTTGAACAAGATGTCTGTTTCCATGACCATGAATGGTGGTGTGCTTCCGGTATTGGCATTCTATATCAACGCAGGTTTGGAGCAAGGTGCTAAGTTGGAGGAAATGGCCGGTACGATCCAGAACGATATATTGAAAGAGTTCATGGTACGTAATACCTATATTTACCCGCCTGAGTTCTCCATGAAGATTATCGCTGATATCTTCGAGTATACCTCTCAGAAGATGCCGAAGTTCAACTCTATCTCTATCTCCGGTTATCATATGCAGGAGGCTGGTGCTACGGCTGATATCGAGATGGCTTATACGTTGTGCGACGGTATGGAATATCTTCGTGCCGGTATCAACGCCGGTATCGATGTGGATGCGTTCGCTCCCCGTTTGTCATTCTTCTGGGCTATCGGTGTAAATCACTTCATGGAGATCGCCAAGATGCGTGCGGCTCGTATGTTGTGGGCGAAGATCGTGAAGAGCTTCGGCGCTAAGAACCCGAAATCATTGGCATTGCGTACACATAGCCAGACTTCCGGTTGGTCATTGACCGAGCAAGATCCGTTCAATAACGTAGGACGTACTTGTATCGAGGCTATGGCCGCTACATTAGGACATACACAATCTTTGCATACGAACGCATTGGATGAGGCGATCGCTTTGCCGACCGATTTCTCCGCTCGTATCGCTCGTAATACACAGATTTACATTCAGGAAGAGACTAAGATCTGTAAGGAAATCGACCCGTGGGCTGGTTCTTACTATGTAGAGTCTTTGACGAATGAATTGGTACATAAAGGTTGGGCGTTGATCCAAGAGATCGAGAGCATGGGTGGTATGGCGAAAGCCATCGAGACAGGTCTTCCTAAGATGCGTATCGAGGAAGCGGCCGCTCGTACACAGGCTCGTATCGACTCAGGTGTTCAGACCATCGTTGGTGTTAACAAATATCGTTTGCCGAAGGAAGATCCGATCGATATCCTAGAGATCGATAATACAGCCGTACGTAACGAGCAGATCGCCGCTTTGAAGGAGTTGCGTGCTAACCGTGACGAAGCCGCTGTTCAAAAAGCTTTGGCTGATATCACGGAGTGCGTGAAGACGAAGAAGGGCAACTTATTAGAGTTGGCTGTTAAGGCTGCCGGCTTGCGTGCGTCATTGGGAGAGATCTCCGATGCTTGCGAGGTGGTTGTAGGTCGTTATAAAGCAATCATTAGAACTATTTCAGGCGTGTATTCATCAGAAACTAAGAAAGACGCAGACTTCCAGAAAGCTTGCGAGCTTTGCGAGCAATTCGCTAAGAAAGAAGGCCGTCAGCCTCGTATCATGATCGCTAAGATGGGTCAGGACGGACACGACCGTGGCGCTAAGGTTGTCGCTACTGGTTATGCGGACTGTGGTTTCGACGTAGATATGGGACCGTTGTTCCAGACTCCGGCCGAGGCTGCCCGTCAAGCTGTGGAGAACGACGTTCACGTAATGGGCGTTTCTTCTTTGGCCGCTGGTCATAAGACGTTGGTTCCGCAGGTTATCGAGGAGTTGAAGAAACTAGGTCGTGAGGACATCATCGTTATTGCTGGAGGTGTAATCCCGGCTCAAGACTATGATTTCTTGTATAAGGCTGGCGTTGCCGCTATCTTTGGCCCGGGTACTTCCGTATCGAAGGCAGCTTGCCAGATCCTTGAGATCTTGTTAGGCGAATAAATGGAGTTTAGACCTTACGGTTTTTAAATAAAGAGAGGCTGGACAATTGATTTTGTCCGGCCTTTTTTAGTATTATATGCGGGTTTATGTACTTTTGTAGCGATTATTCAATTAAAAAGGGAAAGAATCATGGGAATCGTTATAGGTATAGATGTGGGAGGTAGCACGACCAAGATCGTCGGCGTGGAGGATAAGAAGATCAAGAACCCGATGTTCGTGAAAGCTACCGATCCGGTAACCTCTTTATTCGGGGCCTTCGGTAAATATATTTATGATAATAACATCTCGCTCTCGAATATAGAGAAAGTGATCTTGACGGGTGTAGGTAGCGCCTATATCGATCAACCTTTATATGGCTTACCAACCGCGAAGACGGATGAGTTCCTCGCAAATGGGCTAGGGGCGCAGTATAATACGGGACTGGATAGCCTGTTGGTGGTCAGCATGGGAACGGGTACCTCTTTTGTCAAGGTACAAGGCTCCACGGTCGAGCATATCGGGGGATTGGGTATCGGTGGCGGAACCATCCTCGGCTTGTCTAAGCTATTATTGAAAACGCATGACTTTCACCAAATAGCGTCTTTGGCTGAGCATGGTTCCCTGAATGATATCGACTTGCATATCCGGGATATTACGCCACATCCGCTACCCGGCCTGCCGCTGGACGTGACAGCCTCTATTTTCGGAAAAGCGGACGCGAACGCTAAGGTTGAGGATATCGCTCTCGGTATCGTTCATATGGTCTTGCAGACCATCGGGCAAGGAGCTGTTTTCGCCTCGTTAAATGGCGATATCAAGAATATCGTATTGATCGGTAACTTGACTCGCTTGCCACAATGCCCGGATATTTTCCCCCGTCTGGAGGAGATGTGCGATGTCCATTTCAAGATACCGGAGTATGCCGAGTATCGCACGGCTATCGGGGCGGCTTTATGCTATATCAGGAACCGGGAATATAAGGATATTTTTTGTGGAAAGTGTTAGGCTACATCAAAACTTTATGTATCTTTGCTACATGCTTTGTTCCCTTTCGGCAATCGCCGGATAGGGATTAAAAGGGAATCGGGTGAGAATCCCGGACAGTCCCGCTGCTGTAAGCTTCATAAACGGGTTGAGCAATACTGTTGCCACTGTTCATTCAAGTGAATGGGAAGGCGCTTAAGACCGGAAGTAAGTCAGAAGACCTGCAAGGCGTGTATATTTTCGACGGCTTCGAGGAAAGGCCGGAAGAGAACGCAAGAACCGTATCCGGTTTTTACTATTCTTTATCCAAGGTTTTCTTATCAAGTCGTCTCATGGTTTCGGATAATTATTTTGCCATAATAATTAGGGAAAGAAGCATGAATCTGACCGACGGGATGAGCTCCGTGTGTAAGATGCATGCTTTCTTTGCGTTTAAAGGACTGGGGTATTCCGTGAACACTCTATAGAGAATATTTGTTTATTATTAGAAAAGTGCGTTTATTTGCAACGAGTAATTAACAAAAGAAGTATGAATATGAAGAAAATTGTGGGACTTGTTATGGTTGCCTTGCTAGCGTTGATGGCGCTTCCGGCGAACGCTCAGCTTAAATTCGGTATCAAGGGAGGTGTGAATATATCGTCTGTTCATTTCAACTCGGACGTGTTGAAAGCGGATAACGTCACCGGCTTCCAAGTGGGTCCGATGATCGAGACGACCTTACCGTTGGTGGGTGTCGGGATCGATGCGGCAGTGTTGTATTCGCAAAAGGGTTTGGAAACGACCTCGGCTGGCGGGGTGAAGACTTCGATGAAGACGGATTATATCGATGTTCCGGTCAACTTGAAATGGAAATTCGGCTTACCGATCGTCAAGGCGTATCTGGCAGCCGGTCCGTATATCGGTTTCCGTGTAGGCGGTGATAAGTTTTGGGATATCCCGGGTTCCGTAGCGGATCAGGTGAAGGCGAAGAATTTCAGCGCAGGTCTTAACTTCGGTGCCGGCGTGGAACTGATCAGTCACTTGCAGGTGGGTTTCAATTATGGTCTGGGACTGACTGATAACTATAGTATTGAGAAGGTGAACCTCTCCGACGGTGCCGGAAAGAACCGTGGATGGTCTATCACGGCAGCGATCTTGTTCTAAATAGGTGAAAATAAAATGAGAGAGGCTGGGCTTTAGAAGTCCGGCCTTTTTTGTTATTTTTGGGCTCGTAATGAAACACCTGTTTGAATGAAATACGCGGACGTCATACTTCCCCTTCCTTTGGAGAATAGCTATACCTATCGGATACCCGAAGATCTGAAAAGCGCCGTGACTCCCGGTTGCCGGGTGATCGTGCATTTCGGGAAGAAACGATATTATACGGCCATCGTCATGGAGGTACACGACCGGGAACCGGTATCCGATTTTGAGACGAAGGAGATCTACGCTTTGCTGGATGCCACGCCGGTGCTCCGCCGTCCGCAACTCCGTTTCTGGAAATGGATATCTTCTTATTATATATGTAAGCTGGGCGACGTGTATAAGGCGGCCTTGCCTTCCGGCTTAAAGTTGGAAAGCGAGACGGCGGTTACTTATAATGAGGATTTCGAGGCCACCGCCCCCTTGCGCCCGAACGAGCAAGCGGTACTGGATGCTTTTAGCGGGGTTTTGAAATTGACGATCTCGGAGTTGGAGAAGAAGACCGGTCTTCGAAATGTTGTCCCGATCGTCTCTTCCTTGATGGTGAAAGGGGCGGTTGAGGTGAGCGAGGAGCTAAAGCGAGGATTCGTTCCCAAGACACAGGCGTTTATCCGTTTGGCCGAGGCTTACCGGGATGAGACGAAATTACAGGCGGTGTTCGAGGATTTGAAACGAGCGAAGAAGCAAGAGCTTCTGCTGGTCAGCTTCTTGGATTTAAGCCATACCTTGAATCCCGCTTTATCGAAGGAGCTTTCCAAGAAAGAGCTATTGGAACGCAGTGGTTATACCTCTGCGGTATTGGAGGGTCTGCTGAAACGGGGTATCTTGGAGAGTTACGAGAAAGAGGTGGGTCGTTTGCAAGTATCCGTCTGCCGCTTGCAAGAGCCGAATCCGCTCAGTCCGGCGCAAGAGAAAGCCTATGGAGAGATCCATGAGACTTTCAAGACGAAGGAGGTCTGCCTGCTTCATGGCGTGACTTCCAGTGGTAAGACCGAGATATACGTCCGTTTGATCCATGAGGTCTTGCGGCTGGGGCGGCAGGTTTTATATATGTTGCCGGAGATCGCTATCACGACCCAGATCACGGAACGGCTGGCGAAATTATTCGGGGATAAGCTATTGGTCTACCACTCTAAGTTCTCGGATAACGAGCGGGTGGAAGTTTGGAATAAGCTATTGCATAACGACGAGCCTATGCTGGTATTGGGGGTCCGTTCGTCCCTCTTCCTTCCGTTTAAGGACTTGGGCTTGATTATCGTGGACGAGGAGCATGAGAATACGTATAAGCAGCAGGACCCGGCACCCCGTTACCATGCCCGTAACGCTGCCATCGTCTTGGCGGGTATGCACGGCGGTAAGACCTTATTGGGTTCGGCCACCCCCTCCATCGATTCTTATTTCAACGCTACGGCGGGGAAATACGGTCTGGTTGAGTTATCTACCCGCTACGGTGATTGCTTGATGCCGGAGATTATTACGGTGGACGTGAAGGAGCTAAAGCGCAAGAAGATCATGAAAGATACCCTTTTCTCCCCTCTGTTGGTGGAGAAGGTGCGGGAGGCCCTATCCCGGGGCGAGCAGGCGATCCTATTCCAGAACCGCCGGGGATTCGCCCCGATGATCGAGTGCCGAGGGTGCGGGTGGGTGCCTCGTTGCGTGAATTGCGACGTTAGCCTTACCTACCACAAGGCGCATAATCAGCTGGTTTGCCATTATTGCGGTTATACCTACCGCTTGCCGCAGGTATGTCCCGAGTGTAAGGGGACGGAGTTCAAGATGCAAGGCTTCGGTACGGAGAAGGTAGAGGAGGAGATCGCTGGGCAATTCCCAGCGGCGAAGGTGGAGCGGCTGGATTTCGATACGGCCCGTACCCGCACGGCTTACGAGCGGATCATCTCGGATTTCGAGAAGGGGAAGACACAAATCTTGATTGGTACCCAGATGTTGTCGAAGGGATTGGATTTCGGGAATGTCAGCGTGGTCGGAATCCTGAGTGCCGATAGCCTGATGAATTTCCCTGACTTCCGGGCGCACGAGCGGGCTTATCAATTGATGGTACAGGTTAGCGGACGTGCCGGACGACGGGATAAGCGGGGTACGGTGATCTTGCAGACTACTCAGCCGGAGCATCCTTTGATCCGTATGGTGCAGCATTTTGCTTATAAGGAAATGGTGAGCTTGCAATTGAGCGAGCGTAGTATGTTCCGTTACCCGCCTTACTACCGTTTGATCGTCTTGATCCTTCGGAGTCGGAATGAGGAGGCTTTGCAGGAAATGTCTGCTTTATACGCCGAGAAACTTCGTGCTCGTTTAGGTGAGCGGGTGTTGGGACCGGTTACGCCGCCTATCACCCGGGTACAGACGCTTCATATCAAGAAGATCGTCTTGAAGATCGAGATATCCGCCGGGATCGCTCCGCTTCGTGAGATATTGGAGGGTATTCATACTGAGATGCAAGGATATGTACCGTTTAAGCAGTTGCTGGTTCATTATGATGTGGACCCGGCTTGAGAATTGAAAATGGAGAATTGAAAATTGAAAATTAATGGAAAGGAGCTTAGGGATGAGGGAGGAAAAGATACGGTTGTTGTTTGTGTGTTTGGGGAATATATGTCGCTCTCCGTCAGCGGAGGCGGTAATGAAGAAGTTGGTGAAGGATGCGGGATTGGGAGATCGGATCGAGATCGATTCCGCCGGGATCACCGGGTATCATGAGGGAGACCGGGCGGATTCACGGATGCGGGCGCATGCGGCCCGTAGGGGATATTCGTTGGATTCGATCTCCCGTCCGGTACGTCAGTGGGACTTTCATGACTTCGATTTGATTATCGGCATGGACGACCAAAATATAACGGACTTGAAACGGATGGCTCCCGATCTGGAATCCGTCGCTAAGATACATCAGATGACTGAGTTCTCCCGGAATAAGTTGTACGATCACGTCCCGGATCCTTATTATAGCGGTGCCGAAGGTTTCGAGTTGGTCTTGGATCTATTGGAAGATGCTTGCGCCGGGTTGTTGGAATATTGTAAAGACCATTTGTCTTAAGTTCGGGGCGAAGCCGGATCAGTAAAGAGGTTGTTACGGCTATCGTTCAACTTCTTTTACTAACCATTTGATTTCGTTATCGGTAATACTTTCACTCTCTTCCTTATCATAAATATAAATGAGGTTGATAATCCCTTCGGTATCATTAACGGTATAGGTATAGGTGATGACTCGTGCGCCATGACTTTTTCCTTTGTTTTTACTGCCTATAGCCATACGGATCTTACGGATGCCACAGCCTAAATCAATTCCTGCGGAAGGGTTGCTGCTTAGCTCATTTTGTAACGCTTGAAGGTCTTGTTTTAGCGAATGATATTTCTTTGCCAATCGCTTCAGCTCTTTCAGAAAGTGCTTTTGCGGTATGATTCTATAATTCATCTATGACCTCCTGCAATGTTTTTTGATATGTGCCGTTTTTACGAGACTCTTTTACGTCGATTAAGCCTTGCCGGATTCCGGCAAGCACCTCTTCCTTACTAATATATTCAGTCTCTTCAGTCTGTGCTTCCTTTTGCTGCGCAAGACGGCGGATGGCTTCTACGGCTTTACGCATCAAGGTCTCATCTTCGGCGATGATACTGAGTTGGCGGAATAATTCTGCGTTGAGTTCTAATGCTGTCATATTTTTATCCTTCTTTTGTCTCTGGTTTTCAATGGCAAATATACGAAATAGAATCAGTTAGACAATGCTTCGGTAGTTTATTCTTGTGACTGTCTTTATTCTATTCCCGTCCCGGATCCTTATTATAGCGGCGCCGAAGGCTTCGAGCTGGTCTTGGACTTATCTATCGTAAGGTTGCTAGAATGCCCATTGTAAGATGCTTATAACTGCGATTATAAGAACCTAACAATGGGCATTCTAATAACCTCTTTTTGTGAGAGCGGCGATGACAGCCGCTCTCACTCGTGAAACCTTGCCTATCGGATTATCACTTTCTTCGTTATCTCATTGGATAGGCGGACGATATAGATACCGCTAGCCAAGCCATCTACACGACTGTCTCCGGCGGGAAGCCGTACCGTGCGGACTACGTTTCCGGTGAGGGCGATCACCTGCGCTGTCACGGAGACCGGCGTACGGATCAGCAAGGCACCGCTCTCGGCACGGATCAAGGTAGCGTTTTCCACTTGCTCGATACCGGTCGTGGTATTTCTCACGATACCGGTGATCGCTACGGTCAGGTTGGCGGAGATATCGGCGATCGTGTACTTGCCGTTTGCGTCGGAGGTGAGGACGTTACCGTTCACGGTCACTACAGGGACGGACTGGTCGTAGTCTGCGTCCAAGGTGAGGGTGAAGGAGAAACCGTCGCCTTCGGTAACCGTATGCGCTCCGGCTGCCGGGGTGGTGGAGGCTCCTGCCAAGGCGGGGAGGGTTACGGTATAGGTTGTGGGCTGTGGCGTGGGGGGCGTTACGGGAGGAACGTAAGGCGTTACGGCAGCCGGGGCCGTGGCGAACGTCGTGCTCGTGGT
>NZ_FR885253.1:0-24713 GCF_000436315.1 Parabacteroides sp. CAG:2 | reverse complement strand
TCCACGCTGGAGGCCTATTTCCAAGGGAAAAAGGAGCTGTTCGAGGGACTGGCCATGGAGAAACTGGAAAAGGACTGGAAAGAATACCCGATCCTCCATTTTGACCTGAATATCTCCCAATACGACTCTCCGGATAGCTTATACAAGATATTAAACGACATCCTGTCCCGGTACGAAGACGAATATGGGACACGTCCCTCGGAAGTGACCCTGCCCCTCCGTTTCGCCGGAATCATCGACCGGGCCTACCGCAAAACCGGACAAAGGGCCGTGATCCTGATAGACGAGTACGACAAGCCCTTGCTACAGAACTTGCACGACGAGGAGATGCAAAACCGGCTCCGGAACATGCTCAAACCCTTCTACGGCGTATTGAAGACCATGGATAGGGCCATCCGCTTCGCCCTGCTCACAGGTGTGACCAAGTTCGGCAAGATAAGCGTGTTCAGCGACCTCAACAACCTCATGGACCTGTCGATGGATAATCGGTACGTCGAGATATGCGGCATCACAGAGAAAGAGATACATGCCTATCTGGAAGACGAAGTGAAGGAACTGGCTGATACCCAAATGACGACCTACGAGGAAACCTGCCTAAAACTCAAGCAACGCTATGACGGATACCATTTCACCGCCAAGTCCGAGGGTATATACAATCCATTCAGCCTATTGAATACCTTCGCTAAGATGGAATTCGGAGACTACTGGTTCGAGACCGGAACACCCTCCTACCTCGTGGAGCTGCTCAAGCACACCCATTACGACCTCTACGAGATGGCCAACACGGAGACCGACGCCGACGTGCTCAACAGCATCGACTCCGCCTCGAACAATCCCATACCCGTCATCTACCAAAGCGGGTATCTTACCATCAAGGGCTATGATCCTGAGTTTGGCATTTATCGACTGGGTTTCCCGAACAAGGAGGTGGAAGAAGGTTTCGTCAAATACCTACTTCCTTTCTATACGAGCATACAAGCCTCTAAGACCCCCTTCGAGATCGGACAGTTCGTTCGGGAGATACGGTCTGGCAATTACGACGCCTTCTTCCACCGCCTCCAAAGCTTCTTCGCCGACACACCCTACGAGGTGATCGCCGGGCAAAAGCCGGAACGAGACACGGAGCTGCATTACCGGAACGTCCTCTTCATCGTCTTCAAGCTGGTCGGCCTGTACACGCAAGTGGAGTACCATACCTCGAACGGGCGTATAGACCTCGTCTTGCAAACCGATCGCTATGTATATATCATGGAGTTCAAGCTCAACGGAACCGCCGAGGAGGCCCTGCGGCAGATCGAGGAGAAAGGCTACGCCCTACCCTTCGCCGGAGACGACCGGGAAGTCTTCAAGATCGGCGTGAACTTCTCTTCCGAGACCCGCAATATCGAGAAGTGGCTGGTTGGGTGAAAAAGTCATGTTTTTATCCAGATATACTTACTTTGCCGATACAGTATATATCCTATGCCCGGAGAAGATATACTTCAAGTGGCATCGAAGTATATTTCTCCCCCAAAAGGCTCCTCAAGTGAATAACTAATCATTTCCCAACTCGTAAGCTTACGGCTACCCCTACTCGTAAGTTATTCACTTGACAAACCGTAAGTTATTCATTTGACAAGCCATAAACAGACAGTTTACACCTAGCGTAACAATCTGTTATTCAATGCATTTACAACATAAATAAAAACCGTTCAAAAAAGTCGGACTTTCCAGCCGGAATATCCTCGCCTTTTTGTATTATCTTTATCGCCAACAAATAATACGCAGATGAAGAAAAACATTGTTTTCCTGTTAATTCTAATACCTATTATATGGATCTCTTGCGACGGAATGGGCCATCAAACCATAGACTTCCGAAAAATAGAGAACCTTATGCCCCAACATCCGGATAGCGCCTTAATGCTCCTTGAGCAAATAGAGAACAAAGAAAACCTATCCCGAAAAGATAAGGCACATTATTATTTATTGCTGACGGAAGCGCAAGACAAAACTTTTGTTAAGCATGAAACCGACTCGCTGATCACGATCGCAACGGATTATTATGAGGAAACAGACGATCTGGAACGAAAAGCGAAAGCTTGGTATTATAGGGGAAGAATCAGCCAAGATCAGAACCATCCACTAAAGGCCCAAGAGTGTTATCTAAAAGCCTTACGGGATGAAGAATCGATAAAAGATCACGCTTTACTGGGAAGAGTAAATAACTATATTGGAATACTCTACACTTTTCAAGATGTCTACGAAAAAGCGTTATCTTTCCAGAAAAAAGCTGTCTCAAATTTTCGTGCGATTAACGATTCTATCGGTCAAGCTTACGCTTCACGTGATCTAGGCCGTGTTTATCAAATGCTAGCACTTCCTGATAGCGCAATCGCTTGCTACTTAGACGCAATTGCCCTAATACGATCTTTCGATGAATGGTCTATTTATTCGGAGTTAGGAAATTTATATATAGAAAAGAAAGATTATTCGCTAGCGAATCAGTATTTAATGAAAATGAAATCATTTTTGGATAGAATGCAAGCGAATAATTTTTCTGACAATATCGATTTTTCCTTTCATGCGACATTAGGAGACTATTACAATCAAGTAAATAAATTAGATTCCGCTTTATTCTATTTGAATATTTGCAAAGAACAAACGACAAGGCTAGACACACGTATTTCCGCATATGCCACCCTCAAAAAAATAGCCTATAAGCAAAATGACTGGAAGCAATACGTCCTGTTAGATCAGAAATATACAAGTATGCATGATTCTCTTCATGCACAAGGAGAAATGGAATCTATCCGGAAATATCAAGCACTTTATGATCATCAAGAGACAGAACTAAAACTAACAAAAGAACAAGCCAAGAATGCGGTATCTAATTTGAGGATCATAATCGTTATGATAGTCTGTTTTTTAGTAATTTCGCTATCAACTTATGCTTATTTTAAACACAAACAAGAAAAAAGTCAGCTAATTCTTCGACAACAAGAAAAAGATATCCAAAACAAAGAACGATTGTCCATCTATGAAAACCAGATTCACGACTATGAAGAACAAATAGCCTTGAATGAGCAAACTTTACATTCTTTGAAAGAACATTTACAAGATCAAAACTTGAAAATAGAGAGTTTGAATACTATGCGCACGCACTTGGAGAATGAGATACAATCACTCAAACATAAAAAGCATATTCAAGAAAACCGTGCGGAAGAGATAGCTTTTAAAAATTCATCATTATATGCACAATTCCATGATAAGAAAAATTGGACACCGGCCCCGGAAGACTGGCAAGCTCTTCTCGATAAAATCGATCTCATTTATCCTACGCTTGCTTCTACATTAAGTAAAACATTACCCGGATCAACCATCTCAGAGAAACGTTTATGTTATCTACTAAAGATACAAGTAAAGCCAACAGTTATTGCTCGATTGTTATGTTGTAGCGATACAAATATTACGATGCTACGAAAGCGATTATATAAAAAAGCATTCAACAAAGATGTTCCGGCTAAGGAGTTTGATAGATATATACTTGATATATAACACTTTCACATTTAATTTTTTACAAAACTGCACAAATTTTTATTACAAAATGTGCAGTTTTATAAAAACAAGTTCATCCTTAAAGTCTTACATTTGCCTACAAGAAAATTTAATACCATGAGAAAAAGATTTGCTATTTTATTAGGGCTTATAGCTCTTCTTTCTGTGCAGTTGGTCTATGGAGATCCGGTTGAGACACGAGGGAAATGGGGGGATAAATATTATCGCTCAATTAATCCTCTTCCACCTTCATTATCCATACAAGGGAACATTTTGAGTGTGGATTTTATGAATGCGCTTGAAAACCTAACCATCACTATAACCGACGAACAAGGTACTGTAATAATGGAAGACAACATCTCTGGTGAAACAGGAGAATGTATAACTATCATTTTAAACAATGAGAGTACAGGACGATTTTACGTAAAGTTAGAGCATCAGTTAGGTTGGCTTATGGGAGAATTCATCATACAAAATAATTAGGTATTATTCTTTATCATATGCAAGCTTCAGGATTAAACAGTATTATATAGTTGATCCATCACTATTGTGATAATCACTGTACAGTGCCCCCAATGATACGTTTTTCCTGAATGCTTGCATTGAACTATGTTATTAGGAATTCTAAGCGTAACCTAACAAAAATACTAAGTTTGTCATTAATCAAGAACTAATACATATTATGATAATCTACGACCCCAAAATAGCGATTCTCCTTATAGCTTTTAATCGATCAAATATAAAGCAAGTATTTGATCGCATCAAAGTGGTGAAACCGAGAAGACTATATATCGCAGTAGATGGATCAACTAATGACACACAGCGTAAAATAAGTAAGGAAACAACGTTCATTGTTTCCCACATTGACTGGGAATGCCAAGTATTTAAACTATATCAGGAAAAAAATCAAGGATACGACAAACACTGTTTTGATTCGATTTCTTGGTTCTTCGAGCAAGAGCCAGAAGGAGTCATTCTAGAAGATGATTGTGTACCTTCCATTTCATTCTTTGGTTTTTGTACGACATTGCTGGAAAAGTTCAGACACGATGAACGCATCGGACACATATCCGGAAGCAATTACCAATTCGGGAAAAACAGGGGAGACGGTACTTTCTATTATTCAAACCTAACCCACGTATCCGGATGGGCTGGTTGGAGAAGAGTTTGGCAAGAGCACTGCCTTCACGAAAACAAGTACGACCTTTTTAAACAATTAGATTACTTATCAAATTTACCCTCTCACGCTCCATTCCAATATCGTTGGAACAGACTCTTCAATATGGCGAATCATGACAATGAAGGTTTTTGGGAGGCCAAATATGCTTACACAAACCTTATCAATAATAGATTATCGATCATTCCAAACAAAAATTTAATAACAAAGATCGCATATAATGACAAAACGCCCCATGCCATAAAGAATCATCCTTTTACAAACATCAAAAACGAGGAAATCGACCATATTGTTCATCCATCTTTCATCTGTCCGGACATAGAAGCCGATTTATATTCACAAACCAAAGAATATAATACATCTTTCGAGGAACTGTATATGCCTAAAGAATACTTTTACTTAAAAGAGCACTTTGTCACCGCAATCCGAAATAATCATATACATCCTAAAATTCCACAGATCATTCATCAGATCTATGAGGATTTAGCGGGACCACCTCCTTCTTTAGTCGAGATTTCCCAATCATGGAAAGAGCTAAATCCCGATTGGGAGTATCGGTTTTGGAATAAAAATGATATAGAGACATTTTTGAAAACCTATTATCCGGAATTTATTCCGGCCTATAATGCTTTTCCACATAATGTACAACGTTGGGACGCAATCCGGTATTTAATACTTTATAAGTTTGGTGGTCTATATGTAGACATGGATTATGAATGTACGGAAAATATCACTCCTATATTATGTAATACAGAATGTGCCATGGGATTGGAACCGGAAGCTCACGCTTTCCGTATCCATGTGCCTTACATTGTTGGAAATGCTTTTATGGCGACAGTTCCGGAGCATCCTTATTTCAAAGAGCTGATCGATACTGTATTTTGTACTGAGAAAAATAGCAACATGTACTCTGATCTTTGCGAGTTGATTCTTAATACAACAGGCCCCTGCATGACCACTCAAGTATACAAAAACAGCAATTATCAAAAGCGTGTGACATTAATTCCAGCAGAACTAATAGCACCTCTAACCTATACAGATATAAAAACAATCATAAACAATGAAACAACCAAGAATGTAGAGAGTAAGATAGAGAAGTCATTTGCCATACATTACTTTTTCGGCAGCTGGCTAAACTAATAGAAAATAACTGATAAATAGATGTTGTTATGAACCCCATTGAAGAGTCGATCTACCAATATATAAATAATATAATTGAAATTTCAGAAGAACAAGAACCTCTTCTGATTCAATATTGTAGAATGTTTTCTGCGGTTATTACTGGTAGTTTTTACGTACTAGATATATCAAAAAAACGTTTCATCTATATCAAACCGGATGATTTATTACTATGTGGTTATTCTGTAAAGGAAGCTATGAAACTTAACTTTGATTTATTTCCTCTGATTATCCATCCTGAAGATCTATCTTTATGGAACAACTTTTTAGAAATTATCCCTCAACACCTACAAGCATTACATGAAAAGCGAAATGAGATAGATCATATTTCATGTACAGTCCGCTTGATTCGTAAGAACTCTTATACTAAAGATCCACTATCACAAGTGCTCTACCAAAGAATGATTCCTGTTTGGAAGAATGAAAAAATAAGCTATTTAATCTGTTCTGTAGAAAGTGTAGCATATAAAAAAAACGGCTTCTACTTACATTACAAAAACTCGCTAACTTATGAAAAATATGAACCTGCAGTCGGTTCTTGGAGCACACATACAATGAGTCTCCTAAACGAGCGGGAACGAATTTTATTAAATCTTTCCCGGCAAGGACTAAATTCAAATGAGATTTCAGAAACCTTATGTCGTAGTAAACATACGATACAAAATCAAATCAAGGCCCTATTCGTTAAATTGAATGTTCATTCTATACAAGAAGCCATCGAAAGAGCAAACCATTGTAACCTCCTACACCCATACAAAGAAAAAAAGATCGATTTTCCAAATGAAACAATACATAGCTCCCCCAAAAAAATCAATAAAAAGTTGATGTGTGAAATACAAATATTATTAGATAAAGGTAAAAGCATCCGCTCAATTGCTTCCATGGTCGATATCGCAGAAAGTACAATTCGCAGTTGGATCATAAAGAAACTACTAAGAAGGTGAATTTCTGCGCAAAAAAAACAAAAAAAGCCCAAATAGACTATTGTTTTTGCGCATTAAATACTATACATTTGTAATATTACTTCTGTAAAGAACAAATTATTAACAATCTAATAACGAATAGTTATGGAAAAAGACAAAAAGCAAATCCTTGGAAAATTAAAGCTGAATAAGCTTAGTGAGAATGAGTTGGAGAAACGTGAAATGAGAATCCTAAAAGGTGGATCTGATTGTCCTGATGGCTGCTCTCCAAATACCAGCATATCGAATGCAACTGTTGATAAGTATTCATAATCTACTGCTATCAACATCTACGACTAGTATTATCTTATTACAAAGACTCCAAGTTGTCATATTCAAGGTCTTTACCGACCTTGAATATTTTTTGAATGTAATGCATAGAATGAACTTTTTGTTTAATTAATCTACTATAATGAAATCAATAATACATTCCACTGAAAATAACAACTTCTATTTGTATGATACCAACGCATACTATCTATGTTAATACATCCCGAATTAAAAAAAATTCATGAAAAGTCGACAGATATAAATATAGATGCTTATTATTTGAAAAAATACTCTTATCTTGTAAATCATGGTTTTTTTGGAGAAGCAAAACCTTTTGAATTTAAAGCTAATATTAGCGAAAATAGCATAAAGGAAAATATCACTCAAACGAAAGTTATTGTATTTGAAATAACAGATTATTGTAATTTAAAATGCAAATATTGTTCACTAGGTGATTTATACAACTTCTCAAAAAAAGAATCCAAAAATATAAATATAAAATACGCTTTAAATTTCCTAAGATACATTTTCAATGTAAAACATAAAAAGACCAAATTAACAATTAGCTTTTTTGGGGGAGAACCACTTGTCAATTTTCCTGCTATACAACAAATAATAGAAGAAGCGAAACTTTTAAACAAAAACAAAAAATTGGACTTAATGTTCAATATGACAACAAATGCCACCTTAATACACAAATATATCGACTTTATAGTTGAAAATAATATAGAGTTATTAATCAGTTTTGATGGAAACGAAAAAGCTCATAGTTATCGTACCTATGCAAGCAACAACAAAAATTCATTTCATGATGTTTTAATGAATACCGATATGATAAAACTAAAACATCCTAGTTATTTCGATAAATATGTGAATTTTAATGCAGTACTAAATAATCGCAATTCCATAAAAGGAATTTACGAGTTTATTTATAATAGATATGGTAAAATTCCAAGAATATCACAATTAAGCTCAGATCATATAAATCTTAATAAAAAAAATATTTTTGATGATATTTTTCATTCCAGAAAAATAAGCGAGAAGGAATTCCAAAAGGAAGGATCTGACGTATTACCCATAGTAAGTAATCGATTGATCCCATTTAATGAATCAAAAAAGTTTTTGAAACATTATTCTCTCAATTTGTATCTTTCAAACACACTCTACTTATTGTATGATTTGATAGATTCCTTCCCAACGGGAACTTGTTTGCCCTTTCAAACAAGAATATTCTTAAACACGCACAATAACTTGTTACCTTGTGAAAAAGTTAGCTACAAAAACTTTTTAGGCAAAGTAAATGATCATGTATTTATTAACATTCCTGAAATTGTACAAAGGTACAATTCTTATTATGTACACTGCAAAAAAGTTTGTCAATATTGCTACGGAGGAAGAGCTTGCTCCACTTGCTTATTAAGTTTGGATAATCTGGATCAACTAGGTGTAGAGGAATTTGTTTGTCCAGACTTTCAGAATCAAAAAACATTTGAAGATAAACTAAATCGCATTTTTTCATATTTGGAAAAATGTCCTAGTGAATTCTTTCAAATAATTAATCATTTAATAACAGAGTAATGGAAAGAACAAGTGACTATTGGTTTATGATTGAGCCTTATGTGCATATAAACATTGCAAATGGCTATATGTTATTGTATAACACATTAGACAAAGAAACCATAATCTCTAATAATGAAAAAGTAATTAATCTATTAGAAGAATTACTTCAAGATGAAAATTGCGGTGTTACCATATTGAAAAATGAGCAATATAGACAAAATGATATACATTCTTTTATTACAAATTTAAGAGAAAAATACATGGGAGATATTATAGATATATCTTTATCTAAAGGGAAACCTATACAAATATTACCACATACTAATTTCTGCAATAAACGTAACGAAAAGTATAATTTTATAAAAAATGCCAACTTATTGCATTTTTTAAACGAAATAATCATTCATCTTGATCATATCTTAGATCAAGATAAGCTAATTGATTATTTGCAGTCAATGCCAGATAATATAACATATAGCATCAGTGGGGATTTAAAACACATTGCTAAATTTGACAAGCTTGTTGATTTTTTGAATCAATATAATTCGTCAAAAAAAATAATATGCAATTATATTAATTTTGCAATTCCAGCATCAGTATGCAAAAATATTTTTTTATACAAAATACATATTCATTTTCCTATAGATATAAAACAATTAATCATAACTACACAATCGTTAAAAGATCAGAATAATCTATTTGAACTTATTTTTGATATAGCATCTTTAGATGATTATCTAAAAGCTTGGGAAATTATCGAAGAATATCAAATTGACAAATATCAATTTAATCCAATATACACAGGGTATAATATCGATTTTTTCAAAGAAAATGTTTTTCTAAAAAAGAGCGATATATTATCTACATCAATGTCCATTAAAGACTTTTTTATCAAACAAATGATAAATAATAATGACTTTGGGAAAATCAACATAATGCCAAATGGAGATGTGCATTCGAATATAAATTATCCAGCATTAGGCAACATATGTACTCATAGTATTTTTGAGTTAATACAGAAAGAAATAGAAGAAGGAAAATCTTGGCTGCGAGTACGCAATCAAGAGCCTTGCAATGCATGTATTTATCAATGGCTATGTCCGTCTCCTTCTGATTATGAAATAATGATTGGGCAAACTAACCTTTGTCATGTAAATATTCATAATCCAAATTGTGAGAATCTTTAATTCTAAAATATAAAAAGTAATGAAAAATAAAATTATAGCATTATCTGTCCTCCTTTCTATTTTGAGTGGAGGCTGTGTAAATATGCAACAAAGTAAAGATTTGCTCACAATAGATGTCACAAAAGATTACCCTCAAAAAGAATTTGCTCTCCAAGATATATTTGATATAGATTATATCCCGCTAGACACCAGTCGTACGTTTACGACTATGGGGTATATGCAAGATATCAGTAAGGATATGATTATTGTCAGAAATCTGAAATTATCTTCAGATGGTGATATATTCATTTTTGACCGAAAAGGGAAAGGTATTAGAAAAATAAATAGGCAAGGTTCTGGTTCCGAAGAATATAGCTTTCTTTTGCGAGTTACCCTAGATGAAGAACATGAAGAATTATTTGTAGTTGATAATCGATCTAAAAAAGTATATATATATGATCTACAAGGTAATTTTAAACGAAGTTTTAAAAATATAGAAGGGGCATCCTATGATCGGGTTTTCAATTTAGGAAGTGACTATTTAATCTGTAATGATGGAGACAATTTATTTACCGATGAAATCAAAAACATATTTTATATTATCTCAAAACAGGACGGAAGACTTATCAAAGAAATTCATATTCCATATGACAAGAAAAAAACCAGTTTAATTATTAATAAGGAACAGACTAAATCTGCAAGACCTCAAAATGAAGAATTTGTTCCATTTCATGATTCATGGATTTTAATGGATCACTCATCAGATACGATATATCGGGTTTTTACTGATAAAAGAGTTGTCCCTTTTATAGCAAGAACTCCTTCCATACAATCAATGGGAACCGAGATATTTCTATATCCATCAGTTCTTACTGATCGCTACTATTTTATGCAGACAGTAAAAAAAGTATATGATTTTTCAAGTCGGGTAGGACTTCCAAGAACAGATT
Source organism: Parabacteroides sp. CAG:2 (assembly GCF_000436315.1). NCBI lineage: Bacteria > Pseudomonadati > Bacteroidota > Bacteroidia > Bacteroidales > Tannerellaceae > Parabacteroides > Parabacteroides sp. CAG:2. The sequence continues at coordinate 13,915 of NZ_FR885253.1, read as the reverse complement.
TAATGTATGATATGAAAGAAAATATTATCTATGAATACTCTCTTTATAATGCTGATTATGTGCATAAAGAATTTGTAAGTTTGGGTTATGGAGGAATAGCCTTTATAAATAAAGAAATAGCCTTTGTTAAAACATTAGAAGCACCTGATCTAGTTGATGCCTATAAAAATGGGAATTTAAAAGGCAAATTAAAAGAGATTGCAGCCAGCTTAGATGAGGAATCCAATCCAGTTCTTATGATTGCAAAATATAAACAAAAGAAGTAACTGCCTAGAGTAATTATTATGGAACTAACAAAAATTGCAGATTGGCTTCTTTTAAATGGGACATTAACAAAATGCCCAGGATTACTACATGGCAAGTTAGGAATAGCTATTTTCTTCTTCCATTATGCTCGTTATACAGGAAAAACATTATTCGAAGAATATGCATGGGATTTGATCATGGCAATCCAAGAACAGCTCCATGTAAATTATCGTCCAGATTATGAGAAAGGCATAGCTGGTATTGGGGTAGGGATCAACTATTTATCCTACAATAATCTTATTGAGATTGAGGAAGATTTATTTGAGGATTTCGATAAGCGGATGTACCGAGCCGTCATTCACGACCCTTTCCCTAATTACAGTCGTGATGAAGGATTGATTGGATATGGATGGTATTGGCTTCATCGTGCCAAAAGCCAAATGAGCAACGAATGTTTATCTTTTATCACAGAGAGTATCAAAAATAATAGAAATGATCTATCAGCAAATGAACAACAAGACATATATCTTTTTTTGCGTGCACACACTAGAGAATTAGAGTCGAACAGAATATTTCCGAAGCTTAAACCTAGTTTAACATTGGAGAATATGGGGTTATCTGGTGGTTATGCAGGTGAGGGCATGTATAGATTGACTGCCCTTGGAGCAATTGAGACTTCGTGGCAACAGCTTTTATAATATAAGTTGTAAGTATATTCTATCAACATACCATAAAAATGATTAATCTATATATTTTCTCGAACAAAAGTCGAGGTGGCTTATACGGAGTAGGTACCTATATTCGTGAATTGATTACCGCCTTGCGAAGTAAAAGTAATAGTATCCACATCCATGTAGTTCACATATTATGTGACCAACTTCAAATCGAAAAAAAAGAAGTGAAAGATGTTTCATACTGGTATTTCCCAGAGCCGATCTCAAAAGAATGGAATCTTCTAGATCAAGAACAACGAAAAGTTTACTCTCGGAATATTGTCTATCTACTCAGAAATTATATTCAAGACCAAAAAAATCTAGTTTTTCATTTAAATTCATACAGAGATAAATCACTTGCATTAGAACTAAAAATTGCATTTGATTGCAAAGTGATTACTGTCACTCATTTTTCTGAATGGAGTTCAGTTATTCATGATAACTTAGAAAAACTTCGAATTATCTTACGAAAAAAAGAAACAAATGAATTGGAAGATTTAATCCAAAAATCATTCGAGGAGGAAAGGACATGTTATGAAAGAATGGATCAAGTGATCAGCCTGTCAAACTATATGCAAGAATTATTGTATCACGATTATGGAGTAGATATAAATCGTATAATAATTATTCCAAACGGAATGAGCGACAAGATAAAAGAAGAAGTTGACCAGAAGAGATTACGAAAAAAATGGCACTTGTACCCAGAAGAACAAATGATTATTTTTGTCGGACGGTTAGAAGAGATCAAGGGAACTCATTTCTTGATTCGAGCCTTTCAATTAATTTTACAAGAAAGCCCCAATTGCCGTTTATGGATAGTTGGTGATGGCGATTATCAAAATTCTTTCTCCGAAGCCAATCCTATCTTCTCCAAAATAACTTTCACTGGTTTCGTTGATCAAACCTCGCTTTTTGAGTTATACCGTTTAGCTGATGTCGGTGTCGTACCTTCCCTATTCGAGCCTTTTGGTTATGTACCTGTCGAAATGATGATGCATGAATTACCCATCGTCGCAACCGCCACATCCGGGTTGAACGAGGTCGTAGACGAATCTTGCGGATTGAAAGTACCATTAATAGTATCTCCTGATAGTGTAGAGATCGACACCTCCCTGTTAGCGCAGAAGATCGTCTACCTATTACAGAACCCGAAAGAAGCGAAACGACTCGGGAAGAACGGTCGCAAACGGTATTTGGAGAAATATTCCTCGGAAGTATTCGGGAAAAACATGATCGCATTTTATAAATCCTTATTCCAAGAATGTAAATAATAATCAACGAACCTGATACTATATGGATACGCTCAATCAAATCGACATATCGATCATTATCCCGATATATAACGTGGAGAAATATTTGACGGTTTGTATCGACTCGTTGAAGAACCAAGGTGGCCTTCGTATGGAGATTATATTGGTTAATGATGGCTCGACTGATTTGTCAGGGGAAATTGCTGATGAATACGCTAAAAAAGAGGAGCGTATCAAAGTGATTCATCAAGAGAACGGGGGAGCATCCGCAGCCCGCAACGTTGGTTTGGATATTGCCACGGAAGAGTACATCGCTTTTTTAGATAGTGATGACTGGATTAAAGATGAATCATTATCTCTTTTATATGATGAGGCGGTGAAACATCATGCCGATGTCGTGATGGGAAATATGTGGCTATGTCATCAAGACGGAAGTATGGATAAACCTTTTAAATGTATTTCCAACGGATCTATAAAAGAATTGCTTTCCGGTAAAGAAAGTTTCATAGAATTAGTCAAAACTTGTTTCTATTTGCCCATGCCCTTCAAATACATATACAATAGGAAATATCTGCATAAAATACAGGCTCGTTTTGAGGAAGGCATCATGCATGAGGATGAGTTATGGTGTCCCATCGTCCTTTGCCAAGCGGAGAGGATGGTTATCACCAACATTGAGTTTTATTATTACCGCCAGAACGAAGAATCGGTCATGCATACGACAAGCCTAGCCCGAAGGCTGAAATCATTATTTCAAGTTACTGAGGGATTGATTAAATTCTCTGATCAATTTGTTTCCTCTAAGACGAGCGTTGACTTGAGAAGCTGGTGGTATGTAAACATCCTCAGGCTTTATTCTAAGGCATTCACACTACTTCCCAACATAAAAGATTCCTCATACATAGTACACAAACATTATCTGGATCGATTTTGGAGGGATTGCGGGCAAATGATTCCGGAATCTATACAAAGATGCAGAAATTATTACTACAAGGCAGAAGCCGGGCTGAAAGAATATACGGATTGGCGTGTGTCTGATTGGGTAGCAGGCGTAGATTGCCAAATAAAGGCTGGTAAAAAAGTGATGCTCGTATTCAACACGATAAATGGGGAAGATCTACAGTTGAAAATAGAGGATGTACCCGTTGATTGGGTGATAACCACCGACAGGAAATATTTCCAACAGGCGACTATAGTCGTTTTCCACCTTCCCACATTGCATTATGAGCTAGAGAATGATCAGGATAAGCTGGAAGGACAAACATGGGTCAGCTGGCATCTGGAGTCCGAAAAGGATGATCTGGGAATCAACGACCCGGAAATAAACGAACTATTCGACCTTTTGATAAGTGACCCACAAGATAGCGAGGGTGAACAACATCCATTGCTAAGACTGTGCCGAAATTATGTAAATAATGGATAGAATTCCATTCACCGCTATAAGTTTTGAGCAAAAAGAAGAGATCACGAGAAAAAATAACCTAGTTTTGTAACTAGGCATGATTGAGCGAACGTATCGCTCCAAGTGTTTAACCTTAAATCGGAAGAATAATGAAATGGATAATCACAATACCAGCGATCCTCCTCTTTGCGTTAGCGGGATGTGGAAAAGATAAGCAATCGACAAATGAGCTTATCACTGTTGATGTTACGGTAAGTTACCCTAAAAAAGAACTAATTCTTCAAGATTTTATGGATGTCGAATATATTCCTTTGGAAACAAAGGACGATTTTATTTGCCAAGGTCTTGTCCTAGCAATCGGAAAGGATATTATTCTTGCCAGAAACCGAATCAGAGATGGAGATATCTTTATCTATGACAGAAAAACGGGAAAAGGATTAAAAAAAATAAATAGAGAAGGGCAAGGTGGAGAAGAATATACGTTCATCCAAAGAATTGTGCTTGATGAAAAACAAAATGAAATATTTGTACTCGATCATTTTTCAAGGAAAATATCAGTATATGATTTAGATGGGAATTTTAAAAGAAGCCTTAAACGAGGTGATGAACTCTATTTCTTTCATTTATACAATTTCAACCAAACAAGTTTAATAACTAATAATTATTGGGTAACAGACAAGCCTGCTTTTACTATTATATCTAAACAGGATGGAACAACCAAACAAATCCAGATTCCATTTAAAGAAAAAATATCAATGGCTGTAAACTATTCTGATAAAGCAAAGGATATATATTACAACGTGATCCCTGATAACTATAATCCTATAATTCCCTATTTTGATTGTTGGGTACTTGTAGAACAATCATCCGATACAGTATATAAGTACCAATCAGACCATAAAATGATACCGATTATAGCAAGGACCCCATCCGTACAATCCATGAATCCGGAAGTATTCCTCTTCCTAGGGATTCTTACTAACCGCTATTATTTTATGGAAACGGTTAAAAAAGAATATAACTTCGAGACACATGAGGGATTTCCCACTACAGACTTATTATATGACAAACAAGAAAAGGCTATTTTTGAATATATTGTATATAACAACGATTATTCTGAGAAAAGAGCGGTGAATATGAAATCACTTCCTGTAGACGATAAAATCGCATCTTGGCAAAGTATCGAGGCTTCCCAGCTCATTGAGGATTATGAAAAAGGGAAGTTGAAGAGACGATTAAAAGAAATTGCCGCAAGTTTAGATGAAGAATCCAATCCGGTAATCATGTTAATAAAACACAAAAAACAAACCAATCCCTAATGGTTATGAATCCAATGGAGGCTGTCTCTTATAATACAAAAATTGAGAAACAATTATTTTTTTTGCCGATCGGATTGACGAAATAAAGGGTGTGAGTTCTTTGATCAAAGCGTTCCATATGGTCTTAGAAGCTCATCCTAATAGTCGTTTGCTGATAGCCGGTAACGGTGATTATACAAGGGCCTTCCAAGAAGCAAAAAATATTTGACCACATGCATAGATTCCTTGATGTACCAAGGCGATCTGCACTTGGAGATTGTCTTGGTGGATGATGGCTCGACCGACTTATCCAGAAAGATCGCTGACGAATACGCTAAGAAAGAGGATCGTATCAAGGTGATTCATCAAGAGAACGAGGGAGCGTCCGCTGCCCGTAACCCAGGTTTGGAGATTGCCCAAGGTGAGTATATCGCTTTTTTAGATAGCGAAGACTGGATAAGTTGGAAGGACAAACATGGGTCAGCTGGCATCTGGAGTCCGAAAAGGATGATCTGGGAATCAACGACCCGGAAATAAACGAACTATTCGACCTTTTGATAAGTGACCCACAAGATAGCAAGATAGCAAGATAGCGAGAGGAAACAACATCCATTGCTAAGCCTTTGCCTAAATTATGTAAATAACGGATAGAATTCCATTCACCGCTATAAGTTTTGAGCAAAAAGAAGAGATATCGAGAAAAAATAACCTATTTTTGTAATTAGGCATGATTGAGCGAATGTATCGCCCTAAGTGTTTAACCTTAAATCGTAAGAATAATGAAATGGATAATCACAATTTCAGCGATCCTTCTCTTTGCGTTAGCGGGATGTGGAAAAGATAAACAATCAACAAATGAACTCATCACAGTTGATGTTACAAAGAATTATCCTGAAAAGGAATTGACACTACAGGATTTCATGGATGTGGAATACATCCCGTTGGAAACAAATGATGAGTTTGTTACCCAAGGCAAAGTAATGGCCATTGGTGCAGAAGTTATATTAATAACCAACTGGGCCAACGACGGGAATTTGTTTGTTTTTGACAGAAAAACCGGCAAAGCCTTGAAGAAGATAAACAGGAAAGGGCAAGGTGGCGAGGAATATGTAGGTATTACGGAGGTTGTTCTGGATGAAGCAAACAAGGAAATATTTGTTATAGCCTATACCGGAAGTAAAATCTCTGTATATGATCTATACGGAAATTTTAAAAGGAGTTTCAAAGCCGAAGGTACGGAATCTCATATAAATACATTTAATTACGACCGGGATAATTTGATCTCTTATGTACCAGATAATAGTCTGGAAAACCCGTCAAACGCCATACCTCCATATTATTTAATCTTTTCCAAGCAGGATGGAAGTATCACCCGGAAAATATCAATTCCTTTTGATGAAGTTAAAAGCCCGGTCGCAAGAGATGGGGAAAACTGGGAGAACTGGGCCGCTCCAGTACCAACCGCCATGTATCAAATAGTTCCAGATCATACCAATTGGGTACTTATGGAGACATCATCCGATACCATATACCACTATTTGCCGGATGCTAATACGACAATCCCCCTTATCGTAAGAACCCCCTCCATACACTCCATGGATCCTCCTGAAGTATTTCTTATACCAACCGTTTTTACCGACCGTTATTATTTCATGAGCCTGTTGAAAGCGGAATTTAATTTTGAAACAGGGAGAGGGTTTCCAACTTCCGGATTGATGTACGATAGACTGGAAAGTTCATTATTCATACCTAAAATATACAATGGTGATTATACCAGCAAAAGAGAAGTGGATATGACGTCGAGACCTTTAGATCCGGAATTCGTAATCGGACAGTCATTGCAAGCCCACGAACTTGCCGAGGCTTACGGGAAAGGAGTACTGAAGGGCAAACTGAAAGAGATTGCGGCTAAATTGGATGAAGAGTCCAATCCGGTGATTATGCTGATAAAACATAAGAAATAAGAACTAAGAACTAAATCATGTCTATATCCTAATGTTTTAATTTATGCTAAGATCGTTTCCACATTATCAGCAATTGGATTCTATGGACTGTGGTCCTAGCTGCCTCCGTATGATCGCCAAGTTCTATGGTCGTGTGTACTCGATCCAGAACTTACGGGAGAAAGCCTTCATCACACGGGAAGGAGTCTCCATGCTGGGTATCAGCGAGGCGGCGGAAGCGATCGGGTTCCGAACACAGGGCGTGCGGATCACGGTGGAGGAATTGGAAAAGGAATGTCCCCTACCCTGCATACTGCACTGGAACCAATGGCATTTCGTGGTTTGCTACAAGATAAAGAAAGGGAAGTTCTACATAGCGGACCCGGCGGCGGGACTTATCACCTATACGAGGGAGGAGTTCAAGCGGTGCTGGGTCAGTACCAAGGTGGACGGGCAGGATACCGGGACGGCGCTCTTGCTGGAACCGGGGCCGGAGTTCTACGGGATGGAGGACGAGGAGAGAGACAGGAAACGTAACCTCGGATTCTTTTTCCGATATATATCGCCCTACAGGCGGGAGATGGCACAGCTCGTGCTGGGCATGGTGACAGCCAGCGCTTGCTGGAACCGGGGCCGGAGTTCTACGGGATGGAGGACGAGGGGAGAGACAGGAAACGTAACCTCGGACTCTTTTTCCGATATATATCGCCCTACAGGCGTGAGATGGCACAGCTCGTGCTGGGCATGCTGACCGCCAGCATACTGCAACTCATCCTGCCTTTCCTCACGCAGAGCCTGGTGGATACCGGAATACGGGACAACAACCTAAGTTTCATAACCTTGATCCTTATATCGCAATTGGTGATCTTTATCGCCAAGCTATCCGTGGACTTCATACGGAGCTGGATATTGCTGCACGTAAACACGAGGATCAATATCGCCTTGATCTCCGATTTCCTCGCCAAGCTGATGCGCCTGCCCCTGCATTTCTTCGATACCAAGATGGTGGGCGATATCATGCAGCGCATCGGAGACCATGACCGCATCGAGGCTTTCATGACCGGGACATCCATCAATACGCTCTTCTCTTTCGTTAACTTCATCGTGTTCGGGTTCGTGCTGGCCTATTACGACTGGACGATACTGGGACTCTTCTTGGTAGGTAACGGGCAGCCAGCGTACTGCAACTCATCCTGCCTTTCCTCACGCAGAGCTTGGTAGATACCGGTATACGGGACAACAACCTAGGTTTCATAACCTTGATCCTTATATCGCAATTGGTGATCTTTATCGCCAAGCTATCCGTGGACTTCATACGGAGCTGGATATTGCTGCACGTAAACACGAGGATCAATATCGCCTTGATCTCCGATTTCCTCGCCAAGCTGATGCGCCTGCCCCTGCATTTCTTCGATACCAAGATGGTGGGCGATATCATGCAGCGCATCGGAGACCATGACCGCATCGAGGCTTTCATGACCGGGACATCCATCAATACGCTCTTCTCTTTTGTCAACTTCATCGTGTTCGGGTTCGTGCTCGCCTACTATGACTGGACCATACTGGGACTCTTCTTGGCGGGTAACGGCTTATACGTGGCGTGGGTACTCGCCTTCATGAGATGGAGGAGGGAGCTGGACGTAAAGCGTTTCTCGCAAGCGGCCGGGGAGCAAAGCAACCTATTCCAGCTCATCACCGGAATGCAGGAGATCAAGCTCAATAATTGCGAGACCAAGATGCGATGGAAATGGGAACGGATACAGGTAAAACTTTTCAAGATAGGGATCAAGGGGTTGGCGTTACAACAATATCAGCAACTCGGGGCGGTCTTTTTCAACCAGACCACCAACATACTCATCTCCTTCATCGCAGCACGGGCCGTCGTGCAAGGGGATATGACGCTGGGTATGATGATGTCGGTGACCTACATCGTGGGGCAGCTCTCTTCGCCTATCGAGCAATTGATCGATTTCTCACGATCCCTACAGGACGCGAAGATCAGTCTGGAGCGGCTCGGCGAGATACACGGGAAGGAGGACGAGGAACAGGCAGGCGGGATAAGGCTGAATGTTCTTCCCGATGACAGGACGCTACGGCTGGAAAACCTCAGCTTCAGCTATGACGGCGCGGACCGGGATTACGTGCTGGAGGATATAAACCTGACGATACCCCATAACAGGGTGACCGCCATCGTGGGGGCCAGCGGGAGCGGAAAAACGACGATCGTGAAACTCCTGCTCGGTTTTTACAACCCCAACAAGGGGGATGTGAGGATCGGCGATACCTCCCTCAAGAACTTGAATCCTCACGTATGGCGTAGCAAGACCGGTTCGGTTATGCAGGATGGTTTTATCTTCTCGGATACGATCGCCAACAACATCGCCCCCGGCGAAGAGGTGGTGGACAAGGAACGCCTGCTGCATGCCGTGACGGTGGCGAATATCCGGGATTTCATCGATTCTCTCCCGTTGGGCTATAATACGAAGATCGGCATGGAGGGAAACGGAGTGAGCCAAGGGCAGAGACAGCGTATCCTGATCGCCCGGGCGGTGTACAAGAATCCCGACTTCATCTTCCTGGACGAGGCCACGAACGCCTTGGACGCCAACAACGAGCGGGAGATCATGGAGCAGTTGCACGCCTTCTACAAAGGACGGACGGTGGTGGTCGTGGCGCATCGGCTAAGCACGGTACGTGACGCGGACAAGATCGTGGTGCTGGACAAGGGACGCGTCGTGGAGGAAGGGACGCATCAGGAGCTCACGGCCTTGCGGGGGACTTATTATAAGTTGGTGAAGAACCAGTTGGAGTTGGGGAATTAATCACTTAACAATCTAAATATGCAAATACCATGAAAATATCAATGTACACATTCCTATTTGAGATAGACAGTAAATTTTATGCATATAATACATTGTCTAATGCCTTGATCGAAATAGCAGAGGATACATATAAGATTTTATTAGTCAACAAGAATAGACATACACCTTTACAAGAGAAAGACTTGGGATGTGATGAACTTTATCAAACTTTGAAAGAAAACCATATGATCACTGAAAATGATCGGGATGAGTTCTTACTGTATAAAAGTATTATCCTAGCAGGACGCTCCATCAATATCTTAAATCTAACGATAGCTCCAACCATGGATTGCAATTACTCGTGTTCTTACTGTTTTGAAAATTGCAAACGTAATATTTATATGACAGAAAAGGTCATAAGCTCAATTATTAAATTCATAGAACAATATGAAAACATTAAAAATATTCACGTAGTTTGGTTTGGAGGAGAACCTCTTCTAGGCATTAAGCAAATAGAATCACTTTATCGTAAGATGATTCTGATTCCCGATAAAAATTATTCTTTCTCAATAATCTCTAATGGGTTCTTGATATCACCGGATATTATAAAACTCTTTAAGGAGATGAAGTTACAACACATACAAATTACGCTAGATGGATTAAAAGAGACTCACAACAAGATAAAATTCACAAAAAATGAAAACGATACTTTTTCTAGAACTATAAAGAATATAGACTTGCTAGCATCTTCTGCCCCAGAAATACGAATTAGTATACGAGTAAATATGAATAAAGAGAATTCTTCTGAATTTATAACTTTATATTCTTTCATATTACAACGATATAAGAGCAACCCATTGATTGGAATTTATCCTGCTTTTATAACATCTACTTCTTCTAAATCAAGTTCTTCTTGTTCTTTACTTTTCAATAGACAAGAGAAATCTGAGTTTATACAACAGCTCTACTATGACAGAGGTATCGTAACCAATTTATGTGGATATCCAGATTCCTCTTTTACAGAATGTTCTATTCGAAATAAACACACATTTACAATAGATCCAGAAGGATACTTATATAAATGTTGGGAAATTATAGGCGATCAAAAATATGCCATAGCAAAATTGGATTCAGAAGGAACTATTCAATCCATAGATCAGAAAATTCTTAACCGATACCTCTATGCCGCAGATCCACTGGAAGATAAAACATGTTCTAAATGTCCTTATCTTCCTATTTGTTTTGGAGGTTGCCCCCATAAACGGATAGAAAATATATTTAAAGATAAACATTATGATACATGTACATACCTTAAGGGTTCTCTCAAAGAATTTATAAAAATTCATTTGTCACAAAATAGCTGAATAAGATTATAATAAAAAGGCTATTTATTTAAAAACTTAATATCATTGCGTTATGAAAAATTTTAAAGTGATTGAAAAAAGCCGTCTAAATGAATTTACAATGGCTAAACTTATAGGAGGACGGCCTTGTAACGAGCGTAATACAAATTGTGGAGCAACAGGATACTCATGTAATGCGGCTTTTGGCATTTCTGATCCATGTGGAAATTTTCGAGATGGTACTAATTGCCCTAGAAACTATGGAACTTGTTCTCCCAACATAGAAGTGTGCCCTGAACGTCGCTTACCTGATTTGCCGGTACTAATGAATATATAAATTTATGAAATCTATTATCATTAGTATTATCCAAATTCTTTTTTTGGTATCTCCCGTTTCTGCATCGGAACGGGAGACCGACTATATTGTTACGTTTTATCCTGAAAGTGGATCTATTCTTCAAAATATCTCATGTAAAATAGTTTTTACAGCGGAAGGAATTGACAAGAAAAAGATATCCATCACTGGAGTAATTATAAATGAGAGAGGGGATACGGTTCAATCCGTGAAAACGCTATTGCCCGGAATAGGCTACTTTCATATTTATGCAAATCCAGGAGAAAGATATATCTTAAAATGCGAAAATCGAGATAGAATCCGTAAGAATTTTTATTTGCCAATGATGAGTGAAAATGGCTTTGGTCTTAAAATAATTGAAAATAAAGAACAATGGCTCTTATCCGTTATCAACTCTTCGAGGGAAGTGCCAATGAAATTATTATATTTAGTGGCCCAATCGGAAGATTCTATTTTTTTCCAAAAAGTCTGGAATCCTAAAGATTCTTATTTAGTTTTTGACAAAAAACATTTTCCAAAAGGGATATCCTCGTTCGCTTTAGTAGATTCTATGAAGAATCTATTGTGTGGCCGTGTCGTACTAAACATACAAGAACAGACTGATTTCCAGTCATTGCCTCCAGACTTCCGAATGGGATTGCTTCCACTTAAGAACCAAATAGATTCAGATCCCTCACGATTGAGTTTGGCCTGGGATTTAATAGCTATGACATTAGAGGTTACTCCCATTAAAAACTTATCACAACCAAATCCGGATATATGGAAAACCGTAAATCTCGATGAAGTTTCTATTATCGCAAGCATGAGAAGAAAACAAAAATATAATGGATTGTATTCTGGATCTTTGCCATCCAGTCGTGTAATCTATCGACAAAACATAGAACAATGGCATATACAGGATATGAGGTCCTTACTTTATCTATTGGGGAGTGTTAACATTTCGTGGTATGTAGTAGATCATGTGTATAAGGAATGTGTGTTTATTCAAGATTATGGAGCCATTTCATTCCAAACGGATCCTGTAAAAAATTATGAGCCACCTTTATTTGTCGTTGATGACGTTCCATATCAAAATTATGATATACTTTCGTTTCCTGTGACCGAAATAGAAGAAATTTTTATCCTAAAAGGTGTTGATGCTGCTATATACGGTCCAAAAGGGAAAAGAGGGATTATCGTAGTTACCACCAAACGAAATAAACCACCTTATGAAAAATAATAAAGATATAGAGTTACGTAGCGAGGAGGTACAGGAGGTGATGGGGCAAGTGCCGGCCTGGATCGTACGGTGGGGGATAACGCTGTTATTCCTCGTGGTCGTAGCGTTGCTGGTGGGGAGCTGTTTCTTCAAGTATCCTGACGTGATCACGGCTGACATGACATTGACGGGGCAACATCCCGCCACGGCGGTGGTGACACGGGCGGCGGGAAAGATACAGGAGCTGCTCGTCAGGGATAATCGTCCGGTAAGGCAGGGGGATTGGCTGGCGGTCATAGAGAATCACGCCGACACGGACGATGCCATCTATCTGGATAAGGCGTTGGAACGATCCGGAAGCGACGTGGATAGCTTGGACAAGGCATTATCAAAGTACAAGGAGCTATCGCTGGGTGATATGCAAGCGGCTTACTCGGGACTACTGTCGGCGCTCCATGCCTGTATCAATTACAGGGAGATCGATTATTATCCGCAAAAAATGACCTCCATCCGCAAACAGATAGCGTTGTATAAGGCTTACTATAACGAGACCGAACGGCAGCGGAAGACCCTCTCGGAGCAATTCGCCTTGACAAGGCGGCAATACGCCCGGGATTCATTATTGTATAGCCGGTCCGTGATTTCCTCCTACGAGCATGAGACCGCACGGGCTTCCCTGCTGCAAAGCCGTTATTCGCTGGAAGGGGCGTCAGCCTCGGCCGAGAATCTCCTCCGTGATTTCCTCCTACGAGCATGAGACCGCACGGGCTTCCCTACTGCAAAGCCGTTATTCGCTAGAAGGGGCGGCAGCCTCGGCTGAGAATCTCAGGATACAGATCGGGGAGCAAGAGCAATCCTTGCTGGATCTGACGCTGGAGCGGAGCGAGAAAGAATTTACGCTACGGCAGGAATTACAGACCGCCCGGGAACAATTGCTGAACAGCATGAACGAGTGGAGGTTGCGTTATTGCCTCATCGCCCCGGTAGGGGGTGTCGTGACTTTCACCAAGTACTGGAATGAGAACCAGTATATCCCATCCGGAGAGGTGGCTTTCACCGTCGTACCGCAAGGCGAGGGCCGGCTGGTGGGGAAAGTGCGCATACCGATAGCACGCTCGGGAAAAGTCCGGAGAGGCCAGCGGGCGATCGTCCGTTTCTCCAATTTCCCGGATCAGGAGTTTGGAGTGGTAAACGGCGTGGTATCGAATATCTCATTGGTCCCCACCGACGAGTACTATACGGCGGATATCGATTTTCCAGAGGGCCTGAGAACCAATTACGGTATCGACCTGCCCGTCTCGCCCGAGACGCAAGCCTCCGCAGAGATCGTAACGGAAGAATTACGCCTGATCGAACGATTCTTCCT
>NZ_FR885252.1:0-558 GCF_000436315.1 Parabacteroides sp. CAG:2 | reverse complement strand
TGACCCTTGCTGTGTTCCTCTGGATAGGGATTTTATGCAGGATATACTTAATAATAACTTTAAACATTTTGAATTATGAGTACAAGAGGTTGTATCATTGAATTAAAGAAAGACGTGTGCAAAATTGGTTATTTACATTATGGTGCAGGTTTCGCTTCTGAATTTATCCAGAAGTATTGTATTGACTCCAAATATCTGGAAAGAATTTTTGAGATGGATAGAGAATGGGAGAAACGAGAAGAATACGAAGGCATTTATTATCAAGAAATAACGGATGCAGAAACTATAGAAAGACTGCATAAGTATGATATGGATGCAATAGATATGGATGCGGAAGTATTCATTTTTATGGAACATAGACCAGCTACAAGCCACTGTATAGAATTGTACGATGTGACAATTAGAAGAAGCTGGTCTGTAGAAGATGAAGAGTGGAATGAAAATCTGTCACAAGAAGATAGAGATAAAGAAATGGAATTTGTCCGAGCTTGTGTCGGACTGGATTAAACTTGCTTATTTCAAAAACAGGTTTACAAAGGCAGCCGGGCAACTGACTGC
>NZ_FR885251.1:0-45571 GCF_000436315.1 Parabacteroides sp. CAG:2 | reverse complement strand
GCGTAGGCCAATACCACTACTCGCGTGAGCCGATGCCACTATACGTATAAAAACAGCCTTAACGAGCCATCTTCATCAACTCGTCGATAGTCGTTTTATCATATCCCATATCCTCAGCTTTCTTGAAGTCTAAGGCGGCCGATGCCTTCTCATATTGGGCGAGTTTTACTTTGCCTCGCAATACATATAAAGCGGCTGTCGGGGTACTTTCCACGAAAATGCGATTGATATCGGCCATAGCCCGGGCGTTCTTGCCCATCATGAAGTATAGATCGGCACGGCCCTCGTATAAGATCCATTCGCGGGGCATCTCGTTGATCAAGTAATTAAAGATGCGTTCGCTCTCATCGTAATTCCCCCGTAGCTTCTCGAGAATCGCGTGTCCCAGACGTCCTTTCACGGATTTCTCGTTTACTTCCAGTATCTTATCGAAATCCTGCTCGGCCAACAGATAGTTCTTATGTTGCAAATGAAGCATCGCCCTGCAATATAACGCCTCTTGATGATGGGGGTTCAAGATTAACAGGGCATTGTAATCGTTCGTCGCTTTTTCGATCTCACCCATTTCCGTATATAAGCCGGCACGATTTTCCAGTATGGCCTCATTATTCGGATGGCGGCTTAGGGCGGCGGTATAGGAGAGAAGGGCATCTTCCAGTTTCCCTTGCCTGCGCTGTATCGTCCCGAGATTCATAAGCAAGGCGTAGTTGTTGGGGTTTCCCGGTTCGAGGTGCATGGCGGCTCGTAGGCTCTCTTCGGCGGAGACTAAGTCGTTCTTGTCCAAGAAGTCAAAACTTTTCTCGACAAACTTCTCGTATGTCTGAGCGTGGCCATAGCCTATTGAAAGGAAAAGGGCGGCGAGTATCGCAAGGATTTTCATGCTGTCGTATTTAACGTGTTATTTGATTGATGCAAAGCTACGTAATTATTTCATGGTTTTACCAGATTAAAAAAACTTTATACCTTTGCTACATTTCATAATATTTTTGGAAGATCAGATTGTTATATAATTAATAGATTAACTAAAATAGAAGAGATATGGTATTATTAGCAGCTGTAGAAGCGAGTTCTAAATTAGAGGAAGCTATCAGATCCTTGGTTGAGCATGGCTCCCAATTGGGTTTTACGATTATTAAAGCCCTTATTGTCTTTTTGGTGGGACGATTGGTTATAAACTTACTAAATAAACTGGTTCGGAAGATATTGAGCAAACGGGATATCGATCCTTCTGTCAAGACTTTTGTGGGTAGTTTGGTGAATGTCAGTTTAACCATTTTATTGATTATTTCAGTCGTAGGGGCGTTAGGCGTTCAAACTACATCGTTTGCCGCCTTGTTGGCTTCCGCCGGTGTCGCTGTCGGTATGGCATTGAGCGGTAACCTGTCAAACTTTGCCGGTGGATTGATCATCCTTCTTTTCAAGCCTTATAAGGTGGGTGATTATATTGAGGCGCAGGGCGTTGGCGGTACCGTGAAAGAGGTCCAGATGTTCCATACCGTATTAGGTACGGTTGATAATAAGGTCATTTATATACCGAACGGCTCTTTGAGCAGTGGCGTTGTGACTAATTTCAGTAACCAGACGACTCGCCGTGTAGACTGGACCTTTGGCGTGGAATACGGCAGCGATTATGAGAAAGTAAAGCAAGTGATAGAGTCTGTATTAGCGAAGGATTCCCGCATCTTGTCCGAGCCGGCCGCTCCGTTTATCGCCTTGACAGCCTTGGCGGACAGCAGCGTAAACGTGGTGGTACGTGTTTGGGTAAATAGTTCAGACTATTGGGGCGTGTATTTCGATATTAACAAGAATATCTACGCGACCTTCAATGAGGTAGGTATCGGTTTCCCATTCCCGCAACTAACCGTACACCAAGCGAAGGATTGAAGTTCGTGATAATCTATGACTTGTCCTTAAAAGGAATCTTTTTGTTCAAAAATCTTTGAGTTTCGTTAGATGAGCGGTTATTTTATAGATGGTTGAACAAAAAGATTTATCTTTGTGAATCGCAAATTAGAGATTAGACACAGAGTGTATATGATATTACGGAACTTTATTTTATTACTTTAGTATTTTTATTTGATTATATTTAAGTAGAATGATTTAAGGCTCATCCTTATATAGATTAAGGGTGGGCCTCGTTTTTTTATAGTAGTGTGTAGAGATTCCACACTCTCGTGGGGAAATTCTCCACATTCCACGGTTTGTTCCACACTTTGGCAACCGAATGATTGATTCTTCGCTTTTGGTTAATTGTCGGATTTACAACTTGTTATTCTCTTGTCGTTTTTTAGGGTGAGTTTTGGCACGGAGATTGCACCCTATACTGCGAATTTATGATGTAAGAGAAAAAAGGTTTAGGTATTTAGGTTTTTAAGGTATGAAAAAGATTGTTTACGGGGCTATTGTTGCTTTATGTGGCTTATTTATTGCCCCTGATGTAGAAGCGCAAGCCGGGATGGCCGGTAGCGCTAAGGAAACAGTGGCACAGGATAAATTTTATCCGATCGAGGTAACTGATATGCCCCAAGTATTGCGTGATGCGGTAAATACTTCCTATGAGGGATGTATGGTGAAATCAGTTGAGGTGTCAAACAATAGCACGTTTGTGAAGTATAAGGTAGTATTACTTTCCAGAAATGGTAAGATATATAAGGTTTATTTCGATGACAGAGGTCATGTCGTAAAAGAACATGCTTATTTCGAGTAAGCCTGTGAAGATATTTATTGAGTAGATTAGATTTCCAGCCGTTTTGCCTGTGAAGGTGGAGCGGTTTTTCTCCAAAATATATAGTTTCATGATATTACTATATAAATACACTGTTTACATTTTTAGTAGTATAGTCGTCCTGTTCGTGAGAATAGGACGATTTTTGTTATAAGACGCTAAATCGATTGTTAATCTCATACGCCCTCAAAACCTTTTCTAAACAACCCCTGTTTAGACTGTGATTAATAAATAAAATCTATTTGATTATGGACAAAAAATGTACTCTTATTGCTGCGGCCCTGATGGTTGCGGGCGTATTCTCGGCTAATGCTCAGTCGAGTACGACCGTTCCGGAGGCTCAGTGGAAAGCCGGTAACTATTATTATTTAAAGACAGGTTCTTCCGTTTTGTCTTTAAGTGGTGAGAAAGCCGACTCAGTAATTGTTAAAACTTTGGCGTCAGACGCTACCAAAGCCGCTATTGATTCTGCCTTGTGGCAAATCACGAATGCGGGTACGACTCCTGCTGGTCCTGTGTATCAATTCAAGAACAAGAAGACACAGGCCGTTTTGTCGTTTGCGGCTTCATCTACGGCAAAGCCTGTTATCACATCGGGCGTGAATCAGTGGACATTCTCTGACGCTGCCGGTGGTAGCGCTATTCAGGCTTATTACGGAAACAATCAAATCTTGGCGTTGGATGTAGTTGGGACAGACTTGAGTTTAGGTTCTTCTGCCTCTTCTACGAAATTTACCGTAGAGGCTCCTAGCGACGCTATGTATTTGAGCGCAAGTGAGCTGGGGGATGGTTTCCAAGTCTTTCAATTGACGTTTGGAGGAAATTATCAAGGAAATATCTTCGAGGGTAAGAACTTGATAGCGAAGAATACGGCGGCTCCCGCTACAGGCGCTATTGCGAACGCTAAATATGTGACCTTGCAGATCCAAGGTGACCAAGTATTTAGTGATGGTAAAGCAAAATACTTAGGTGTCGATACATTGAAGAATGTGATAGCCGGTGCTACCGGTGTATATGGGGCTAAGTTTACGGCTGACTCCACCTATGACGCTAGTGGCTTGCATACACTGGGTAACGCTGATTTCCAGAAATTCTATTTCACGATCAACTTGAAGAACGACGCTTTGGCTATGTATGCCGCTGCCGCTCCGACCGTGAACGCAAGTCCGATGACCTCCGTTCCGAACGTTCGTGTCGTATATGCCAGCGTGATCGAGACGAAAGCCTTGACCGTATCTGACTTGCAGTCGGGTTCTACTCAACCTGCTCAAGGAGCCGCTCCTGTTATTACCGTAACGAAGGGAACTCCTTCTACGATCGCTACAGGTACAGGCGTATACTTCTTGAAGAGCGCGAGCAAGGGCGATAAGGGCGGACAATACGCTGTCGCTTACGATAAGAGTGCCGCTTCCGATAAATTGGTAACTGCGGCAGGTTTCAAACCTTCTATTTATCAACCGAAGGGACAATGGTATATCAAGGAAAACAACGGAATGTATTCGGTTGTAGACCGTAATACGAATACGACTATTATTTCTAACGAGGAGATCTTCGCCGTTCAAGGTATGGCCAATACCTATACATTTGGGGGTAGCACCGATTCTATTACGGTGGAATATCAAGCGAATGTGGATTTAAAGGATAAATTCTTGGGTACTCGTCACTTCTCTGCGGAGGAACTCGCCGATAATGGTTATGTATTGAACTTGATCTCCGGTACTCCGGGTGTAGACGATCTGTATGCGTTTACTTCTGATTCCGTATTGATGATTAAATCCGGTGACGCAGCGAACGCAGCCGCTCTTCGTATCGTGGTTAGCCAAGATTCCGTACAGAATGTAACGGATGGTTTAGGTGCCCGTGCTTTAGGTGATACCTTGTATCATGCGACTTATATGTTGAAAGAACGTTTCAGCAATGATTTGGTTGCCTGCGAGAATGGCGGGCCGTTGAAATTATCTGATTATACCGCTCCGTTGGAATTCGTATTCAATACGGCTACGACCGGTGGTAAATACCAGATGGCTACCACTGTAGGCGCAACCACCCAATATGTCTTTATGAACGTGAATACGGCGAACCTGATCCTTTCCGATAAGGTTAACTACTTCGACTTTGTCGCTGTAGAGGCTCCAGAGTACGCTTCTATCGACAATTCTCACAAGCGTTTCGGTACGAATGGTAAGTTCTTGACGATGAATCCGCTGAATTTCTTCGCCGAAGTGAAGAACGAAGGCCAAGATATCTTGAAGTCAACTTATGAGACTGACAACTTCTCTTTGTGGGTTCAAGAAGCCGATACCGTGATCGCTGGTAAACCGTTGTATTTCATCACGACATCGATCTATACGCCGGAGACAACTACCAAAGCTGTTTCTCCTCGCTACTATATGGTATCCTTGCGGGATTCTAACGAGACATTCGTTAGCAATGGCGCTACTTACTACCGTGTAGGCTTCAGCGATAAAGCGAATATCGTTCCGTCTTTGGATAACAACGCTTTGTTCGCCTTCAAGACAACTCAGGATGGTGGTTACTTATTGGAGAACCAGAAAGAGCTGAATCGCACCGTGGCCGCGGGCGAGTTGAAGACTCCTTATGTAGGTGTGGTAAACAATGTTGTGGTAATGTCTAATGTTGGCGTTCCATTCACGATCGAGAATGCTCCGACTCCGGTTTCCAACGAACAATTGGAAGAGGTTGCCAGCTTCACGGTAATCGCTGGCGAGGCTAGCGTTACGGTCTTGAACGCGGCAGGCAAGATGGTTACATTGTCTAACATCTTAGGTCAGACCACCGCTTCCGCTATCGCTTCTTCAGATAACTTCGTGATGCCGGCATCGAAAGGTATCGTGGTAGTTTCCGTTGATGGCGAGACCGCTCAGAAGGTAGTCGTTAAATGATGAATAACTGATAGTGGATATCAGTTTGTATACTAACACCGGGATTCCTACTGTATGGTAGGGGTCCCGGTGCTTTGTTTATAGGTAGGCCATTTGTATGGAGGGATTCTACTCCTCCAGTTTATTCTTTAGATAAGCGATTTTCTTCTCTGATTTCTCTTTCAAGGTGTTCATGCTCTTGATATCGCTTAATACGGTGGCGAGGTTGAAGGTGTTGACGATCGCTTTCTTGTCGGCGTCCGCCATATATATAATGTAAGGCTTGCCTCCCGTGTATTCCACCTTGATCCGCTCTTTCTCGTTATCGTAGATGAACTTGACGGCATCGACGCAGTGCTCCCCCTTGTAGGTCACTACCTCCGTGGTGCTTCCCATATCCTTGAAGCGGTAATTCAGTCCGCCGTCGTACGGGATGGAAGCGGTCTCGGCGAATTGGCCGTCTTTCAGGCTCAGCTTGATTCCCGTATGCTCGATGGGGCGTCCGCCGTAATATACGCTGGCCAGATACATCTCGCCCTCCTCGTTCACGCCGCAACGTACGTAACAACGTTGCACGTTGCGCTCGATCGTCTGCTGTTTCCAGATATAATTGCCGATTTCCTCGTAAACGGAATCCTTCTCGAAAGCGAAGCCTTTCTTCAATCCCTCTACTTCCTCCAGCTTGATAGGGAGTAAGCTGTCGCAGAAAGCGATGTTGCGCTCCGCCTCCTTTACTTCTACTTGGCGCATAAGCGTTAATCCTTGCTTCAGTACCTTTACTTCCTTGGGATAGAGCGCCCGGATACTGTCTATCTCGTTCTTCGCCCCGAAAAACTCGTTATTCTCGTACATGGCCCGGGCCTTGTCCAAACGGGCCTGAGCCGCTTTCTCGTCTCCGTTACAGCCCGTTAAAATGACGGCAATGAGCGTTATACAGATCGCTAACTTTTTCATATCTTTCTCGTTCAATGTATTTGATACCGCAAAAGTACATGAAATTTGATTATCTTTGCGCTCTTTATTGGATTTGGAATACATAAATATGTATATAAACGAGGAAGAGATAGTAAATCATATATCCGCGAAGCCTTTCCATTTGATATCGGAGGCGGCGGAAGAGCTAGGTGTTGAGGTATATGTAATAGGCGGATATGTGCGGGATATTTTCTTGAACCGCCCATCCAAGGATATAGACGTGGTAGCGGTAGGCAGCGGTATCGAGTTGGCCAAACGAGTGGCCAAGAAGATCGGGCGTGGCGCTTATCTTTCCGTCTTCAAGAATTTCGGGACGGCGCAGGTGAAAGCCGGCGATCTGGAGCTGGAATTCGTGGGGGCAAGGAAAGAATCCTACAGCCATGACAGCCGTAAGCCTGTCGTGGAAGACGGCACCTTGGAGGATGACCAGAACCGCCGCGATTTCACGATCAACGCCTTGGCCCTTTGCCTGAACAAGGAGCGTTACGGAGAATTGGTCGATCCCTTCGGCGGGTTGGAGGATATGGACGAGCTTACGATCCGTACGCCTTTAGACCCGGATGTTACTTTCAGCGATGATCCGCTCCGGATGATGCGCGCGGTTCGTTTCGCCACTCAATTAGGTTTCTTTATCGATCCCGATACCTTCGACGCCATCATCCGCAACCGGGAGCGTATCTCCATCATCTCCAAGGAGCGTATCGTGGACGAGTTGAACAAGATCGTCCTCTCGCCAAAGCCCTCTATCGGTTTCGACTTGCTGGATAAATGCGGACTGTTGCCATTGATTTTCCCCGAGCTTTGCGCCTTGAAAGGCGTGGAGACCAAGGAGGGGATCGGGCATAAGGATAATTTCGCCCATACCTTGATGGTGCTGGATCGTTTGAGCAAGACTTCTGATAATCTATGGCTGCGTTGGAGCGCCCTCTTCCACGATATCGCCAAGCCTGCCACGAAGCGTTTCGACCCTCGCTTGGGATGGACGTTCCATAATCATAATTTTATCGGCGAGCGGATGATCCCCGGTATTTTTAGGAAGATGAAACTCCCGATGAACGAGAAGATGAAGTACGTGCAGAAGATGGTAAGCCTGCATATGCGTCCGATCGCCTTGTCGGACGATGAGGTGACGGATTCGGCGATCCGCCGTCTGCTGTTCGATGCGGGAGATGATATCGACGATTTGATGAAACTGTGCGAGGCCGATATCACGAGCAAGAACCCGGAGAAGGTTCGCCGTTTCTTGAACAATTTCCGAAAGGTGCGTGAGAAGCTGGCCGATATAGAGGAAAAAGACCGTGTCCGTAACTTCCAGCCTCCGGTATCCGGCGAGGAGATCATGGAGACGTTTGGCTTGGCTCCCTCCAAGCCTGTCGGCGTGCTGAAAGAGGCGATCAAGAACGCCATCCTCGACGGCGTGATCCCGAACGAGTATGAGGCGGCCCGGCAGTTCCTAATACAACGTGCGGAGAAGATGGGGCTGAAGCCGATTCTGTGATCCGGGTATAGTCACAAGGCCCAGCCGTACAGTTGGCCCAGTCCCCTGTACGAAGTACTGCGGTACTTCCTAGAGGGTACTGTAGTACTTCGTACAGAGTACTACGGTACTTCGTGCACAGTACACTATCTAAGAATTTAATCGCTCTACCGTTTTCACGCCGTTTACCGCCTTGATCTTTTTCGTCAGCAAGTTTAATGCGGTCGTATCTCTTACCAATACGGTAAAGTTACCTTGGAATAATCCGTCTACCGAGTTGATGTTTAAGGAGCGAAGCGTGACGTTCGATTCCTTTCCGATCACGGAGGTGATGTTGGTGACGATCGCTATATCGTCCCGTCCGATCACCCGCAACGTAACCGTATAGCCATTGTCTCCCTTGCCGCTCCATTTTGCGCGGATGATCCGGTAACCGAAGCGGCTGAACATCTCTTGGGCGTTCGGGCAATCCATGCGGTGTATCTTGATACCTTGCGTGGAGACGAAACCGAAAACCTCGTCGCCATAAATCGGGTTGCAGCATTTGGCGAGTTTATATTCGA
This sequence comes from Parabacteroides sp. CAG:2, assembly GCF_000436315.1. Classification (NCBI taxonomy): domain Bacteria; kingdom Pseudomonadati; phylum Bacteroidota; class Bacteroidia; order Bacteroidales; family Tannerellaceae; genus Parabacteroides; species Parabacteroides sp. CAG:2. Next base: position 36,949 of record NZ_FR885251.1, on the reverse strand, counting down.
TACCCGTCAGGTTCTTGTCGATCACCAAGACATCCTTGTTCGTCGATATCTCCTCCACCGGAGTCGTGGTCACGAATTCCTCCGCGCTACGCACCTCGGTGCGCTCGTTCGTCTCCGTCTCCTTGCGGAAAGCCTCCAGATATTCGTCGATTACTTGGTTGGGATCGAGGCGTTCCTCGGCGATCTCGATGTAGAAGTCCGTGACGGTCTTGAATCCTTTCTTCTTGATATAGCGCATCATGGTTGGCTCGTCCATGTCGATCTTCCGGTTCTTGAAGCGGCGCTGCAACATCTCCTTGGCGAACTCCACGGCCTTCACGGTCTCCTCCTTCAAGGCCTGCTTGATCTTCACGCGGGCCTTGGAGGTGACGACGAAGTTCAGCCAATCCCGCTTCGGGCTTTGCGCCGGCGACGTGATCACGGATACGCTATCGCCGTTGTTCAAGGTGTATTTGATCGGTACGTTCTTCCCGTTCACTTTAGCCGATACGCATTTGCTTCCCAGCTTCGTGTGGATGGCAAAGGCGAAATCGAGGACCGTCGCTCCCTTGGCCAGCTTGATAAGCTCGCCGGTAGGCGTGAAGACGTAGATCTCATCCTTATATAGATCCATCTTGAAATCCTGCATCAAGTCGAGCGGATTATTCTCCTTGGCCTCCAAGGCGGCACGTACGGTATTCAAGAACTCGTCTAGCCCGCTCTCCGCTTTCACGCCCTTGTATTTCCAATGCGCCGCCAGGCCTCGCTCGGCGATCTCATCCATCCGCTTCGTACGGATCTGCACCTCCACCCATTTATTTTGCGGGCCCATCACCGTGATGTGCAAGCTCTCGTAACCGTTGGTCTTCGGGATGGAGATCCAGTCCTTCATACGCTTCGGGTTGGGCTGGTACATATCGGTGACGATGGAGTAGACTTGCCAGCATTCCGAGCGTTCCTTCTCCAGCGGCGTATCCAATACGATCCGGATAGCGAAAAGATCGTAGATACCCTCGAATTCCACCTGCTGCTTTTTCAGCTTGTTATTAATGGAATGTATGGATTTGGTACGCCCCTTGATATCGAACTTGAATCCTGCCGCTGCCAGCTTCCGCTTGATCGGGGCGATGAACTCGGCGATATAAGCGTCACGGGAACGTTTCGTCTCATTCAGTTTCCGTTTGATGAAGTCATACTGTTTCCTGTCCGTGTATTTCAGGGAAAGGTCTTCCAGCTCGCTCTTGATCGTATATAAGCCCAACCGGTGGGCGAGGGGAGCGTACAAATAAGAGGCCTCGGTAGCCAGCCGGATACGATCATCCTCTTGCATCTGTTTTCCCATACGCATGAGGCAGAGGCGGTCGGCGATCATAAGCAAGATCACACGTACGTCCTCGGCAAACGAGAAAAGCAAATGATGGAAATTCTCCGAGTTGACGGCGGTGTTCCGGGCATACAGGTCGGAGGTCTTCAAGAGGCGACGGATGATCAAGGTCACGTCCGCTCCGAATTTCTGCTCCACTTCCTCTATCGTGATCGCTTTCTTCAATACCGGGCGGTATAATAGGAGGGCGATGACCGAGGTGCGTTTCAAGCCAATCTCCAAGGTGGCGATCAAGGCCGTGTCAATATTTCGCAATAAACCGTTGATACCATTCTTATCCCTGCCGTAGCAATCGAGGGCGACAACCCGCTTCATCAGCTCCTTCATCTTTCGGATATCTTCCCTCTCGAGGAAAGAGTAAAGGTTTCGTAACAGGAGCCTGTATTTGGAGAAGAACAGCTTCTTTTCCTCAGACGTAAAGAATCCAATTGTATCCATAGTTATATCATTTTTATTGCCCGGTTGAGGACAAACCGCAAAACATGCTGTAAAAATACTTTTTTCTATGGAATTTCAACATGTATCTTGCGGTTATTTTATACATTTGCGATACACATAGCGCATAAGTGCCCTGTGGTGTTACTGATGAGATTATTCACATTAAATACTATACTATGTTAAACGCAAACGATTTAGAACAGCTGAAAGCCAAAGGAATCAGCGAAAAACAGATTGAAGAGCAACTCGCTTGCTTCGTAAAAGGTTTCCCTTTCCTTGAGATAGCGGCCTCCGCTTCGGTAGAAAAAGGTATTATGGTAATATCTAAAGAGGAACAGGCTTCTTATATGGATGCTTGGGACGCTTATCTGGCTAAAAACAAGAAAATCGTAAAATTCGTACCTGCCTCCGGCGCTGCTAGCCGTATGTTTAAGAATCTGTACGAGTTCCTTTCTGCGGATTATAAGGAACCGATGAACGCTTTCGAGAAGAAATTCTTTAGCGAGATCGAGAAATTCGCTTTCTATAAGGCTTTGGACAAGAAGTGCGTGGAGAATACAGGGAAAGATATTCCTGCGTTGGTAGCCTTGGGCGAGTACAAGGAGGTGGTATCCAATTTATTGGAGCCGAAAGGCTTGAATTACGGGCAGCTACCGAAAGGCTTGTTGCTTTTCCATAAATATGCCGATACGGTTCGTACGGCGATGGAAGAACATTTGGCCGAAGGTGCCATGTACGCCAAGAATAACGCCGGAGAGGTGAATATCCATTTCACGGTATCTCCGGAGCATCAGGCTTTATTCGAGCAATTGGTTGCCGATAAATCTGGCGAGTATGAGGAGAAGTTCTCTGTGAAATACGATGTCTCTTTCAGTATCCAGAAACCGAGTACTGATACGGTAGCGGCCGCTATGGATAACACGCCGTTCCGCGATAAGAATGATAAGTTATTGTTCCGTCCGGGTGGGCATGGAGCCTTGATCGAGAATTTGAACGATGTGGATGCCGACGTGGTATTTATCAAGAATATAGATAACGTGGTTCCGGACAGCTTCAAATGCTCTACGGTTATCTATAAGAAGGTGATCGCCGGTGTCTTGGTAACATTGCAGGAGAAAGCCTTCAGATATCTGGAACAGATCGAGACCGGCAAATATACCCATGCCGAGGTAGAGGAGATGATTCATTTCTTGCAAGACGACCTATGTATCAAGAACCCGGATACGAAATTACTGGAAGACGCCGAGTTAATCCTGTATATCAAGAGCAAACTGCTTCGCCCGTTGCGTGTATGCGGTATGGTGAAGAATGTGGGCGAGCCGGGTGGCGGTCCGTTCCTGGCGGTGAATCCGGACGGTACGGTTTCCTTGCAGGTGCTTGAAAGCTCCCAGATCGATATGAGCGATCCGGCTAAGAAGGCGATGTTTGAGAAGGGTACTCACTTTAATCCCGTGGATTTGGTTTGCGCCGTTAAGAATCACAAGGGAGAGAAATACAACTTGCCGGATTACGTGGATAAGAATACGGGCTTCATCTCTTATAAGAGCAAGGATGGCCGCGAATTGAAAGCGCTGGAATTGCCGGGCTTGTGGAACGGTGCCATGAGCGACTGGAACACGGTATTCGTAGAAGTTCCTATCGAGACATTCAACCCCGTGAAGACGGTGAACGACCTGTTACGCCCCGAACATCAATAAATACCCAGTTGTAGAGACGGGGCGTGCCCCGTCCCTACAACTAGATCCTTATATTTTCGGTAATTCCCACGGTGCCCTGTATTCCTTGCACAATAGTTTATCCGCCTCCGTATCATGGAAACTCTTTCCATCCCACGATAATTTCTTACCCGTGCGATAGGCTATATTCCCTAATTGGGAGAACTTGGCGATATGCGCCCCGATCTCTACGCTGGCATTGCAATTCCGGTTCCGGCTCTTGATACATTCCAAATGATTCTTCGCATGCAAATTCAAGCCACCCTCTCCGTATGACTTCTTCAAGGGAACAGCCTCCATGCGGGCCTGTCCGTTTACCTTTTCCGGAATAACCTCCCAGCCGCCACGATCGATCACCAAGGTACCGTTCTCGCCAACGAATCCTAGGCCATGATTCCGTCCGTAGGCCCCGTCGTCAATGCCGATCGCATGATCCCACATAACGGTGAAGTCCTTGAATGTATAAATGGTTTGCAATAAGTCCGGGGTCTCGCAAGCGTCATCCGGATAACCAAATTTACCTCCGGAAGCCATGATAGACTCCGGTGCGGTGACGTTCATGCCATACAATGCGTAATCCAGTAAATGTACGCCCCAGTCCGTCATCAAACCTCCCGCATAATCCCAGAACCAACGGAATGTGAAATGAAAACGGTTCCGATTGAACGGACGTTTCGGGGCCGGCCCCAGCCACATATCATAGTCCACTCCGGCGGGCACCGCCTCGTCCGGCTTGACGGGGATAGAGGGGCACCAACCTTGATAAGAGAATACACGTACGGTGCGTATCTTACCCAGCTGTCCGCTATGTACGAATTGCATGGCGTCCTGCCAATGCGGATCGCTACGTTGCCATTGGCCTACCTGCACGACCCGGTTGTATTTCTGCGCCGCCCGTACCATGATGTTACATTCCTCGATACTATTTCCCAGCGGTTTCTCACAATACACATCCTTCCCGGCTTGGCAAGCGGATACCATTTGCAGGCAGTGCCAATGATCGGGAGTACCTACGATTACGAGATCGATATCCTTATTGTCTATCAATTTACGCCAGTCTTTATATAAATGCTTTACTTTCTTCCCGGTGATCTTCTCGGTCTCTGCCGCCCGATTATTCAATACGTTCTCGTCAATATCCGACAAGGCGATACACTCTACTTCCGGATTACGAAGGAACGCTTTCAGGTCTTCGAATCCCATGCCGTTACATCCGATAAGCCCGACGCCTATCTTATCGTTTGCGCCCACACCAGCGCTCCCGGCTTTAATGAAAAAAGGACTGATGGTAAGTCCGGCACCGAGCAAAGCGGTCTGCCGGAGAAAATCTCTTCGAGTTGTCATGGTATTACTATTGATTTAAAGTATTTGCAATATTAAGCGAAATCCTTTACAATCGCAAATGATAATAGCTTTTTAACTACTTACTTAGTCGATGAAGTATATATCCTATGGCACTTGAAGTATATATCCTGTGGTACTTGAAGTATATCTGTCCGGTAAGGTTGGTATTGTAAGGATATGTACCATTGCGTCTTTGTAAAAAAAGTTATTAAAAGATATAGGGATGCGATATTGGAGAATATAGTTTAACTTTGTGCATTATGTTCACCCTAAAAGGGCGATGTGTTGTATATAATATAATGTATAGAGTATGACTTTGCGAAATTTGCTTTTCTGTTTTTTTATGGTGATGATCTCTGTTTCATGTATCCGGGAGGAGGCGCCCAATGCGGAAGCGGATATCTTGTCGTGTACGGTGGATGGCGATATATTGAAAGCCGAGCCGGAGATCGACAACGAATCCGTGACACTGACCGTGAAAAGTGACGCCGATATTACAAACCTAGCCCCGGTATTCACCTTGACTCCCGGCGCTACTATCACTCCGGCTAGTGGTTCCGCTTTTGATTTTACGACGCCGAGAACCTATACGGTAACTTCCGAGGATGGTCACTGGACAAAGACTTATACGGTGCGTTGTATCGTCTCCGGCGTAAGCACGGAATATCATTTCGAGCATATAACGATGGAGCCGAAGAATGGACGTTACCAGATATTCTATGACTTTACATCGAATGGAGATTCCGTGACTTGGGCGAGCGGGAATGCCGGATTTGCCTTGACCAATAATAAATTGGAGCCTTTAGACTTCCCAACCATGCAAGACGATAACGGATATGTCGGTAAATGCGCTAAGTTGGTGACCCGCAGCACGGGTAGTTTCGGTAGCGGATTCGGTATGCCTATCGCCGCCGGAAACCTTTTCATCGGTACGTTTGATTTGCTGAACGCTATTCCGGACGCAAGGAAAGGCACGAGATTGGGACGTCCTTTCGATCATGTGCCGACTTACTTGAGTGGTTATTATAAATATAAAGCGGGAGAGTCGTATAAAGTGAATGGCGAGGAGGTAAAAGGTAAGAAAGACCAATGTGATATCTACGCCATCTTCTATGAGACGGATGAGAATGTGAAATATTTGGATGGTTTCAACGGGTTGACAAGCCCGAACCTGATATCCGTTGCCCGGATCAGCGATCAGAAAGAGACGGATGAGTGGACGCGTTTCTATATCCCGTTCGTGGCTAAGCCCGGTAAGGTGATCGATAAGGATAAGCTGGCGAAAGGTGGTTATCAGTTATCCATAGTCTTCTCTTCGAGTTTGAAAGGTGATGTCTTCGAGGGAGCGGAAGGTAGCACGCTTTGGATCGATGAGGTTGAGATAATCCAGTCCGGTGAGAACTAAAAAAACAGAGGATATGAAAAGATATATAGTATTAATAGGTATACTGTGCTTGTCGAGTGTCGTTACGTTGAAGGCGCAGCAGGAAAGAAACCAAGGAATAGTCTGGTCTTCCCTAAGGGGATTGGAATATACGGTAAAGGCCGGTATCAATATCGGCGGAACCGCTCCGGTGCCATTGCCTCGTGAGATTCGTGCGATAGATAGTTATAGCCCTACGCTTTGTGTCTCCATAGAGGGCGATATCAAGAAATGGTTCGGCGAGAGCAAGGAATGGGGTATGATGATCGGTCTCCGTCTGGAGAATAAAGGTATGGAGACAAAAGCGACGGTTAAGAATTACAGCATGGAGATCATTGGCTCCGGTGGCGAGAAGCTGAAAGGAAACTGGACCGGCGGCGTGCAGACGAAAGTGGAGAACTCTTATTTCTCGATACCGGTCGTGGCTCTTTACCAATTGAATAACCGGGTGAGTTTCTCGGCGGGACCATTTGTCTCGTTCGCTACAAACCGGAACTTCTCCGGCTACGTATACGACGGATATCTGCGTGAGATCAATCCTACCGGTACGAAGGTGGAGTTTTCTGGTGACAACCGTGCTTCCTATGATTTCTCGGATAACTTAAGAAAGTTTCAGTGGGGAGCGCAGATCGGTACAGAATGGAAGGCGTTTAAGCACCTTATCGTATACGCTGACTTGACATGGGGATTGAACGATATCTTCCAAAAGGATTTCGATACGATTACCTTCGGGATGTATCCGATCTATCTGAACGTAGGTTTCGGATATGCGTTTTAGGAATTGATATGAATCAAAATAAGGCTATCCCGGACAAGGATAGCCTTTTTTATTAAAAGATTATTATGGAAATAAATTATTTTTTATAACTTTGGGGCAATCATTCTCAGACCAAGTTACATTTTATCTTATATTATTAACAAAATTACCATGAAAGAAAACACTAAGAAGGGCGTAAGCCGTAGAGAGTTTTTGGGTCTTTCCGCACTAGGATTGGCTAGTTTAACAATTCTTCCCAGTTGGGCCATTGATGGAGTCCGTATCGCCCCGAGCGATCGAGTCGTTTTAGGTTTTATCGGCCTAGGTCAGCAAGCATTATCAGACTTTAAAGGATTTGCCGCATGTCCGGGCGTACAGGTTGCCGCATGTTGTGACGTGGACACGATGAAAACAGAGCGTTTCAGAAGACGTGTCGCTGAATGGCAAGCCTCAAAGGGAATGAACCAACGTTGTGATCAATATGAGTTTTACGAGGATTTGCTGGAGCGTAAGGATATCGACGCTATCGAGGTCGCTACCCCGGACCACTGGCATGCCTTGGCTACCATTCATTCTTGTCAATCTGGAAAAGACGTATATTGTCAGAAACCGTTGGCTTATACGATCGCTGAAGGTTTGGCTATGGTAAAAGCCGTACGTAATAATAAACGTGTGCTTCAAGTAGGTAGCCAGCAACGTTCCAGCAGAGAGTTCCAAGCTGCGATCGATATGGTTCAGAATGGAGCCATCGGTCATATAGAGAAAATATATGCACGTGTAGGTGAGCCTCCTACGCCGCTGAGCTTGCCGGAAATGCCGGTTCCCGCTAATTTGAACTTCAATCAGTGGATGGGTCCGTTGAACGATCCGAAGATCCATTATCATCCCGATTTATGTCCTCCTATTTCTCTGGATCCGGAAGAGAACGAGAAACTATGGGGCGCATGGCGTTGGTATCAAGAGACTGGTAATGGTTATACCGCTGACTGGGGCGCTCATATGTTCGATATCGCCCAAGCCGCTATCGGTATGGATGGCTCTGGTCCGGTTGAGTTTACACCTAAGGGATACAATGGCACGCAATATTCAACCATGCGCTATGCGAATGGTATCGTAATGACTGAACAACCTTATTTGGAGGATAATCCGGATGCGCAGGGTATTAAGTTTGTCGGTGATAACGGTTGGATCGAGGTAGCTCGTGGCTACATCAACTGCTCTGATCAGTCTAAGATCCCCTCCGACCTGAAGAACTTGATCGAGAAGCGCCCGAGAATGATGACTCCGGAAGAGCGTAAGAAGATGTATGAGGAATATATGAAGAAGCTGAAAGACAGTAAAAAGAAGGGTAACGATGCTGGCAATTATGAGACTAGCGCTCCGCATATGCAGAACTTCATCGACTGCGTTCGTTCACGTGAGAACCCGATCGCTCCGGTTGAGGTAGGTTGCAGTACGAATACGCTTTGCTGTTTACAGAATATTGCCCGTGAGCTAGGCCGTCCGGTTAAATGGAACCCGGCTACATTAAGCTTCGGTAATGATAAGGAGGCGGCTTCCCACCGTTTGTACTGGTATCAATATCGCAACCCGTATTCATTGCCTTATTTCTGTAAATAAGCCTATTTAAATAGAATGATGTTATGAGTAACAGACGGGATTTCTTAAAAAATATCTCTCTCTTTACCGCTGGTGGATTGCTGGCTGGTAAAGCCGGTTCCGTAAATGCGGCGAACGCTGCGTTGGGAGTTGTGGATGAGGTCCATGCCGGCAAAGAGATTGGCTTACAGATCTATTCTTTATCCCAAGAATTATATAAAGGCGACGTGGCCGCTAATCTTCGGAAGGTGAAGGATATGGGATACTCCAAGCTGGAGTTGGCGGGTTATGGTAAAGGCGCTATCGGAGGTGTTCCTATGATGGACTTCAAGAAAATGGCGGAAGACGCTGGCTTGAAGATCATTAGCTCGCACGTGAATCCGGTAGACACATCTATCTCTGACCCTTTTAAGGCTATGATTTTCAAATACTCGAAGGAGGTTACCCCAAAGATCATGGAGTATTGGAAAGCTACGGCTGCCGATCATGCGAAACTAGGCTGTAAATATTTGATCCAGCCGATGATGCCGACGATTACTACACACGATGAGGCTAAACTTGTTTGTGATATCTTCAATCAGGCCTCGGATGTTATCAAGGCAGAGGGCATCGCCACTGGTTTTGGCTATCATAATCATAATATGGAGTTCAATCGTGTCGCAACGAAAGAGCAACAGGAGAAAGTGAAGGGAAATCCTTTCGCTGCCTTCATGAAAGTCGGAGACCAGATTTATGACTTGATGCTGAAAGATACGGACCCGAGCAAGGTTTACTTCGAGATGGATGTTTATTGGACTGTCATGGGACAAAACGATCCTGTCGAGTATATGCAGAAACATCCGGATCGTATCAAGGTATTACATATCAAGGATCGTGCCGTATTCGGCCAAAGTGGTATGATGAACTTTGAGATGATATTCAAGCAAATGTACGCGAACGGAATCAAAGACTATTTTGTAGAGTTGGAGCAAATGCCGGACGGACGTACTCAATTTGCGGGTGTGAAGGATTGTGCCGACTATTTGATCAAGGCTCCTTTTGTAAAATGAAGTAACAATCGATAGATCGTAAGCCTCGGGGTTAATAAACTCCGGGGCTTTTTTATTAGATGAAAGGCAACATAAACGGGTCTATTTTGTTTTTATAAAAAGAAGTTTATATCGCAAAAATCAAGGAAAGGATGAGTTCTAGGATATGGAAGATATTGAAACATACGGTGATCGCTGTTTTATCGCTGGCTGTATTGTTCCTAGTTTTGAATCTTTTCCTGACAGGTCGTTTGGAGCGGTACCTGAAAAGAGAACTGATAGAGCGTACGGCGAATGCTACGGATGGTTTTTATCGCCTTTCTTTCGATAAGCTTTCTATTAGCTTCTTCAAGGGAGAGCTAAGGCTAGAGGGTGTTTCATTGGAGCCGGACTCTAAGGTCTTTGAACATTGGGCCGCCTTGGATAGCTTGCCCGATACCTATGTAAGTACCCGGATTGAGGTGATAGATTTTAAGGGAATTAATTTGGTATGGCGATGGAATTACCGGCAACTCCATTTCAATACCTTTGAGATCCGCTCGCCGGAGGTCCGTGTATACGGCTCTTCCGGATCAAACCCGTTAGTTTCCGGACTGGCGGCAGATACGGTAGAGCATGCCGAATCGAAGACCTTGTACGAGGTGATCTCTCCATACATAGATGCCCTGAGCGTAAAGACCTTGAACTTGGAAAATGCCAGTATCTCTTATAATGTGGAAAACCAAGTCTCGCCGATTATCTATACGTTGAATAACGTAAGTTTCCATGCGTATGGTTTTATGTTGGATTCTACCTCTTCACGGAGCGGGAAGCTGTTGTATTGCGATAACTTCGATTTTGTCACGAACCAGCCGCAAACCTTGTTGGTAAATAATGATTTTAAGTTGGAGACGGATAGTATATGCCTCAGTACCCAAGATTCCATTATCTATATCCAAAAAATCCAATTGCTTCCGCAAGAATTATTGTGGGGGGAGACCAATCGGAAACCAACGAATTATCTGGAAGGGAAGGTACAAACCGTAGAGATACAAGGGATTCACTTTAGACGGGAAGAAGCCTTGAACTATTTGTCCGCCCGTAATTTTGAGATACAATCTTCGGATATCAAGGTGTATGACTTGACTCGGGAGAAGAAGCAGGCGAATGCCGATGCGGATTCTTTGGTGCAAGCCTTATCGTTATATGATGTGATCTCCCCGGTACTACATAGTATATCCGTGGATCGAATACGAATAGAGCGAACCGCCCTTCACTATTCCTTAGCCTTGAAAGGGCAGATAGAGGACTTCTCGATCCCTGAGTTTAATTTCCATGCGGAAGGTCTTCTGATCGACTCCTTGGTAGCTCCGGGCGAGGAACTGAATTATTTTCGTTCCATTGCGTTTGAGGCGAATGATATACAAGGGATCATGAGGGCTCGTAATCACCGGTTCGATATCAAGCGCTTGGCGATGAATACGGCCTCAGGCTCGTTTCATATAGATAGCATGCGGCTGCGTCCGTTGTCTGTTCGTTCCCGCAATGATTATTTGTCGGGAAGTATCGATACGATCCGGATAGACGGGTTGGCGTACAACAAAGGTATTAGTGCGGATTTACTGATGATTCGGTCGCCTCGCTTGGTTTATTATAAAACGCCCTCCGTTGAATCTCCGGATAAAGGGAAAAGCACATCTGTAAATAGCCGTGTGGATGTGGAGAGTTTGTTAAATCCTTTCCTTCGGTATCTTTCCATCCGTAAGATCCAGATTCAGAACGCAAATGTGACATTGGAGGATCGTGAGATAAATGACACGACCCGGTACCGACTCAACAGCCTCAATTTCTTTGCCACGAATTTCTTGGTGGATGAGCAAACGAACCGGAGTGGGCAATTGTTTTTCAAGTATGATCATTTTGGTCTTAGTTTCCGGGATTTCGATAACTACTTACCGGGAAAGGATCTGCGTGTGACTATAAGAAAAGGTTCGCTATCCACCGTAAACGGCTCTTTCCGTCTACAGGATGTGACCTTGGCCGCTAAAAAGGACTCGATACGTTTTTCAACCCCATTGATTTCATTAACGGGAATCCGGATTCCCAAGAATAGCATCTATCAGATCGGGTTTGACCGATTTGATTTATCCGATGGTGATTTTTCTATGTCTTGGGGATCGGATACGACAATATTGCGGACTGAGAGCCAAAAGGATATCCAATTGGCTTTGGAGAATGTGTTTGTGGATTTGAAGAAGAAGACGTTTCAATTAGGTGATCTTCAGCTACAGACGAAGGATATCGATATACCGTTGGATAATGGCTTCTACCGGTTGAAGATCGGGGATCTGGATTTGAGAAAGTCAGGTTTGAGGTTGGATAACGTACATTTAGTCTCGCCTTATTCCAAAATGGAGTTCGCTTATAAACAGCCTAAGCATCAAGATTGGTTTGACGTGAAGGTTGGGAACGTAAGATTGAACGACGTGGATATTCCCGGATATTTCTCAACCAAGGAATTACGTGTGGGGGGACTCTGGATAAACGATGTCTTACTACAAAACTTAAAGAACCGGAAGATCCCGGTGGAGCCTCATATCGTTCCGATGATTTATGAAGGTTTACAAAAGGCTCCGGTCCGTTTCAAGATAGATACCGCTTCCGTTGCCAATTTCTCTCTGGTTTATGAGGAATTACCCGTTAAAGGCGATAAGCCCGGTAAGCTTTATTTTACCGATATGAATGGCCAATTTTCAGGTTTGACCAATATCGTTTCCTATCCGGAGCAATTCATCAGATTGCATGCGGACGGGAACCTGATGGGATCGGGGCATTTTACGGCTACATGGCAACTCCCGGTAGATTCATTATACGACCGCTTTCTATTGGATGCCCGTTTGGATAGCCTAGACCTGCTTTCCTTGAATGAGATCGTAAAACCTCTGGCGCCGGCGGAAGTAGTGAGCGGTTGGGCACGGGATGTGGTCTTTCATATGGATGCCTCAAGCCGGAAAGGCCGGATACGGTTAGACTTCCCGTATCGGAAACTGAAAGTGGCCCTATTGAAAGAGAAAGACGGAGAGACCACACAAAAAGGTTTCTTGTCGAGATTGGCGAACTTGGTCTTACGGGATAATAATCCGGCCCATCCTGAGCGGAAAGATAGTAAATTACGTAAGGTCGATATGGAAATCGTGCGAGATCCCTATCATTCCACGTTCAACTATCTATGGCAGATGCTAAGACCAGCCTTGGTGGAATCCGTGGGAGTCTCGAAAAAAGAACAGGATGCGGCCTTGAAAGTGGCAGGTTTCTTCACGAAGGTAAAGCGCTTTTTCGGTCTCGATAAAAAGAAAGATAAGCGGAAGGAGATTGATACAAATAATAAGGAAATAGAATCTTTAAAAGAATAAATAATGGAATATACAGTAAATCACTATCCGGAGAAAAATCGTTTCGAGGTAGTAGAAGACGGCTTGACAGCCTATGTGGAATATCGTTTAAGAGGAGATGCCTTGGACATTATCCATACCATTGTCCCAAAAAACTTGGAAGGGCGTGGGATTGCGGCGACTCTTGTTGAAACAGCTTATAAATACGCAAAGGAACAGGGGTTGCGCCCTTTGGCTACCTGTTCCTATGCGGTTGTGTGGTTAAAACGCCATCCGGAGTTTTAATCCTTGATCGTAATGCCTAGCATTCTGGCGATGTCCAGTGCTTGTAAGGAGGTTACGGTAGCACCTTTCAACTCCCCTCCGGGAATCGAGCCGATACGTATACCGGCGATCTCGGAAGAAGTAAGATCGATCCCTTTCAAAGAGGTCCGGTGAAACTCGGCCTCTACTAAATTACAATGCTCGAATTCTACGTTTGTGAATTGGCAATTGTCCAATCCGCCTCCTCGTAAAAAGCATTGATTAAAAGATACGTTCCGGAGTTTGCTCATGGAGAAGATTACATAATCTCCTTTGCAATCCCGGATGGTAGTATGATTAAAGATTGATTCGGAGAAATTCGTTCCGGTAAGTTTACACCCAATGAACTCTACGCGGTAAAAGCCACATCCGGATAAATTTATATTTGATAGGTCACAGTTCTTAAATACCACATCGCTAAACTGAGATTTACGATAATTGCAAGCAATGAAACCACAATTGGTGAATAAGCAGGAATTAACGGATAGGTTCTGTTTAGATACGTCCTCGACGCATAATCCATTGAAAGAACATTCTGTAAAATCATCCTCTTGTCTGGATATACAATCCATCCAGTCCACATCCTCCCGTAAGTTTTTTACCAATCTAGGCGCTGTTATTTTCAACATGTTATTGTTTCCTATTTTAATTTAGATGGTAAAGATAACGGATTTGGGCTAAATAAACGATATCTTTACTTTATAGTTCATTTTAGCAATATCGGAAAAGTGTGTTCGGGATAATTCTTCTATTTTTGCCTTGAAATCCTAAGAATCATGCGAATAAAGACAACGACAAAGACAGAGTATCAACAACGTATGAATGTATTGGTTGAATACATAAATAATCACTTAGGCGAGGATATCGATCTAAATAAGCTGGCGGAGATATCCGGATTCTCTCGTTGGCATTTTCATCGGATCTTCGCAGAGTTCTTAGGGGAACCGGTTGGTACGTTTATCGTTAGGATGCGGGTCGAGACGGCCGCTCGGCTTTTGCGTTATACAGAAATACCTGTCAAGGAGATCGCCTATAAGGTAGGATATGACGTACCCTCTTCTTTGTCTAAGGTTTTTCGCCAGTTTTATGGGATTTCTCCAAATGAATATAGAAACAATAAAGATTATGTAATTATGGAACCGAATAGAATAATGCCCGATATGGAATTGAAGGTCGAGGTAAAAGATTTACCCGGCAAACAAGTAGCCTACATTCGTCTAAACGGAGGGTATAAAGAAATCGATTATCTGGGAACTTGGATGCGCTTGCTCCAATTCGCCAAGGAGCAAAACATCCAGCCATTGAGTTTTTCACCGATCTGCTTGTATCATGATGATCCGAAAGTGACCTCACCGGATAAGCTGCGTACCGATATTTGTCTGGAAGTCGCTCCTTCGGTTTGCCCTAAAGGGGAGATTGGTACGAAAAAGGTATTGGAAGGGCGTTTTATGGTCGCTCTTTATAAAGGAACTTATCAGCAATTAGGGGCTGTGTATGATACGCTTTACGGCAAATATCTCCCCGAGATGGGTCTTTCCTTACGGGAAGTGCCTAGCGGCGAGATCTACTTGAATGATCCTCGTAATACGAAGCCGGAGGATTTATTGACCCAGATTTATGTGGCGATAGAATAATAAGAGCTAGAGAGGTTTCTGAAGTGAATAAATGAATTAATCTTGATTGCCGTCTTCTCTAATTTGCGGCAATCAAGATTTTTAATATTTTAGACGCAATTGTATGATGTGATAACTTATATACTAGCTTTTACAAATTCATTATCGATCCAATAAGTCGCTTCTTCGGAAGTGAATTTCAATATACAATAGCTCGGATCTATTACTCCTCCAGGGAAATGGGCGAACATCCAGTCAGACCAAAGGGCTTTCTTGATTTCCATATCGGAAACGATCTCGACCTTACCCGTTAACACGATACTGTCTCCTCCTTTCATAAAGCAAACTCCGGCTTTCGGGTTGAGTTGGAATTGTATTGTCTTATCAGAGAACGTGCCTGTAGAGAACCATATTTGGGAAATACCATCCGCTTTTATTTTTCCCATAGGAACCGGACGGGGATAACCCTCTTCCGTAACAGATGCGAGCATAGCGGTGTCACATTCCGTTAATATGGAAATTGCTTTTTCCTCGATTAGCTTGAGGTCTATCATCTGGACGGGTATACATAAATCGATCATACATTTATCTTGTGGATGTTGATCGAGAGGGATGCTTTGATAGATCTCGAATGATTTGCCCGCACAAGGTTTGCATTGGTGTTTGGATGTAAGCGTGTACATCAAGCTCCATGCGGCGGGTATTTCATCCGTTCCTATCTCAAAATGCCCGATCGCATAAAGTCCTCCGGATAATAATCCTTTTGAGATCTCATTTTCTCCCTCTACCTCTTGAGGCACTGTTAAACCGATATCCACACTTAACTCCTTTCCTTCGTGTTGGTAAACTGATATAAGTTTATTTGCTGGACCGTTTATAAGTCCTTTTGGCCCGGCCCATTGCATAAGCTTTCTGATAGAGCTTGGGATCATGCTCATATCTCCTTGATGATGAAGATACACGATGTGTGTAGCTTGTAGTTCTTTTAGTTCAAAAGTGTAATTCATAAGATTCTTATTTGTAAAAGTTCAATAGTGCAAACATACGGAATGACTATTCTTTCTGGTTGTAAAAAAACGACTTTTTATGTGATAGATTCTTGCGATTTTATTTTTAATCAAATATAAGTAAGCGGTTCATCCGCAGGATTTGGTAAAGTAAGGAAGTAAGAGGGAACGTCTCCCGCTAAACGCTTGAATTCTTTGATAAAGTGGGAATGGTCATAGTAGCCGCAATCTAAGGCGATGCTGCTTAAGTCTGTGTGTGGGGCGTTCCTCAGTACTTCTATGGCATATTGGAATTTTATGATCCGGCTGAATTCTTTGGGAGTATATCCGGTGGCATCCTTGAACTTACGTTGGAAATGCCGCTGGCAAATGCAAATCTTGTCGATCAAGTTTTGTACGGGTAGCTGTCCGCAGGACTGTTTTATAAATGAGGTGGCGTATATAATTTGTCTGTCTACTTGAATGGATTGGGTGAGAAGGCGTATAAGATAGCCTTCGATAATGCGGATACGGACGGAATCGTCCGGCTGTTCGCAAAGCATCTCGGCAAAGGAATTATCGAATAAAAGGTTAATATCTGAAGACTGGATGCGAAGATCGGCAAACTGTCCCAAAGGCTCATTCGTGAAAGCTGCCAGCCCACAGGGGTGAAAACGAACCCCCAGCATGTGCAGGGTATTTGTCGTGGCAGTCAGATCCGAATAAACCCGCATAGGACCAACGAAATAGGAACGATAAGGTTGCATGATCATCGAATGCTCGTCCGTAGGGACGGTCATGTTACCGATTGAGAAGATAAAGTCGGTGCATCCGTCCGCGAGGATCTTAAAACGTGTCCCGATGTCGGTAAAGCCTTTGAACACCCAGAACTTGTCGATAAAGGGCACTAAGGCTGCGCAGGGGGTAAATTCGTGATACATAGTGCTTCTTTCGCTTGTTTTATACGGCGAAGATACTATTAAAAAATCATAGTTATGAAATTTTCAAAACATAGTTATGAGTTGAACAAATCATAACTATGTTTTTTTATTTGTTTTTATAGGAGTGGGAGATAGTCGGCATATCCCTCTTCTTCCATCTTTGCTTTAGGGATAAATCTTAATGACGCACTGTTGATGCAGTATCGTAACCCACCTTTGTCGGCTGGGCCATCATTAAAAACGTGCCCTAGATGTGCATCTCCTGTTTTGCTGCGTATCTCAATCCGTTTCATCCCGTGGGAAAGATCCGTTTTTTCCATCACCAAGCTCTTGTCTATCGGCTTGGAGAAACTAGGCCATCCGCAACCCGAATCAAACTTATCGGTAGAGATGAACAAAGGTTCCCCGGTCGTGATATCTACGTAGATGCCTTCACGCTTTTCATTCCAATATTCATTCTTGAAAGCTCTTTCCGTAGCGTTTTGCTGTGTTACCGCATATTGTTCGGCGGTGAGTTTAGAGCGCAATGTCTGATCATCCGGTTTCTGGAATTTCTTTTGCGATACAGGCTTGTTCGAGGCTTTCCCCTTATTAGCCTTTCGGGCGAAATCGAATAGATCCGGGCTTATGTGGCAATAACCGTCCGGGTGTTTATCTAAATAATCCTGATGATAGTCTTCTGCCGGATAGAAATTACTTAATGGCTGAATCTCTACGACGATGGGCTTGGAATAATTCTTGGCCAATGCCTCCACGGTCTCTTTGATGATCGGCAGATCGTCCGTATTCGTATAATAGATGCCGGTACGATACTGTGATCCGATATCGTTGCCTTGCCGGTTGATACTTGTCGGATCTATCGTCTTGAAGAATAGTTCGATCAATAACTTCAAATCGGCTTGTCGCGGATCGTAGCTAACTTCCACTGTCTCGGCGAATCCGGTATTATCGTTACACACTTGTTCGTAAGTCGGGTTTTTGATACTCATCTTCCCGTTCGCGTAACCTACTCGGGTATTCGTAACGCCATCGATTTGCTTCATGAAATGTTCTGTTCCCCAGAAACATCCACCGGCAAAATAAATTTCACTTTGGGTATTCATTCTTGTTGTTTTTGAAAGTTGATCACTCATTGTCGTTCTCGCGATTGCTAGTCCGTTTGATACTAGCAAAGCTATAAATAAAATTAGATGTTTCATATACTTTTTCTTTATTATCGTGAAGGGATGAGATCCATTATATTATATAACCAGAATAGCAGGAAATGGTTCTCCACCAAAGGCTTGATCCCGGCGGCCTCGGTCGGGGTGAATTTAAAGAAACTGATAATTGATTTCATATTCTTGTTCATCTTAATGTTTAATCTATAATCCGTAATTTTTGTTCTTTGATAATTTAGTCTGTCGTTATGAGAAAAACTGACAAGATTTGTCGCGGGGGTATTTGCCCTTTTGGTGATGAACTATCGGGATTTGTTCGCTACCGATGTGATATCCTCATTTATGAAGCCGGTCGATGAGCCAATCGTGGTGTTAGGGCCTGTTCTGCAGATATTTCGCGGGATACTGTTGGCTTTGGTGTTATTGCCTTTACGGAAGGTGTTTTTTGAGGAAAAGAACGGCTTAATGAAATTAGGCGTAATAATCCTAGGATTGTCCTTGCTATCAACCATTGGGCCGACAATGGGATCCTTTGAAGGATACATATATACGAAAATACCCTATATGTATCAAATGTTGGGTTATCCGGAGGCGATACTATACGTGTTGTTGTTTATCGGGATATTGCATGTCTCGATAAAATATGCTCACAGGAGAATAATCACCTTGTTATCTATATTGATAATGGCGTTGATATGCTTTTTGGGGATAATGAGCTTTGTGATGGCGTGACGTATCTTAAATAATGGGCAATATCTCCGCCCAAATATGCTTCTTTAAATCCACGCACCCGTTCTTTTTGAAAGCGATGCCTTCTTTTTCCAGCAGTTCCCTTTGTTCCGTCCAATTGGGAGCCAATCTCCCTTGGCTGTTTACTACCCTGTGGCAAGGCAAGTTCAGCTCTCTCGGGGCGTTGAACATGGCTTGCCCTACCATGCGGGAACATTGTGGCCTCCGGGCGAGTTTGGCTAACTGCCCGTAGGTAACCACATTTCCCTCCGGTATTTCCTTTACGATGTTGTAAACTTCCGTGTAAAAATCAGCCTTCATCGATTCTCGCTTTTATCTTGCCCCATGCGTGCGTATCGAGGCTACACATACGCATCGTCTCGCACATCTCCTTGAAGCGAGACATCGGGATCGTGAAACTCAATACGTTGCTTTCCACATAAGGGCGGGCCGAGGGATCGAAGAAGCCAAGGAAAGCACGGTGCCCGCCACGCCGGTTCTCATTGACGGCTTGCGTAATGGTTGCGCTACATCCCGAGCCAAAAGGCGTGGAGATGGCCTCGGGCGAGTTATTGTCGAAAAACGCCCACGTGACCAAGCCGGACAGGATATCCGGGGTAGCGAGGAACAAAAGCCCTTCCACATCCTCGAAGGAAGTAAGCCGGTCGATTCTCGCGAAATGGATATATTGCTTGGTCGCCCTTTGTACATCTATCTTCTTGATGCCTTCCAGAACCATCTCGGGTGTTTGCTTATATCGTTCTTTCAAGGAAACGAAATTAGGTACATGTTCCGGCATGGGAGTGAATCCGGTATAGAATTTCCCACCTCCGCAACCGATGCTTTCTCCGCTCATGCTGATAATCTCTCCGTTCCTTATGGCGGGAAGCGCTTTAAACAGGCAACCTTGCGTCTTCCTTAATTCTCCCGATAGCGTATCGGAATACCAGAAGGCGATCGGTAATTCCGCTTTGCCGGAGAATGTCTCCTGATAGTTGTCGATAAACGTTTGAATGTCCATATACGATTGATTTAGGTTGATTTATACTTACCAATCGATTTCCGGGATGCCTTTACCCCGTAAGAAATCATTAGCCTTACTGAAATGCTTACAACCGAAGAAACCATATTCGGCGGAGCGGGGAGATGGATGTACGGTCGTTAGGACCAAATGTCGGCTCGTATCGATAAGGGAAATCTTGGCTTTAGCGTAACTGCCCCATAACATGAATACTAGATTTTCCCGTTCGTCGCTTAATTTCTTGATAATGGCATCCGTGAATGTTTCCCATCCTCTGTTCCGGTGCGAACCTGTTTGGTGGGCACGGACTGTGAGAACGGAATTCATCGGGAATACGCCTTGGCTTACCCAACGATCCAAATTCCCGGAGGAAGGGATCGGTTTTCCGAGATCATCGTGGATCTCTTTGAATATATTCATCAAGGAGCCGGGAATCGCCACGCCCTCGGGTACCGAGAAGCAGACCCCGTAGTATTGTCCCGGATTAGGATAGGGGTCTTGTCCCAAGATAACGACTTTTACCTTCTCAAACGGGCATGCGTTAAATATATGGAATATCTGGGGCCCGGGAGGAAGTACGTGCGCTTGCTTATATTCGTTTTTGACAAATGTCACCAATTGCTCGAAATAAGGCTTGTCAAATTCTTCTTGCAGACGTTTTCTCCAACTTTCATCTATTCTAACATTCATGGTGTTTTTCTTATTCTTCCACCAAAGGTACGGAGAAAAGCTTAAAATTCGAGGATTTTGTGTAAGTTTGCCTTCCGATTTGAATTTAAATTAGAAAACATGATAAGTTACCTTCAGATAGATAAGCTGACCAAGAGCTTCGGTGATTTGGTTCTTTTCGAGGATATAACGTTCGGAGTCGCGCAAGGACAGAAGATCGGGTTGATCGCCAAAAACGGGACGGGTAAGACTACCTTATTGAATATTATCGGTGGTAAGGAGGATTACGACTCGGGTGAGGTGGTTTTCCGGAAAGACCTGCGGGTCGGGTATTTGGAGCAATCACCTTCTTATCCGGAAGAACTGACCGTGCTACAGGCTTGCTTCCACTCGAAGAACGAGACTGTCCAGTTGATAGCTGAGTACGAGGAGGCGATGACGAAAGAGGAGCACTCGAATCTGGAGGACATCCTTACCCGTATGGATAGCTTCAAGGCGTGGGATTATGAGCAGAAAGCGAAACAAATCCTCGGGCAGTTGAAGATTCATAACTTCAATCAGAAGATCGGGGAATTGTCCGGAGGACAGTTGAAACGGGTAGCCTTGGCGAATGTCTTGATCACGGACCCTGAATTGATTATCTTGGATGAGCCGACGAACCATTTGGATCTGGAAATGACCGAGTGGCTGGAAGATTATCTGAGCCGGGCCAATATCAGTATCTTGATGGTGACGCACGACCGTTACTTCTTGGATCGTGTTTGTAGTGAGATCATCGAGATCGATAATAAACAAATCTATTCGTATAAAGGTAATTATAGTTATTATCTGGAGAAACGCCAAGAGCGTGTCGAGGCGATGAACGCCGACGTGGAGCGTGCGAAGAATCTTCTCCGTACGGAACTGGATTGGATGCGCCGCCAGCCGCAGGCACGGGGCACGAAAGCGAAGTACCGTATCGATGCCTTTTATGAGCTGGAAAAGAAAGCGAAGCAACAACGGGATACCGGAAAGGTGAACTTGGACGTAAAGGCTTCTTACATTGGTTCGAAGATTTTCGAGGCGGTGAATGTAAGCAAACGTTTCGGTGACTTGAAGATTACGGAGGATTTCAACTATATTTTCGCCCGTTACGAGAAGATGGGTATTGTCGGGAATAACGGTACGGGCAAATCTACCTTTATCAAGATGCTGATGGGGGAGGTGGCTCCTGATAGCGGCCATTTCGATGTGGGCGAGACCGTTCGCTTTGGCTATTATAGTCAAGAGGGCTTGAAGTTCGATGAGCAAATGAAAGTGATCGACGTGGTGCAGGCGATCGCCGAATACGTGGATTTGGGTAACGGACAGAAGATGGGAGTGTCCCAGTTCTTGAACTATTTCCTGTTCACGCCGGAGAAACAGCATAGTTACGTTTATAAATTGAGCGGTGGGGAGAAACGTCGCCTGTATTTATGTACGGTATTGATGCGTAGCCCGAACTTCTTGGTGCTCGATGAGCCGACCAATGATCTGGATATCGTGACCTTGAACGTATTGGAGGAATACCTTCGTAACTTCAAGGGGTGCGCTATCGTCGTTTCCCACGACCGTTACTTTATGGATAAGGTGGTAGATCACCTGCTGGTTTTCCGGGGTAACGCCGATATCAAGGATTTCCCCGGCAACTATACGCAGTACCGGGATTGGAAAGACGTGCAAGACCAACTGGAAAAAGAGGCGGAGGCTGCTTTGCAAGCGAGACAAAACCCGGCTCCGGAGAAACCGTCTCGTCCTGTCAATGAGCAAAAGAAAAAACTCACTTTCAAGGAGCGGAAAGAGTTCGAGGCCTTAGAGGAGGAGATACCGGCTTTGGAGGCAGAGAAAGCGGAGTTGGAGACCGCTATGAGCAGTGGTACTTTGTCTACGGACGAGCTCATGGCTAAATCTCAACGGATCACCCAAGTCATGGAAGAGATCGACGAGAAAACGATGCGCTGGCTGGAGTTGAGCGAGCTGGCATAAGTAATAAAGAGGAATGAGCGAGACTAAACCTGTACTTTGGAACCGGAATTTCGTCCAATGTTGTATCTCTTACTTCTTGATGAATTTCGCCTTTTATATGTTGATGCCTACTATGCCGGTCTATCTGGTAGAGGAATTGGGCATCAGCACGTCTGAGGTGGGGATGGTCTTGTCTAGCTATACGATCGGCTTGCTGTGCGTGCGCCCGTTCTCGGGATATCTGGTAGATTGTTTCTCCCGCAAACCGTTATATGTATTCGCCTTCACGATATTCGCCTGTCTGTTCGCCGGTTATTGGTTTGCCATGACGGTCTATACGATCATGGCGGTTCGTTTCATCCAAGGCGGGTTCATGGGACTGACCTCTGTTTCCGGCAATACGATTACGATAGACGTGATCCCTTCCAAGCGAAGGGGAGAAGGCATGGGCTTTTACGGATTGACGATCAATCTCGCGATGTCTTTGGCCCCTTTGGTTGCGGTCGGGTTGTACGACCGGCAGGGGTTCTTCTGGATTATAGGGGTCGCTTTGGTGATCGCCTTGGTCGGGATCGGCTCCGTCGGGCTGATCCGTTATCCGAAACGGGAGAAAGTGCCTCGTCCGGCCTTCTCGTTGGATCGTTTTATCTTGGTGAAAGCGCTTCCTGCGGCCTTGGCCTATTTGCTGGTCGCTATACCTTATGGGATGTTGCTCTCGTTCGTGGTATTATATGGTAAAGAGATCGAGGTGCCGGACCCCGGCTACTTCTTTATATTTATGGCGATCGGTGTAGGGACGGCCCGTTTGATTTCCGGACGGTTAGTGGACCATGGCAAGATCCATGTCGTGTCCATCGTATCCTTGGTCTCTTTAGCGATCTCGTTTTCCGTGTTCGCTACCGTACATACATCGTTTGTCTTTTTCGCTTGCGCCTTGGCGATCGGTATCGGTTTTGGCGTGAGTGTACCGGCTTTTCAATGTCTTTTCGTGAATGTCGCTCCGCACCATATGCGCGGTACGGCTACCTCCACCTACTTGACCTCTTTCGATTTCGGGATGGGGATCGGGATGTTATCCGCCGGCTTTATCGCTACCCGTGCCAATCTGGCTACCGCCTACGGAGTCGGGGCGGTTTGTTGCCTTCTTTCCTTATTCGTCTATATCCGCTTGGTAAAAGCCTCGTACGAGAGGAATAAGCTGATTTCTTGATCCGCTTGATTCCCGGTTTCGTCTAAACCTACGGCGTACTTCGTCGATTCTTCCTTTTCTAGCGGGAAACCTCACCCTATATTTGTATCAAAGATCACAGAGAAATAGGTTTTTAAGGTTTAACAAATGAAAGGAATAGGTAGTATGAAACGTTTAGTAATGGCTATGTCAGCCTTGTTGGTAAGTGTGACAATGAGTTTCGCGCAGGAATCGAGCTTACATAAAGAACCGTTTGTAGTCAATGTGGGCCAATTGGTAAGCTATCTGGAATTACGTCCCAGCCAGATTAATGAGGTAGCGATGATCAACGATTATTTTAGGGAAAAGCAAAGCGAGGGCTTGAGGGGAAGTCATAAAATGCGGGATAAACGGATGCGGCAAGCCGTATTTGGCAACTTAAAGTTGATGAAAAAGGCGTTAAGCACCGATCAATATCGGAAATACGTGGCTTTGATCAACGTAACGAACAATAATAACCGGATGACGAGCGGGCTTTCCTTCCCCGATGTTTATCTAGCCGATAAATAAGTAAAGGATAGATGTAAAGTATCAAGCTATTGCATAAAAAGTATCTTGTGACTGTATCTATTCTATAAACCACGTCGTGGTCTGTATAGATCATGTCGTGGTTTTTATAGATCACGCTGTGGTTTGTATAATCCACGACGGAGATTATAGAATAGATATGGTATCGTATAAGAATACAGCTAGGCTTGTATAAGAATATATCTAGGCTTTTGCTTGTTTATAAACGGTGTCTATGATGAAATAGATAGTGTTTATCGTAATATGTATTACAAAATGATTGCTATATGCCTTGATATATATCAATAACGTCAATTGTTTGCAAAAATTAACCGTATTGAAGAACAATGTTATAAAACATACTGTTATATTTGCAGTAACAAAAAGAGAAAGATAGAAGATGCGGAAACGCCGCATTTATTAGTTAAGGTCTTAGTTTAGGTTTAAATTTTAGGTATTATGAGACGTTTAGGTATGATGGTAGTCGCTTTAATGATGGTAGCGACAATGAGCTTCGCTCAAAAGGTTAGTGATTCAAAGAGTATGAGTTTCGATAAGCTAAGCAGATATTTGCAGCTTGACGCAAACCAGATCGCTGAGGTGTCAGAGATTAATACTTACTTCGAGAATCAATTAGGTCAACCCCTGTCTGCGGAAGCGCTTTGCAATAACGCAAGACCGGAAGAAACTCGCAACGCATTGTTGTGTAATTTGAAACTGATGAAACGTGCATTGACTAAAGATCAATATCGTAAATATGTAGCGTTGATTAATGTGACTCGCGCTAATCAGGAAGATAAGGTTTCTAATCCGCTTTTGGACAGTTATTTGGCTGAGAAGTAATTAAGCCAATGTGATTGGGCTATGTGTTTTTAAGGTTTTTGTTTAGGTTTAACAATTTAAGGTTTTTAGGTATTATGAAACGTTTTGGAATGGCAGTCGCAGCCTTATTGATGTGTGCGACAATGAGCTTCGCTCAGAAACCGAGTTTGAGTAGAGAACCGTTTGTGGTAAGTACAGAGAAGTTAGCGAACTATTTGCAATTGACTCCGAGTCAGTTGGACGAGGTAGCTAACATCAACGAATATTTCATCGAGATGCAGAACGCGAGCGTAAAAGCTAGCGCTAAATTGCAGGACAAGAAGATGTATCAGGCGGTTTACGGTAACTTGAAGTTGATGAAGAAGGCTTTGAGCCCGGATCAATATCGTAAGTATGTTACTTTATTGAACATCACGAACAATAACAACCGTACGCTGGGTGTTAATACGTTCCCGGAAGTGTACTTAGCGGATAACGCAAGTAAGTAATTTATACTATATAAGAGTGTGTCCCCCACTATTTCCTGTCAAAAGGTAAATAGTGGGGATACTTTTTTTTTAGGCTCGCGTATAAATCGAAGAAGATTGTGTAAGTTTGCGGCGTTTTACAAATAACGCTTAATTCGAGTCATGACAACACAACAACTTTTAGTCCCTTCTAATGCTACTTTGAAGAGAAATGTAATGGACTACTCCTTAATCGTGGTAGGTTCATTTTTGCAGGCACTTAGTTACGTGCTTTTCCTAGCGCCTTACAAAATCGTACCGGGAGGTGTGTATGGTATCTCTATCGTAATCCACTATGTGACGAAAGATTTGTTCCCGTTCTTCCCGGATGGTTTGCCGATGGGTGCGACGGCGCTTTGCTTCAATATCCCGTTGATGATTTTGGCGATGAAAAAGATCGGATTGTCTTCCGGCCCGAAGACGATCGTTACTTTCTTGCTGATCTCTATATTTACCGACTCATTATCTTATTTCCTTACCGATCCATTGGTGGAGAACGATGCCTTTATCGCCGCCTTTTACGGTGGAGCTATTTTAGGATTGGGTGTGACTTGTATTTTCCGGGCGCAAAGTACGAGTGCCGGTACGGATGTATTGGCACGTGTGATCGCTAATGACTCCAACTTGAAGGTCAGCAATATGATCATCGTATTGGATTCCGCAGTCGTATTGTTGGGCTTGATCGTATTTAAGGATTGGGCGGTACCTTTGTATTCTTGGTTTACTATTTTCGTATATGGAAAGATCGTGGAGATGTTCCAGACGGAGAACCCGAACCGTGCTGTCTTTATCGTTTCCCGAAAGACAAAGGAAATGCGTGATTTGATTGTCGATAAAATGGGTATGAGAGGAACATTTATCCATGGTAAAGGCATGTACGAGGGACATGAGACCGAGATTATCTTTACGATTGCCGAGCGTAAGGACATGCCCCGCTTGAAAGATGAGGTAAAAGAGATCGATCCGAATGCTTTTGTATCTACGATGCACGCTAGTAAAGATTCGCCAAGACCGGGTATTTGATTAATAATTTTACTATCTTTGCCCCTCAAAACGAATAAATATAAGATAGTAATGCCCAACATCTCACAAAGAGGAGTCGAAATGCCCGCTTCCCCGATCCGGAAGCTGGCTCCATTGGCCGATGCTGCCAAACAGAGAGGAGTTCATGTGTATCACCTGAATATCGGTCAGCCTGACCTTCCCACTCCGCGAGCGGCACTCGACGCGATCCGTAATGTCGATCGTACGGTGTTGGAATATAGCCCTAGTCAGGGATATCGCAGTTATCGCGAGAAGTTGGTTGGATATTATAAAAAGTATGATATTAATCTTACGGCTGACGATATTATCATCACTACCGGTGGTTCGGAGGCTGTTTTGTTTGCCTTCTTGAGCTGCTTGAATCCGGGTGATGAGATTATCGTACCGGAACCTGCTTATGCTAATTATATGGCATTCGCTATCTCGGCAGGAGCCGTGATCCGGACAGTGACGACTACGATAGAGGAAGGATTTTCTCTTCCGAAAGTAGAGAAATTCGAGGAGTTGATCAATGAGCGTACCAAAGCGATCCTGATCTGTAACCCGAACAATCCTACGGGTTATTTGTATACGCGTCGTGAGATGAATCAAATCCGGGATATCGTAAAGAAATATGATCTTTATCTTTTCTCGGATGAGGTATACCGGGAGTTTATCTATACCGGTTCCCCGTATATCTCGGCTTGTCATCTGGAAGGTATCGAGCAGAACGTGGTATTGATCGATTCTGTCTCCAAACGCTATTCGGAATGCGGTATCCGTATCGGTGCGTTGATTACGAAAAATGCCGAAGTGCGTAGTGCCGTCATGAAGTTCTGCCAAGCTCGTTTAAGCCCGCCTTTGATCGGACAGATCGCAGCCGAGGCCTCTTTGGATGCTTCCGAGGAGTATGCCCGTGAGACTTATGACGAGTATGTGGAACGGCGTAAATGCTTGATCGATGGCTTGAACCGTATTCCCGGCGTTTATTCTCCCATACCGATGGGCGCTTTCTATACGGTGGCTAAACTTCCGGTGGATGATGCCGATAAGTTCTGCGCTTGGTGTTTGGAAGAGTTTGAATACGAGGGTCAGACGGTCATGATGGCACCGGCGTCGGGTTTTTACACGACACCGGGACTTGGTAAGAATGAGGTTCGTATGGCCTATGTTTTGAAAAAGGAAGATCTTGCGAAAGCTTTGACGGTGTTATCAAAGGCGTTGGAAGCTTATCCGGGAAGAATGTTATAAATGAATTTAGAGCTATTTATCGCCAAAAAGATACATTTCAGCAAGGAGGGGGATCGTGAGGTTACTCCTCCCGCTGTTCGTATTGCCATGATCGGGATCGCTTTGGGATTGGCGGTGATGATCCTTTCGGTGGCGATCGTGATAGGCTTTAAGAAAGAGGTCCGGAACAAGGTGATCGGTTTCGGCTCGCATATCCAGATCACGAATTTCGATAGTAATTCTTCCTATGAGTCGCAGCCGATAGCGGTTAGCGATACTTTATTGAATGCGCTCGATGCATTCCCCGGTATTCGCCATGTCGAGAAATTTGCGACGAAGCTAGGCATCTTGAAGACTGACCAAGATTTTCAAGGTATTGTCTTGAAAGGGGTGGATACGGATTATGACTGGACTTTCTTCAAGGAAAATTTAAAAGAGGGCGAGATTTTTACGATCCAGCCGGATAAGAACTCTACGGATGTTATTATTTCCAAGTATTTGTCAGATCTGCTAGGACTAAAGGTCGGGGATTCTTTCCTGACTTATTTTGTGCAAGATGACGTGCGTGCCCGTAAGTTCACGATCACGGGGATTTATGAGACGGGTTTCCTTGATTATGACAAGATGTTCGTAATTGCTGATATTAAGCAGATACGCCGCTTGAACGGTTGGGATAAAGATCAAGTAAGCGGACTGGAGTTGCAAGTGGATGACTATGATCGTTTGGACCAAGTGGCCGAGGATGTTTATTTCGATCTGACGGAACGGCAAGACCGAAATGGCAATACGTTCTACGCCCGCTCGATCAAGGAGTTGAACCCGATGATCTTTAATTGGCTGGATGTGCTGGACATCAATGTGGTGGTTATCTTGGCGCTGATGCTTTCCGTCGCAGGGTTTACCATGATCTCCGGATTATTGATCATAATCTTAGAGCGTACCAATATGATCGGAATCCTAAAAGCCTTGGGACAAAATAATAACAGTATTCGCAAGATCTTCTTGTATGTCTCTTTCTTCTTGATCGGCAAAGGAATGTTGTGGGGGAATATCATCGGTATCTCTCTTTGTTTGCTTCAATCTCATTTCCACATTATCCAATTAGATCCTTCTATTTATTATTTGGATGCCGTGCCTATCGATCTGAGCCTATTTTCACTGTTCCTTTTGAATATAGGGACATTGGCCGCCTCCATGTTGATGATGTTAGGACCTTCCTATTTGATTACGAAGATTGATCCGGCCAAGAGTATCCGTTTTGAATAAAAGCCGTATCTTTGGCATACATTCTAGTTTTGCCGGATTGATATGACAGATCTTATCTCTAAAGAAAAGCGTAGCTATATCATGTCTATGATTAAGGGCAAGAATACAAAGCCCGAGATTATAGTCCGTAAATACCTGTTCCATTGTGGCTTTCGCTTTCGTGTGAATGTAAAGCGCCTTCCCGGTACCCCTGATATCGTATTGCGTAAATATAAGACCGCTATCTTCGTGAACGGCTGTTTCTGGCATGGGCACGAGGGTTGCCCGGAATTTCGTCCTCCCCGTACCCGGGTAGAGTGGTGGACCGAGAAACTAAACCGGAATAAAGCCCGGGATGCCCGTGTACGTGAGGAATTACGAGCGATGGGCTGGAATACGATGGTGATCTGGGAATGCCAGCTTAAACCCAAAGAACGGCAAGCTACTTTAGAAAATGTCGTCCGTTTATTGGAAAAGACGTATTTGGAATCTACCTATCATGCGAAGTTTACCCCAGCCTACCCGCTATTAGAGGAGGAAGAACTTCCCAAAGTGGCGGAAGAAGAGATATCCTATGAGGGTGCTCATCATTATTAATTCTCCAACCGGAACGTATAATCCTTCCTACTTCTGAAAAGCCGGTAAATACGGACATATCCATTGAATATGGGTTGAATAAACTCCAACAGGAATAACCAACCGATAGTAGGGCTTTGTTGAAGCATTCGAGCCGATTTGCCGAAAACGCTCGCCTTGATTATAAAACGTATCAAATATAATAATACGGCGATCAAGGAGATTAGCCAGTTGCCCTGTAATCCGATCACAACCGTAGCGATAACCGATACTTGGAAAAGGAAGAAACAAGTGGATTCGAGATGATAGAATGTCAAGGCGCTTCCTTTGTAATACCGTTGAGTGGCGGCACGGGAAACCTTCATCTCTTTCCAGATTCCAAAACGTTCGATTTGATCCATTTCCGTTAGGCTGTCCGGAGTGTAGATTACTTTCGTATTCTCCTTGGTCGAGGCTTCGTTGATGAATAAGTCATCGTCTCCCGCATGCAAGTTCAAGGATTGGTAGTAACCTTTATGCTTGAAGAATAACTCTTTCCGATAAGATAAATTTCGTCCGTTTCCGGTATATGGGTGATGGGAGAGGGCGGAAGATAGATAACGTAAACCCGTCAATAAGTTATCATAGGCGATCAACTTATGAAAGAATCCCTTGTAGTTGCTGTATTTGCAGTAGCCCAAGACAATACTGGTCTCGGGTGTGTATCCACCAACCATGGCAGATAACCATTGATCGTTGAGCGGTTGGCAATTCGCCTCCGTGAATAGAAGAATATCGTATTTGGCCGCTTTCGCGCCTAGGGTAAACGCCAGTTTACGGCGGCTTAGGTAGCGAGCGTCCGAGGGGACGTAAGTATGATACAAATGTTTATACTCATTTTGAAAGAACTTTAGCGTATCGTCAGTATCGTCGCTTGAGCCATCGTTGATAACGACTACCTGATATTCAGGGTAATCTTGTGTAAGTAACGCTGGAAGGTGTTTCTTGAGGTTCTCAGAATCATTTTTAGCGTATATGATGATGGATACGGGGAGTTTATTACCTTCCTCTAAGGTATCATCCGTTCGTCTTGACGCACGTAAAAGGCGGGCATAAGCGATCAGATAATAAAGAGATAAGATAACGAACCCTATCAAAGAGATCCCCAAAAGGAAAAGCTCTGTAGTATTGAGTAGAAACATAATAATGTACCAATGTATTAAATGTCAATGTGCTAAAACGACAATATACCAATGCGATACCTAAAACGTATTCGCATGGGTATATTGGTATAGTAGCGAAGCGCTATTACCTCTTTATTATATCGTATCGGAATAATAGGCTTTCGGTAAATGGCGGCAGTTGTATTGGGAGGCCATGACCTCGCCATAAGCGCCGGCGGAACGAAGGGCGATCAAGTCGCCACGATGAGCCTTATTCAACTCTACATCCTTACCGAATACATCCGATGACTCACAGATAGGGCCCACTACATCGTAAGTCTCTACTGCCTCATCGCTGCTGATGTTCTCGATACGGTGATAAGCGTCGTACATCGCCGGGCGGATCAATTCCGTGAAACCTGCATCAAGGATAGCGAATTTCTTCGTCTCTCCTTCCTTGACATATAATACCTTAGAGATTAATGTTCCGCATTGAGCGACGATCGAACGTCCCGGCTCAAAATGTACCTGTTGACCCGGACGTACTTGAAGCAGTTTATGAATGGCCGCGAAATAGTTATCGAAAGCCGGGATCGATAAATGATTCGGGTGATAGTAATCGATACCTAATCCACCTCCGAAGTTTAGGTTCTCCACTGTAACCCCATGAGCTTCCAGTTCTTCCTGTATCTCGTTGAAACGAATTACCAAATTGCGGAAGCTAGACATATCCGTGATCTGTGAACCGATATGGCTATGGATACCGATCAACTTCACATTCTTCATCTCCTTTAATTTATCCAGTACACCTCCTAATTGGCTAAGGTTGATACCGAATTTATTCTCTTTCATACCCGTCGTGATCTTGGCATGCGTATGGGCATCCACTTCCGGGTTGATACGAAGGGCGATAGAGGCTACTTTATTTTTAGCGGCCGCCAGCTCATTGATGATTCCCAGCTCAACGGCAGATTCCACGTTAAAGCAGAAAATATCATTGTCCAGTCCTAGGTTGATCTCCCAATCCGCTTTGCCAACACCGGCAAAGACAATCTTATCGGCAGGAAAACCGGCATCTAAAGCTGCCTGTACCTCGCCGCCACTTACGCAGTCTGCGCCAAGGCCGTTTGCCGCTATGATGGAAAGGATACGGGGATTGGCATTCGCTTTCACGGCATAATGCACGTGGTAACCATATTTCCCGGATTCGGTTTTTACTACGTCTAATGTGTCTTGCAATAGCTTGACATCATAATAATAAAAAGGCGTAGAAAGCTGCTTGAACTTTTCTACAGGAAATGTTCCTTTGAGCATATTATACGAAATTATATAAAGATAAATAAGGGCAGTCTGTAAAAGGCCGCCCTCGTTTGTTTTTATTTGTTGTTAAATAAATGATCGCTTAGAGCTTGCAGCGCTCTCTGCTTGTCCGAGGCCTTGATCAGCAAGGAGACGTTGTAGTTGCTTCCTCCGTAGGAGATCATACGGACCGGGACATCCTTCATAGCTTGTACGATACGAGCCTCGAAGCCGATGTTATCCCATTCTAGGTCGCCAACCACGCAAACGATAACCATATCCTCGTCTACGGTCACGGTTCCGTACTTCTTCAAATCGTCAACGATCTCTTCCAGATGCTTGCGGTTATCGATCGTAACGGAGACACCCACTTCGGAAGTCGTAACCATGTCGATCGGAGTCTGGTAGTTCTCGAAAGTCTCGAATACCTTACGCAAGAAACCTGTAGCTAGCAACATACGTCCGCTCTTGATCTTGATAGAGGTAATATTGTCTTTGGCGGCGACCGCTTTGATCTTACCTTTTTCGATAGCGTTTGAGATCAATGTACCCGGAGCGTCCGGCTGCATCGTATTTAACAAACGAACCGGGATGTTGTTCAATTTAGCCGGCAATATACAAGTCGGGTGAAGGATCTTGGCTCCGAAATAAGCTAATTCGGCAGCTTCCTCGAAATGCAATTGACGGACTGGAGACGTTCCCTGTACGATACGAGGGTCGTTATTGTGCATACCGTCGATGTCTGTCCAGATCTGGATCTCTTCCGCACCGATAGCCGCGCCGATTAAGGATGCGCTATAGTCGCTACCACCTCGTTGTAGGTTATCGATCTCGCCGTAAGCGTTGCGGCAGATATAACCTTGTGTGATGTATAGATCAGCATCCTTATTATCAGCGAGTAATTTCACCAATTTCTCTTTGATATAGACAGGGTCCGGTTCCGCGTTCTTATCCGTACGCATATAATCCAAAGCCGGGATCAATACGGATTTCACGCCGCATTCGTTCAAATAAAGATTCATCATACCCGTAGAGATCAACTCTCCTTGTGCCAAGACAACCTTTTCCTCGAACAAGGTAAACAGATCCTTCGTGAACGTACGGATATATTCGAAATGAGATTTTATCAGTTCTTTGGCCTTCTGTTTATATTCCTCGGTGCTGTATAGTTCCTCAACATGGCCCATATATTTCATGGCAAGCTTGTTGATGATCTCATTCGCTCCGTCTGGGTTCTTTTTGTACAGGTAGTCGGAAATCTCGACTAACGAGTTGGTTGTACCCGACATGGCTGACAATACAACGATCTTACGGTCTCCCGTGATCAGTTTCGCTACATCTTTCATTCTCTGTGCAGATCCCACAGAAGTACCGCCAAACTTTAAAACTTTCATCTTCTTTTGTTCTATATTAAATTGTTTTCTTTTTCAATCGAATGCGACCGCAAAGTTACAAAAAAATTATTCTCTGACATCACTTAGACAGGCATTCTCGCATTTTACTATGCGGGCAGGATAATTATGCACGATCGTATAGTTATGAGTGGTCATAATCACCGCCGTTCCCTGCTGGCAGATGTCGTGTAAGAGTTGTACGATTTGTCCGCTCGTCTCCGGGTCCAAGTTGCCGGTCGGCTCATCCGCCAGTATCAACTTGGGGTTGTTCAGAAGGGCACGGGCAATAACGATACGTTGTTGTTCCCCGCCGGATAGCTCATGCGGCATTTTATAGCCTTTGTCTTGCATGCCTACCTGACGGAGCACGTTGTCTATCCGTTCCTTGATCTCGCTTTTCTTTTTCCATCCGGTGGCTTTCAGCACGAATTCCAGATTCTTGGAGACGGAACGGTCGGTCAACAATTGGAAATCTTGGAAGACGATACCTAGTTTCCTACGCAAATAAGGGATATCCTTCCGCTTCATCTTGGTGAGGTTGTAATCCATGATACGTGCCTCGCCTCGCAAGATCGGTATCTCGCAATACAAGGACTTGAGCAGGCTGCTTTTACCGGAGCCTACCTTCCCGATCACATATACGAACTCTCCGTTACGAAGCGTGAGGCATGCGTCGTGTAATACCCTGTTTTCCTCACGGCATATCTCCACGTTCTCTAATTTGAGTAGAATATCTTCTTCCATAGAATTTATCAACCTTTATGTCTTTTCTTTAATTCACGGGCGAGGTCTTCCAGACGAAGTCCCTTGCTTGTCAATAATACGATTAAGTGGTAAACCAAGTCGGATGCCTCATAGATGAAGCCGTCCTCGGTTCCGTTGGTCGCCTCGATAACGGTCTCTACCGCTTCTTCGCCGACTTTCTGGGCCATGCGATTCACGCCTTTCTGGAATAAGGTAGTCGTATAGGAACCTTCCGGCATTTCTTGACGGCGACGCTCGATGAAGTTCTGCAAGTATTTCAAGAACATGATATCCTCTACGTTCTTCTCGCCGAAACAAGTATCCGCTCCCGTATGACAAACCGGTCCGGCTGGAATCGCCTTGATCAATAATGTATCGTTGTCGCAATCCGCCGTGATGCTAACCACCTGCAACGTATTTCCGCTACTCTCTCCCTTCATCCACAAACGGTTTTTCGTGCGGCTAAAGAATGTAACCTTACCCGTACTTACTGTCTCATCATAAGCTTCTTGATTCATGAAGCCCAACATTAATACCTTACTCGTGTTGTTGTCTTGTACGATAGCGGGTATTAATCCGCCCATTTTCTCGAAATCTAATTTCATCTTTATATATAATGTGTTATATCCTTACATTGATCCCCTCGTCCTTGAGGTATTGCTTCAAGTCGCTAATCCGTATCTCGCCGAAATGGAAAACGCTGGCCGCTAAAGCCGCGCCCGCTTTCCCGTTGGAAAACGTATCCCGGAAATGTTCCATCTTTCCCGCTCCACCGGAGGCGATAACCGGGATATGCAACGTATCGGCCAAGGTAGCCAGAGCGTCGACCGCGTATTCGTCTGTTAGCCAGAGCGTCGTTCGCGTATCCGTCTTTTACGCCATCGTGCGTCATACTGGTGAAAAGGATCTCGCCGGCGCCACGGCTTTCCGCTTCCGAGGCCCATTGAAACAAATACTTATCCGTCGGGACACGCCCTCCGTTTAGATAGCATAGCCAGTCATTGTTCTCAAAATTAGCGTCGATAGCGACTACGCATACCTGACTACCAAAGTTCTTGGCGATCTCCTCGATTAATGCCGGGTTACGTAAAGCCGCCGAGTTGATCGAGACCTTATCGGCGCCAGCGCTAAGCAAACGATCCACGTCCTTCAATTCGTTGATACCTCCACCCACGGTAAAAGGGATGCTGATATGGGCCGCCACTTGCTTTACCAGTTCGGTGAAAGTCTTTCGCCCCTCGTGTGAGGCGGTAATATCCAAGTACACTAATTCGTCGGCCCCTTCACGGCTGTACTGGGCGCCCAACTCCACGGGGTCTCCAGCGTCGCGAAAGTTCACGAAGTTGATGCCTTTTACGGTCTTTCCATCCTTTATATCCAGACAGGGAACAATTCTCTTGGCTAGCATATATCTATCTTATTATTTCAAGTAAAACGAAGTAAATCTTTCAACTGGATCTTCCCCTCATAAATGGCCTTGCCGAAAATGACAGCGGGAATCCCAGCCTCAGATAATTTCTCAATATCCTCGATCGAGCTTACGCCACCGCTCGCTATGATATAAAGGAAGGGGATCTCGTCCCGTATCTCTTTATATAAATCGATAGCCGGGCCTTGCAGCATACCATCCCGTGCGATATCCGTGCAGATCACCTTGGTAATCCCCTTGTCGTAATATCCTTTGATAAAAGGAATCAACTCTTGGCTGGTCGTTTCCTCCCAACCGCTGATGGCGATCTTCTTTTCCTTGGCATCGGCCCCTAATATGATTTTCTCGCTACCGAACTTACTGATCCAAGAGGTGAACATTTCCGGGTTCTTCACGGCGATACTACCCCCGGTTACCATCTGGGCACCGCTTTCGAAGGCGATCTCCAGATCATCCTCTTGTTTCAAGCCTCCTCCGAAATCAATGATCAAGGAAGTCCGGGTCGCTATCCGCTCAAGGATACGGTAGTTGATGATGCGTCCCTCACGGGCTCCATCCAAATCTACCACATGCAAACGCCGGATGCCGTTACCCTCGAACATCTTGGCTACCTCCAGAGGATCTTCGTTGTAAACCTTCTTGGTCGCGTAATCTCCTTGCGTCAACCGGACGCATTTGCCATCTATTATATCTATAGCGGGAATAAGCTCAATCATATCTTTAAAAAGTTTTTCAATATAACCTCTCCTACCGATCCACTTTTTTCCGGATGGAACTGTGTTGCGTAGAAGTTGTCCTTATGTAAAGCGGCGCTGAACGGAAGGATGTAATCGGTCGTAGCCGCCGTATATTCATTTACAGGTACATAATAACTATGTACGAAGTAAACAAATTTGTTCTCCAATCGCTCATTGAATAGGCCGCTTTTAACGTTTGTCAAGGTATTCCAACCCATGTGAGGAACCTTGTCCTCATGCTTTCGCGGAATGAAACGTTTCACTTCCGTAGGGAAGATCCCCAAGCAATCCGCGTTTCCCTC
The DNA here is from genome assembly GCF_000436315.1 of Parabacteroides sp. CAG:2. Lineage (NCBI taxonomy): Bacteria > Pseudomonadati > Bacteroidota > Bacteroidia > Bacteroidales > Tannerellaceae > Parabacteroides > Parabacteroides sp. CAG:2. The sequence continues at coordinate 322 of NZ_FR885251.1, read as the reverse complement.
CTCCGAACGCATGCACATCAATTGCATGCCGAGGCATATCCCGAGTACCGGTTGCTTTAGGTTCAAGATCACCTGATCCAATTTATGCTCCCTTAAATACTCCATGGTCGTGAAAGCTTCACCTACTCCGGGAAAGATAACCTTATCCGCTTTATTTAATAATTCCGGATCAGCCGTGATGATCGGGGTAACGCCCAACCGCTTCAAAGCGTAATCTACCGAGTAGATGTTTCCGGCATTATATTTAATAATGGCAACGTCCATTGTTGTTAAGCATTTATATTGAGTCGCAAAAGTAACAAATTATCATTACATAATTATG
>NZ_FR885250.1:0-49092 GCF_000436315.1 Parabacteroides sp. CAG:2 | reverse complement strand
GTAACCATAGAGAGAAGCCCCTCTAAAATCAAATTGTCTTCCATACGTTTATAACTTAAATTGTCGTTTCTTTTTCTTCTTCTTTCTCAAATCGGGATTGTCGGGCGTTTCATCAGCCGGAGAGGGTGAAGCGGAAAACAGACCGCCCAAACCTGTGACAAATGAATTATCCGCTTTGCCGGGCATGGGTGCTGGCTCCCGAATGGATTCACCAACCGTCTGCCTGTTGCTTCCGGCAGTAGTCAGTCCTGCATCCCCGAAATATTTATCCAGTTTGGGATAGCTGAAATTCCGGTCTATTTCCGAGCCCTTGAACGTGTGTTCACCTTTGGAAAAGGAAATGCCCTGTATTTCATCCGTCTGCCCTTTGTTCTTGAACTGAATGCTAATACTTTTTTCAGCTAACTGCCGTTGTAGCTGTTGCCAGTTCTTGGATTTACCGATTTCATTCTTTACTGCCGTGTAAATCTCGTATTTTGATTTGTCCGGCTCTCTCAAACGGTGTTGCTTTACCTGTTCTTTACCAACAGCAAAGTAAAGCCTGTGTTTGGTTTTCAGTTTCTTGCAAACCTGCTCGTTCCGGTACATATCGTTTTTATCGGATATGGTCTTTCCGTTGTTGTCTATCCGATTGAACACGATATGCACGTGCGGATGCTCCCGGTCTTGGTGGCGCACGATGATATACTGCGTATCGGTGATTTTCATTTCATGCATATATTCCTGCGCCAACTGTATCATCTTCTCGTCCGTCAGCTTGGGTGCATCCACTGCCGAATAACTTAACGCAATGTGTCCGACTGGCTTCTTTAAGTCGGGATTCATTTCGGTTTGCATACAGAAACTACGTATGATGTCCCGGTTGCTTTCCGCCAACACTCCCTCGGCATGAAGCAAGGTTGCCTGTTCCTTGCCCAGCACATAGTTTACACAGCCCTTAAATCCGCTTCCCTTTTTTATTTTTCCAATCATCCGAAAGTTGGTTTATGATTTCAACGATTCTATTTTTCAGTTTCACCAGTTCCACCGCTACCAGTGCGAACCCTCCGGCATTGGCACGGTGCGCCAGTTGGTTTATATTGTTGGCTTCCCCTGCCAGCTTGCGGATGGTATCGGCATCTTGCCTGTTCAGCCGGGGCGTTATCTCTGCCGAAACAACCGCCTGCCGGACGTACTCGCTGACGGGCAGACCGGATTCTCCGGCTCGCTTCTTAATGACGTAGTATTGAAGTTCGGTCAGCTTCGTGCTGACTACTCTCTTTTGTTTGTCTATCCGGCTTTTTGCCGGGCGGCCTCCTGATTTGTTCCTTATCTCTGTCATACGTTTTGTTTATTGAATGGTATCTTTAAAATTGCGACCAACGGGAGAAATTTTCTTTGCTGTCAGGCAAAGCAAGGGGTTTCGGTCTACCGAAACATAACCTTGCTCTCCTAAATTACACCGCTTGCCATTGGTACGCCTTGCCTGTCCTCCTGACTACAACCGTCTGCCTCTTTTTCTTTTTTCACCGGGAGATTGTTTGTTTTTCTCTTCCTGCTTCGGTTGCTTGGCAGACTGTGTTTGCTTCTCCGGCAGACTGGACTTTTGGCATAAGTGGTCGTTCAAGTCCTTGTGTCCGCTGTACAGGTGTGAGGCATCACGCACACGCCAGCCGTATTCCTTTTGTATGGCTTGGGTGGCTTTACGCCCGGCTTCGTCATTATCCAAAAGGCAGTGTATCTTTTCGTACTCGCCTAACGGGTATAATGCTTTATCAACATTGGCGGTCGAGTTCAGGATGATGTAATCCTGCCAGTCGATACAGGGATAAGCCAGGCTGTTCTTATGCCGGATAGTCAGGAAAGAAAGGTAGTCCATAAACCCCTCGAAAACGAAACAGGCATCGTTCTTCTTTTCTGCAAACTGTATGCGTGTGATGTCTTTGGGAGAGGTGCAGCCCTTGTAGCCGGGATTGCGGAGTTCGTACCCTCCTGCATCGTTCTTGAAAGCGAGTGCAAAAAGCGGCTTCCCGTTTACACGGTAATACATTTCCTGCACATAGTCCGCTGCCACTTCGGGCGCAATGCCCCGGCTTTTCAGATAATTGATGAGTGCCGGATGCTGTAACGGCTGGATGCTACGGATTTCTACCGGGCTGGCTGGTTGCTTCCTTTCCTCCCTTGCCGGATTCCTTTCGGGGATATTTTTCCCTTGAAAAGAAAAAGTATTGGCGGAGTAATAGCTCTGTTCCAGTCGGCTGATAGCCCCGTAAGCATTGCAGCCGTACTGTTTCATCACAAGGTCGATGAGCGAGCCGCCCTCACCCGTCCCAAAGTCGCACCAAAGGTTTACACCGTAATCCACCTTGAAACTGGGCGTATCGTCCTGCCGTAACGGGCTGTGGTACATACCGTAATAAAGTTTATCCACTACGGGCAGGATGCCCAGTGATTTCAAATAGTCCTTGATACTTATGTTGTTAGCTTCCTGATAAGTCATAATCTTTATCTTCGCCATTTTTTAACGATGGCATAAAGTGTGGCGATTTCTACTTTTATGCGCACATATACATTATTGATAATCAATTGACAATAAGCCAAAATGTGGAAAGTGTGAGAAGTGCGGACTTTATTAAATCAGCTTCTTATATCTCCCATGCTTGACATTTTCAAATAGTTTTCCTTTTTTGTCTGCTAAAAAGCGTTTGAATGAATCTACCGAGATATTTTGCTTTTGAGCAACTGTAATGCCTTCGCTTGTAGTGAACTCCACAGGTAAAGTATTATATAACGAAAGTTTATCTGTTGGTAACTGTTCTAACATAGTCGATGAGTTTGTTATACCTTGTACCCTTTTGGCTGTAATGCGGAAATATTCAACGATTGAGATTGCTCCTTCAACACTTGTACTGTCTATTTCCTTTTTATCACTTTCATCACAAGCCCATCGTGAGAGCTGTAATATCAGACTAAAGCGGATAACATATATATCCAGCTTGCTATATACGCCAACTAACACTTCATCCATTTCGCTATTACATAAATCTGTATTCTTATGCTGCCAATGATAAAGTAGTGTGCGGGCTTCCGTATTAAAAGGAAGCTGGGTAGGTACAAGTTCTCCATCTTCATCTGTAATACACTGGATATCTGTTAGCTTCTTTACAATGGAGTTCCAAAGAGGAACTATGTGTGTGGATAATTCAAGCTCGTTCCAGTACTCTTTTTTCAGATTAGGTGGGAAGACAAACAAAATACGGTCGATAAAACCGTTCTCACTCCTTTCCCCTTTCGCCAGTTCTTTGAGCAGTCCTTTTTGTATCGTGCCAATTACAGATATAAAAGAATGTTTGATGAATGCGGAGTTCTTATTTCCTTGTCTATCAAGTATGATAGGTTTTCCACTGAATACGGACAGCCAAAATTGTTCTTCCGAACCGCTATTATAGCGATTGAAGTTTTTGAGCCATGACATCAGTTCGTCCACATACAGGCAGATTCCTCTTTTATTATCTTGATGAATGGTGATAAGCCGTTCAGGAGTAATATCCGACACAATAAACTTTTTCAATACGGGTTCTGTCGCTTGCTCCTTATCTTCTTTCTCTTTTTTACAAGCAAGAATGTATTTTTCATATTCTCTTCGCTCTTTCTGATATTTTACAGATGATTTAATATCCAGTTCAAACAATGGCTGCATGGCAAAACTAAGCGGATGGCTTTTGTTTACTCCTGAACGTCCGATGATTGCCATGTACAAGATGGCACGTTCATTCCAGCCTTCCTTTACCTTCGCTACAAAATTGTTGCCGATACCTACGGATAAGGTAAAGCAAATAGCGGAAGCAATAAAGTCTGCCGGATAATTCAGAGTGGCTTTCGTTTCACTTATAATTTCCCTTATCGGCTTGGGAAAAACAGAAACAGGAAAGCCTTCTTCCTCTTTAGGTTCTGATATGCAGATATTTGTTTCTTTGGGTATTGTCATGTCAGTTCATTTGTTGGGTAGCGTCTCTGCAAAGGGACGCTACCTTGCTCTTTCAAGTGGTGGATGAAAAAGAATTTTAGTTCAACTTTTAGTTTAGCAATTAGCTCTACTTGTTGTTGTACTCTTTAATAGAACTCTCAAAAATTCGGTTATCAGCAGTAGCCTTTAGTACACCTGCTGCCACAAGGTCTGAAATTTTCTTGTGTGAGCGTCCCATCATTCTGGCTACTTGATTAATACTATAAGTCTTCTCTACATCCGATTCAGGAGGCTTTGGCAACTTCTTATCCAATACTCTTTCCATTATCTTTTCGATAGCGGATTCTGTAGTTACAATTACTGTTTCCATGCTTCTACTTTTTTAGTTAGAAAATCTGTTTATTATTTGAATACTAAATTTTATTTCTTACCTTTGATGCTGCAAATATAGAAATAATATATTTAAGCTAAACTATTTGTTTAGCATTTAACTTTTAAATACAATTGTATGGTTCATCTTGAAAGAATAAAGGAGTTGTGCGAAAAGAAAAATGTAACAATGAAACAGGCTGCTGTTGAATTGGGCATGACAGAGCAGAGCTTGCACAAAATTATCAAGGCAAACTCTACTAAAATAGACACATTATTAAGTATAGCTCAATACTTTAATGTAGAGCCTGCTTATTTCTTTGATAGCTATTCTGCTGGTGCATCAGATGGTGTTTGTATCAGTAAAAAAGAACTGGAGGGGCTTATCAAGAAAGTGATAGCTTATTCTATTCATGGTTTCGGAATGGTGAAACTTGAATGGGACACCAAGGAACAAAAGTTTAATTCATACTTTGATATACTAAAAAAACAGTATAGCCCTGATGCTTCGGATTTAAAATACATATCTTCGATGCTGGAAAGGGATATTCATATCACCGATAAGACCACTCCTAAAGATGTGGCACGGGTATTAATGACCAAAGATGAATTTGATTTCACTTCTACCTATTATTATGGCATCCGAAAGATGGAAGTGCAGGAAGAACTTCAAAAGCTCACTGCTTTTTTGGATAAGCATAATATTCCTATCTCTGATTCCATCAAGAAAGATATTGATGAACTTAAAGGCAGGATTAAGTATTATGAAGGTAAGAGTATTATAGGAAATAACAAGATTTGACCATAAACAATGGAACAGATATTTAATAAAGAGCAGCAGGAAAAAGCGCAATTCATTTTGAATCATCCTTTGGCAAAGCTATCGGATTTGCGTTCAAATGAAATAAAGGACTTAGCCGTTGTATGGTGTTACTATTCAGGAAAAATTGAGGGTAACACTTATACTTATGTGGAAACAGAAGCATTGCTTAAAGATGGCATCACCTCTGAAAAGAAATATGAGGATGCCAAGATGTTGAAGAATTTATATAATACTTTCATTTCCGAACTGGAATATATCAATAAAGGGAAAAATCAGGAAATGATAGATGAGCGTACTTTATTCAGAGTGCATCAATCCATATCTACAGGGTTGGTTTCTGATGAAGAATCAGGCTTTTTAAGGACAAGGGCTGTTCGTATTAGCGGCACGGAGTATATACCGCCAAAGGATTTGCATGATATTCGGGCAAAGTTGAATGAAATACTTTATGAACAAGAACAATATACAAATCCATTGGAGCGAGCCGTTTATATTCATTGCAACATTGCCAAACTGCAACCTTTCATTGACGGAAACAAGCGTACCTCCCGGATGATGGAAAGCATTGCATTGATGAACGCAAATATTATCCCTGTTTATTCTTCAAGGGATGCTGATATACTGAACTACAGGAAAGGGCTGATTGCCTTTTATGAAACAGGAAATTATTCTCCGTATGCCGATTACTTCCTGAATAAGCAAGTAGAACGAATTAAAGAAATAGAATAACCATGAGTGAAGATATAAATGTTATGCTGAAAGAGGTGGATGTTCAGAAAGAACAGCTATCAGCTTTACGTCCATTGCCCGAAGAAGCCTTGAAAAAGATTCAGGATGCTTTGGATATTGAATACACCTACGAAAGTAACCGTATAGAAGGTAATACGCTCACATTGCAGGAAACAGCTCTTGTAGTGAATGAAGGTGTTACTATTTCGGGTAAGTCCATGCGCGAACATTTGGAAGCTATTAATCATGCGGAAGCTATCAGCTATATTAAAGATATTGCCAAGCAAGATATAGAGATAAGCGAGCGAACCATCAAAGAGATACACGCCCTTATTCTTCATGGGATAGACCGTGAGAATGCCGGAAGGTATCGCACTGTTCCGGTTATGATTTCAGGTAGCACACATATGCCGCCACAACCTTATTTGATAGAGAAACAGATGGAAGATTTTATTCTCCGTTTCAAGCAAATGGAAGCAGAAAAGGTACATCCTGTTCTTATTGCTGCCTATCTACATGATGAATTGGTGCGGATTCATCCGTTTATAGATGGTAACGGGCGTACCTCCCGTTTGTTGATGAACTTGTATCTTCTTCGTCATGGCTATGTTATTATTACCCTGAAAGGTAGTAATGATGCAAAAGTAAACTATTACAAGGCTTTGGAAATGTCACATACGGAACAGTTACCGGAAGACTTTCAAAAGCTGGTTATTGAAGCGGAAATAGCTGCATTGCAGAAGTATTTGTCTATCATGGCTTAGGCTCACTATAAAAGAAAAAATAGAATAATTCTTTCCATTTTTTCTTTGCAAATCAAAATTATCAGTTTATCTTTGTGACTATTAATAAACGATTTAAACAGAATATTTGTTTTACAATTGTTTTACAGTAGCGGAACTAAGAATATTCTAATCAATTGGAAATAAAGAGATTATCTTGGTGGTTTAAAATCCGCCAGGAACCTCGGAGGAAAGCCTCGAAGTTGTTTGTAATGAACGCTTCGAGGCTTTTTTTGTTTTGTCCGTTTGTAACTCTCGCCGGGTTGTCGGGCGGTTCGCTGTTTTCATGGCTTCCCTTGGCCGGATCCTTAGGGGGATTTGTGGTTTTCCTCTTGAGGTATTCATCTTCTAATGGCTGTTGCATGATCGTCCACCATCCGTTGCATGATCATGTAACAGTTGGTGGACGATCGTGCAATGGATGGTGGATAATGAATGTCTCAGGAGGAAAGGCGTAATAGGACAAGGGAAGATCCTTTAAAAGTATCGTGATAAGGAAGAATATTTGCCCAGTGTGTTTATGCTTCCCGAATTTATTACTACCTTTGCGCCACTCAATTAAATAATCATAATTGCATGCACGAGAAACTTATTATTCTTGATTTCGGCTCGCAAACAACCCAGCTTATCGGCCGTAGGGTCAGAGAGTTGAATATGTATTGTGAGATCGTTCCTTATAACAAATTCCCGCATGACGCTACCGATGTGAAAGGTGTGATCCTTTCCGGAAGTCCTTATTCCGTATACGACGAGAATGCCTTTAAGGCTGATTTGACCGAGATACGGGGGAAGTATCCCGTCTTAGGTATTTGTTATGGAGCGCAGTTTCTAGCTTATACATCCGGAGGTAATGTGGAACCGGCTAATTCACGTGAGTATGGACGTGCTAATTTGTCGCACATTGATGGTGAGGATGAATTACTGAAAGGGATCCATGTGGGTTCGCAGATATGGATGTCTCATGGAGATACGATTACCGTATTGCCGGATAATTTCAAGGTGATCGCCAGCACGGACGACGTGAGGGCTGCCGCTTACCATGTGGAAGGTGAGCAAACGTGGGGCGTTCAGTTTCATCCGGAAGTATTCCATTCGACAGACGGTACGAAGTTGCTGGATAACTTCTTGAATATTTGCGGATGCGCCAAGGATTGGACACCGGCTTCCTTTATCGAATCTACCGTAGCTGAGTTGAAGGAGCAATTGGGAGATGACAAGGTGATCTTGGCTCTTTCCGGCGGTGTGGATTCATCTGTTACGGCCGTATTGCTGAATAAGGCGATCGGTAAGAACTTGACTTGCATTTTCGTGGATCATGGTTTGCTGCGCAAGAATGAGTTCGAGAACGTAATGAGGGATTATGAGCATTTAGGATTGAACGTGATCGGCGTAAACGCGAAAGATAAGTTCTATAAAGAACTAGCGGGCGTTACGGAACCGGAGAAGAAACGTAAGATCATCGGCAAAGGATTTATCGATGTCTTCGATGAGGAGGCGCATAAGCTGAAAGATATCAAGTGGCTGGGGCAAGGTACGATTTATCCGGATGTGATTGAGTCGCTTTCTATCACAGGTACGGTTATCAAGAGCCATCATAATGTGGGTGGACTTCCGGATACGATGAACTTGAAACTCGTCGAGCCGCTTCGTCTTCTTTTCAAGGATGAGGTTCGCCGTGTCGGTATGGAGTTGGGTATGCAACCGCATTTGATCAAGCGCCATCCGTTCCCGGGACCGGGATTGGGTATCCGTATCTTGGGTGATATCACGCCGGAAAAGGTACGTATCCTGCAAGACGCTGACGATATCTATATGTCATTGATGCGTGAGTGGGGACTTTACGATAAGATTTGGCAAGCTGGGGTAATCTTACTTCCGATTCAATCCGTAGGTGTAATGGGCGATGAGCGTACCTATGAGAATACGGTAGCTTTACGTGCGGTAACTTCTACAGACGCTATGACCGCCGATTGGGCGCAGCTTCCGTACGAGTTCCTCGCCAAAGTTTCCAACGAGATTATCAATAAGGTGAAAGGCGTAAATAGAGTCGTGTACGACATCAGCTCGAAGCCGCCTGCAACCATCGAGTGGGAGTGACATTTGTCTTAGGTATAACAAAGTGTAAAATCAATAAAATTAAAAAGTCACATGAAGCAAGATATGATTGTTATCTTGGATTTAGGTAGTCATGAGAATACGGTGTTGGCTCGTGCTATTCGTGCGTTAGGCGTTTATAGTGAGATTTATCCGCATGACATCACGGTTGAGGAATTAAAAGCCTTGCCAAACGTGAAAGGTATCATTATCAATGGTGGCCCAAACAATGTTATCGACGGTGTAGCTATCGACGTGAATCCGGGTATTTACGAGATGGGCACTCCTGTAATGGCCGCAGGTCACGATAAGGCGTTGTGCGAGGTTAAATTGCCGGAGTTTACGGATGATGTCGAGGCGATCAAGGGCGCTGTCAAGTCTTTCGTGTTCGATACTTGCAAGGCTGAGGCAAACTGGAATATGACGAATTTTGTCAATGACCAGATTGAATTGGTAAAGCGTCAGGTAGGGGATAAGAAAGTTCTGCTGGCCTTGTCTGGAGGTGTCGATAGCTCTGTAGTAGCCGCTTTACTTTTGAAAGCGATCGGCGATAAATTGGTTTGCGTGCATGTGAACCATGGTTTGATGCGTAAGGGCGAGTCCGAGGATGTCGTTGAGGTCTTCAAGAACCAGTTGAATGCCAATTTGGTGTATGTAGACGCTACCGATCGTTTCTTGAATAAGCTAGCTGACGTGGAAGATCCGGAGCAAAAGCGTAAGATTATCGGTGGTGAGTTTATCCGTGTATTTGAGGAAGAAGCTCGCAAATTAGATGGAATCGATTTCTTGGCTCAAGGAACGATCTATCCGGATATCGTGGAGAGTGGAACGAAGACGGCTAAGATGGTGAAATCCCATCACAACGTAGGTGGTCTGCCGGATGATTTACAGTTTGAGTTGGTTGAGCCTTTGCGTCAATTATTTAAGGACGAGGTTCGTGCTTGTGGCGTAGAGTTAGGTTTGCCTTATGACATGGTTTATCGCCAGCCGTTCCCCGGACCGGGTTTGGGCGTACGTTGCTTGGGCGCTATCACTCGTGATAGACTGGAAGCGGTACGTGAGTCGGATGCGATCTTACGGGAGGAGTTCAAGAACGCCGGGTTGGATAAAAAGGTATGGCAATACTTTACGGTAGTACCCGACTTTAAGTCGGTTGGCGTACGTGATAACGCCCGTTCTTTCGAATGGCCCGTGATTATCCGTGCCGTCAATACGGTAGATGCCATGACCGCTACGATCGAACCGGTTGATTGGCCTATCTTGATGAAGATTACGGATCGTATTTTGAAAGAGGTGAAGAACGTGAACCGTGTATGCTACGATATGTCTCCGAAACCGAATGCGACAATTGAGTGGGAGTAATTAGGCTTACTTATTAAACAGATATAAAAAGGCCCGGTGATTTATCAGAATCCCGGGCTTTTTATTTATATACGATAGATTCGAAGAACTATTTTAGTTCACGGATCTTGATATTACGGAACCAGATCGGATAGCCATGATCTTGCAGACCGATATAACCTTCTTTAGAAATACCTTCGGTAAAGCCCGGGAAGTTCTTGAATTTACTGTTAGCTACCAAATCATCCCACTCTTTGCTCCATAAAGTATACTCAACAACTTTCTTACCATTTTGGGTATGCGTTACTTTTCCATCTTTTACACGGATTACGATCGTATTCCGCTCGCCGGCAGGATTAACTGTTTTCGGATCTGCGGGAAGCATGTCATATAGAGAACCTGCTAGGTGGTTCGCTAATTTGTTGTCGGTTGCGTCCACGTTATCTAGCACCTGTACTTCGGGAGCCGCATAATAAATAGGTTTACCGGGTACCTCGCGTACATAATAGAAGATACCGGAGTTTCCCATCTTGCTCGCTTTCCAGTCTACCGAAAGCTCGAAGTTTTTGAACTTTTTGTTCTGGTAAAGGATATCGCCATTAGCGCCTTGTCCCGGTTTCTTACCTTCGCCGGTAAATACTTTCATGGCATTGTCTTCTATAACCCAGTTTGCGGGCATAGCGGTACCGTTACATTGGCGCCATCCAGAGAAGTCTTTTCCGTTGAATAATAATTCCCAGCCAGCTTTTTTTTCCTTCTTAGTCAATGTATTCGGAGTTTGAGCGAAACAGGGGATAGCCATAGCTATGGCCGAAAGAATCAAGAATGATTTGAACAACTTTTTCATGTTACTTAAATTGTTATTAGATTAGATTTGTTAATATCATTACAAATGTAGCAATTTGCTTAATAACCCTTATGAGGATTAACGTATTTTTAATGGAAATAGGATTATTCTATTGATTTAACACATGAATCGTATGGCAAGCCACTAGCGCGGCCGTTTCCGTACGCAGCCGGCTCTCTCCTAAAGAGATCGGCTCGAAGCCATTCTCTTGAGCCAGCTTGATTTCTTCCGGGCTAAAATCACCTTCCGGTCCGATGAGGATTAAGGCATTCTCTCCCGGCTGATACGTATGTTTTAATAGTGGCTTCTCGCCTTCCTCGCAATGGGCGATAAACTTACGCCCGTCAAAGGGAGTGGCGACAAACTTCTTGAAATCTGTCATTCCTTCTAACGCCGGCAAAGTCGCTTTCTGGGATTGCTTCATGGCACTGACCAATATCTTCTCCAATCGAATCGGCTTGATCTCTTTACGCTCTGAGAAACGACAATTCAAACAGGTGATCGCATTGATCCCTATTTCCGTCGCTTTCTCCACGAACCACTCCATCCGGTCCATGTTTTTGGTAGGAGCTATGGCTATATGGAGATTGAAGTTCCAGAGATCGGGTTGTTTCCAACTCTCTAAGAGGGTCACCTCACAATGTTTGGGATGCGCCCGGCTAATAGCCGCTTTATAAAAAGAGCCTTGCCCATCCGTCAATACTATCTCATCGCCTTCACCTAGACGAAGTACCCGTATACAATGTCCTGCTTCTTCTTCCGGTAATTCCGGCTTGATAGCTATATCTGGTGTATAAAAAATCTGCATGACCATCTAATTTTCAATTCTCAATTCTCAATTTTCAATTACCCAAGGATCATACCAATTATAGTAGCCGATAGCACAGAGACCAGGGCTCCGCCGATCATGGCCGGTACGCCGATACGTGAAATTAATCCTCGTTTTTCCGGGGCTAATACGCCCAATCCGCCTAATAAGATACCGATAGACGATATATTAGCGAATCCGCAAAGGATATAAGTAGACATCAAGATCGATTTCTCATACATGAATAATCCGGCATCTTTCCATTGCTGTAATTGGAAATAGGCGACAAATTCGTTCAATATGGTCTTTTGTCCCAGTAAAGATCCTACCAGCATGATATCCTGGCCCGGTACACCTATCAACCACATGAAAGGAGCGGTGATTACGCCCAGTATGAACTGGAAAGTCAGTCCTTTTGCTTTGCCGTCCGAGATCTGTACGATCCAGTCGTTCAATCCCGTGTAACGTCCAATTACGTCTTCCGTAACATAATTCGCTAACGCTACTAACGAGATGAATACCAATAACATGGCAGCGATATTCGTCATTAATTTTACGCCGGTAACCGTACCCGATGAGATGGCATCTAGAATATTCGAGTTCTCTTTTTCCTTGCCGGAGATAGCTACATGGTCCGTGGCTTCTTCCGTCTGCGGACAAAGCATTTTCGCTAAAACGATTGAACCCGGTACTGCCATTACGGAAGCCGAGAGCAAGTGAGTGGCGAATAAAACCTTCGCCGCCGGGTCTGTTCCTCCCAACATACCTATGTAAGTACCCATTACGGAACCGGCGATCGTACCCATTCCGGATACCATGACCAAAAATATCTCCGAACGATTCATTGTCGGCAGGTAATTCTTGATCAACACAGGAGATTCTGTCATTCCCATAAAAATATTACCGGCGGCCACTAATCCCTCCGAGCCGGATATATTCATGAATTTACGCAATACCCACGCAAAGGCACCGACTACTTTCTGGATAATCCCCCAATGGTAAAACATGGAAACCAAGGCGGAGAAGAAAATAACAATCGGTAGCGAATGAAGCAAGAAACTGAATCCTGCCGCTTTAGAGGCATACGGGCCTAATAAGAAAGTAAGACCGGCATCCGTGAAGTCCATCAACTTAACAAATATCTTGCCACATCCTTCCAATAGGCTTCCGACGAACGGCACATATAAAACCGCCAAGGCGAATACGATCTGCATGAACAAACCTCCACCTACTAATTTCCAATCGATCCGTTTACGGTCATAACTCATCGCATAGGCGATACCTAAAATCGTAATGATCCCAAGCAGACCTCTTAAAAGTGAGACCAGTCCGAATCCTCCTTGTTCTCCAATCATTTGTTTGTGTCCTCCTCTTCTTCTCGACGGCGCAACTCGTCTTTATACATTTTCGCGTATTCGTAATTTTCGTCCGCTATAGCGTCTTCCAATCGCTCGTTTATTTCTTGGATATCCAATAGGCTTAACCATTTCTTTAACTGGGCTTCGTCCTTAATCTCATCCGGTTCTAATTCTAATAAATTGTCATCCTCCTCCGGTTCGTCAGCGGGGATGGACAGGGTGTCTTCCAGTACGACACCGCATTCCTTTACAATCTCCTCGGAAGTAAAGATGTCGCAATTTACCCGAAGCGCTATGGCAATCGCATCGGAAGTGCGAGAGTCCAGCTTTATCGAGCGCTCACCGTCGCTAAACTCTAATTCTGAGTAAAACACACCATCTTCGAATTTGTATATGTAGACTTCCTTAAGAATGACGTTGAAGGCTTGCGCAAAAGTGGCGAATAAGTCGTGTGTTAATGGACGAGGAGGTACGATATGCTCCAAAGCGATCGCTATAGACTGTGCTTCAGCGGTTCCTACGATGATTGGAATTCGCCGTGGACCATTTTCCTCTGCCAAAATTAACGCATAGGCCCCGGATTGAATTTGGCTGTTCGCTAATCCTTGAACCCTTAATTTTATTCTTGTACTCACAGATCTGAAATTTAAAATTGTATACAAAAGCAAAAGTAATATTATTTTCGGGATTATCGCGAATAAATGTGATTAATCACTTTCAGTGTGTTTGGGGTTAAGGGGAAGGATAATGGAAAAACGGCTTCCTTTTCCTATTTCGGACTCTACGGCGATATACCCATCGAAACGTTCGGCTATCACTTTGCAAATGGATAGTCCCAAGCCGGTACCTTTGGCGAATTCATCCAGTTTCGTGAAACGATTGAAAACGGCGTCTTGCTTTTCTTTCGGGATACCAATGCCGGTATCTTCTACGAAAATATGTACATGCCGCTCTTCCTCTCGGTATTCATAACCAATCAATATATATCCCTTTTGCGTGAATTTGATAGCGTTGCTAAGAAAGTTGGTAATCACTTGTGTCAACCGAAACTTATCCGTGGGAATGGATATGCTTTTTTCCGGTATTTGCATACGAAGTTCTACGTTCTCCGGCATTAAAACTTGGAAAGTCTGGTAAATCGTGCTTATTAATTCATTTAGAGAATATTGCTGGAAAGAGAATGACATACGGCCCGATTCGATACGGGAAAGATCTAAGATATCATTGATAAGGTTCAATAACAGATCGCTGTTCGTATTGATTAACTCGGTAAAGTTTTCCCGTTCTGCCTTACTGAGCTCGATGTCTGTGTTCATAAGATTCGAGAATCCGACAATAGCGTTCAATGGAGTCCGTATCTCATGGCTCATATTCGCTAAAAATGCCGATTTCATTTGGTCGGACTCTTTAGCCTTCTCTAAGGCTACTTCCAGTTCCTTGTTCTGTTTTACCAAATTGGCTTGCGCTAATTTCTTATATTTCTGTTCTCTGGAATATAGCTTCCATAATCCCGTGGCAACGATATTGATAAAGATGAACGCTACGCAAATGAAAGCGATCAGCTGTTTCTTGTATAGCTCATAAAAAGGGATATTGACTAAACGGGCATAAGAAGGGATCTTCTCGATAGGTATTCCCCATGCTTTTATGCTATGCCATACGAGAATATATTCCTTACTGCTTTCTTTGATCGGAATTTCTGCGACAGGGATCCCTTTCAACACTAACGAAGCCATTTCCGCCTGTTCTTGTGCTTGTATTTCTACGGATGTGAAATAACCTCCGATGTATCGATTCCGTCTTTTAGCCGGATGATATTGAATCGGTTCGTAATGAGCGGAGAAGCTGGGATAATTGACTAATTGATAAAAAGCTTCGGAGGTATGATCGTATTTTATATCTAGATAAGTGCTTTGATCCAGAGTGCCGGACAAATTAAAGAGCAAAGAAGATCCCGGTAAAACTCGGTATGGAAGGGTATTTATTTTTGCTATACAGTTTTTTCCCGGTAGCGACCGCATCTGAGTGCCATTTTGGGTAAGGTCTATGAGCCTCTTTACAAATAGACTGTCATTTGTTCCGATTTTATCTAACTCTAGCCCTCGGATTTTAAGGCGGATTATTTCTATTTCCGGGTGTCCTTGTATTTGTGGCCAAAAGTCATTAAAGGATTTTCTTCCAAGGATTGTCCGGTCGCAAGGAATCTGGATTTGCAATACTCCGAATAATTTATGTATAAATTCTATATTCTTGATGAAGTCTTGTTTGTCGTGTAGTCCGGTAACATTGGGGTACTTCTTTAAAAGCGACCAATTCGGATAATTTACGCCGGCGAAAACAATCGGTATTTCTTTTAGATACGGGTGCCCGCAAGCTAATAAAGAGTAGCAAGCTTGATCATCGTTTACTAATATGATATCGGGTTTAATCTCTTTGATCGAGTCAATATAATTATACATTCGGGCTATTTCGGCACTATCCAGATATTGCTCACAATCTAGATAGAATGTATGAATCTCCGGGTTTACCTTTTGTTTATCGAATGTTCGTTTCAGCGTTTCATTAAAAATCGGGTAGGTATCTTTCTTTTGCTCAAAAGAATGGATAAGCACGACTTTCTTTTCTTCTTTTTCTTGGCAACCTAAGGCTAACAAAGAAACAAGAAATATGGGTATTGTGAGAACTAGATATTTATGTGTGTGTTTCATGACTCTCAATAGATAGATCTTTCGCAAAGGTAGAAGTTCTTTTGATTATCAAAGCAAAAAAATGGTCATCCGTCACGGACGACCAATCTTCATTGCTAACCTTAAACCTAATACCATGAAAAACACGGTGCAAATATATAGTATTTTATGTTGTACAGCATGATTTCGTGGCGCAAATCCTTGATACGTTAGCTTTATTTTAATAATAGTCCTTCCTGCTAAAGGACCGTTAACAGTTATTGCTTGCTTTTCACGTACTCATCGGCCTTCTCTTTTACCCGATCGGCACGTTTTTGAGTCTCGGGATGGCTTGAGAACATCTGCATAAACTTGGACGATTTAGCTTCTGACTCACTTAGTTGTAACAATTTATTTAATGAGTTAGACATTCCGTACGGATCTCGCCCGTTATCTATACAAAACTGGAAACCGAATTCGTCCGCCTCATACTCTTGTTTCTGGGAATATTGAGCGCCGGCCAAGGCCTGTGCCATGTCTCCCAGTTGAGAGTCGGTCAGTTTGGATACGGTTCCACTTACAGCTCCGGCGGCGTTTTTAGCGGCGGAGGTCAAGTAAGCGTTTTTCATGGCGTCTTTAGAGTCGGAATGAACGACGTGCCCGATCTCATGACCGATAACGGCGAATACCTCGTCATCGTCCATGATTTTCATCAATCCGCCACATACACGTACACTTCCGTCTCCACAGGCGAAAGCGTTTACATCTACTACATTATATACTTTAAAGTTTAAGTCTAGGCCGGAAACTTTCTTTACATTGGCGGTCAAGCGTTCCAAGCGTTGTCCCATTTCCGTATCCGGACCTGCTACCTCGTTATGAGTGTCCATCCATTGGATGTACTCTTTTGCCATTTTGGCTACATCCTCGTCGGATAGAGTAGCGGCATGCGCTACATCAGTCGCGGCATTAATCACTTTTTTCGTATTAATGGTCTTGCCGCCAATCTTGAATTGGGCGGAAACCGTTAGGCTCACTCCTGCTAAGAAAGCCAAGGACAATAAGATTTTTTTCATGTTTTAAATTAGTTAGTTGTTTGTGATAAATAATTTTCGATCTGTTGAAAAGTAGCGTCTTTCAACAATACTTTTTTCTCTTTGTTTAATAGATATAATGTGGGTATCGCTTTTAAGTCGTAGATCTCGTCGTTTTTAAGCGAAACACTTTTGTCGTATGAGTTGATCCAATCTTTAGGCATGACGGAAACATGCTCTTTCCATGCGTCCAGATCCTCGTCCGGATAAACGGCTAAGATCTTTAGTTTGTTGCTTTTTGAAAATTCATTGATCAAGAAGGACGATTCCATTTGTCTGGTTATTTCTTGACAAGCATGGCAGTCCGGATTATAGAAAAATAATAATAGATAATCCGCTTTTATATTGTATAATTTCCCGGTTTTTCCGTTCGCTAATGTGTACGTGAAATCGGTCGCAGGCGTCCCGATTCTGTTTTTTAATGCGAGCTCTAGCAAATGGGCGGGACGTATCTTTTCCATATCGCTTAATGACGAGGATTCGGTAAGATATTCCAATACGGCTATATACATTTCCTCATTCCTTAGGGGGGAGTTCGGGTCGTATAGATATTTCTCCATCATCTCGGAAAAGTACTGAAACATGGCACTGTCTTGTTCTGTTTGTTTCATCATCGCTTTTACGGAAGAAGACATAGCCGCAGGCGAGACATAGTTCATCAAATCTATATAGTTGGATAATGCCTGCTCGGTCACTTGAGGTTCATGGATATAGGTCGTATCCTTGAAGTCGAATTTATCCCAATAATGTTTCACTAAATATTCGGCCCTTTCCACTGGGTCCGTGATTAAGGTGGGGACCGAGACCATTTCAAAGGTGGGTGGCGCTACATTGGATTCTTCCGTTTTTTGATTGCGTTGACCACTGCATGCATTGACGGTCAACGTCAACAATAAAACATATAGATATTTCATATTCATTCATATATTTATGTTTCAATCCACAAATATATAGTATTATTTTTATCTTTGTTAAATTAAAACGGCAAAAGATAGAATATCATGGATTTTCGATTAAAAGTATTTCATAGCGTAGCTTGTAACCTAAGTTTCACGAAAGCGTCCCGGGAGTTGTTCATTAGTCAACCCGCTATTAGTAAGCATATCCATGAGTTGGAGGTTCAATATAAGACGCCTCTCTTTGAACGAACAGGTAGCCAGATCCGTTTAACTCGTGCGGGCGAGTTGTTGTTTTCGCATACCCATTCCTTATTGGCTTCGTATCGTCAATTGGATTTCGAGATGAATCTGTTGACAAATAATTTTCTGGGGGATTTACATTTAGGTGCCAGTACGACAATATCCCAATATGTTCTTCCGCCCGTGCTTGCTTTATTCATTAAGATGTTTCCGGATATACATGTATCTGTATTGAATGGGAATAGCCGGGATATAGAGTTGGCTTTGCGAGATGGAAAAATAACGTTAGGATTGGTGGAAGGGACTACCCGTCAAAATACGATGCATTATATACCTTTTATGAGGGATGAGTTAGTGGTTGTCACTCATGTAGGGTCTAAGTTGGCTGCTTATGACGAACTGACGTTGGAACAACTTTGTGCTTTGCCCGTAGTACTTCGTGAAAACGGCTCCGGTACGCTTGAGGTCTTGGAGGGGGCTTTAGCAAAACACCAGATCAAACTGTCGCAATTGAACGTATTATTGCAGCTAGGTAGTACGGAGAGTATCAAATTATTCTTGGAAAATTCCGATGCTTTGGGAATTCTTTCTATTCGGGCGGTGACACGTGAGCTGATGGCAGGACGTTTGAAAGTGATCGATATTGAGGGTTTTAAGGCCGAACGGACTTTCTCCTTTGTGGAGCCGCAGGGACAGAACAGCGGTATGGAAGAAAGTTTCATGCGTTTTGCCAGTCAACATTGGCAATAACTTTAGGTTATTCGCTATAAAAACTTGTGAAGTAAGGGATCGGATGAAAATATGTACTTTCGCGAACGAAATCAAATAATGATATGTTGTACTAAATAAATCAATAATTATGTTTAGTGAAAAACGAGGTAACGTATTACATGGTGTCTTGCTGATAGCTCTTTTCTCTTGTTCCGCATTCTATATCGCGGAGTTCCAGTTTATTAAACAATTGTCATTCAGTCCGCTGATTGTCGGCATTATTTTAGGTATGTTGTACGCCAACAGCCTGAGAAACCATTTGCCGGAGACGTGGGTTCCGGGTATCCTGTTTTGTACTAAGCAAGTGCTTCGTGCGGGTATCGTACTATATGGGTTTAAGCTGACCTTCCAGAGCGTGATTGCGATCGGCCTTCCGGCAATCCTGATCGATATGGTGATCGTGGTGCTTACCATCTTGATCGGTGTTTGGGTGGGGCGATTGATGAAAATGGATAAAGACCTTGCTTTACTGACCGCCACGGGTAGCGCTATTTGCGGGGCTGCCGCGGTATTGGGCGCTGAACCGGTCGTGAAGTGCGAGGCTCATAAGACGGCGGTTGCCGTATCGACAGTCGTGATTTTCGGTACGCTTTCTATGTTTATTTATCCGGTGATGTACCGTGCGGGTATTCTTGATTTAGACCCGGAGCAAATGGGACTTTATACGGGTGCGACCTTGCATGAGGTAGCTCATGTGGTAGGAGCCGGTAACGCTATGGGAAAGGAAATTTCGGATGCGGCTATTATCGTGAAAATGATTCGTGTGATGATGTTAGCTCCTGTGCTAGTAGTCATGAGTTTCATGTTGGCTCGAACCGCTGTGAAGTCCGTTGTTAACGGGGGGAGGAATGGCGGAGGCGTTGCCCCTTCTCGTGGTAAGATCACTATTCCTTGGTTTGCGTTTGGTTTCTTGGCCGTGATTGGTTTCAATTCGCTCGACTTGCTTCCTCATGCGGTTGTAGATGGGATCAATCAGGTAGATACATTCATGCTGACAATGGCCATGACTGCTCTTGGTACGGAGACTAGTATCGAGAAATTTAAGAAAGCTGGCGCTAAGCCCTTTGTTTTGGCCACTATTTTATATGTTTGGTTACTAGCTGGTGGTTATTTGTTGGCGAAATATGTGCCTCAACTTGCATAAGATCGTATTTTCCTCTATTTTTGTGATCTTAAATAGGTCGTTGTGGATAAGATGAGTCTTTTATCCATACCGTGAAATATAAAAAGATGGCATCAAAGATTACAAAAGGTATCCTTATTTCTTGTTGGATAGTATACCTCGCTATATTAGGGGCGGTGGTAATGGTGTTTATGGCGATAGCGAATGGTTCAATTGGTTATATGCCTCCGGTGGAACAATTGGAGAACCCGATTGATAAATATGCTTCCCAAGTTATCTCCTCGGACGGAAAGGCGTTGGGAGCCTATGCGCATAGCAAAGACAATCGTATTTACGTGAATTATGAGGATCTTTCGCCGGATTTGGTGAAGGCCTTGATCGCTACCGAGGATATCCGGTTCGCCGAACATAGCGGTATCGATGCGCAGGGTTTGTTTCGTGCCATCGTGAAGCGGGGTATCTTGATGCAAAAAAGCGGTGGTGGCGGTAGTACCATTACCCAGCAATTAGCGAAGCAATTATTCTCGCCGAGTGCCGATAATATGATGGAACGTCTTTTCCAGAAACCGATCGAATGGGTGATTGCGGTTCAATTGGAACGTTATTACACAAAGGAAGAGATTATAAATATGTATCTGAATAAGTTTGACTTCTTGTACAATGCCGTGGGAATCCAATCCGCGTCTCGTGTGTATTTCGGGAAGACCCCTAAAACCTTGAAGATCGAGGAAGCCGCCACGTTGGTAGGCATGTGCAAGAACCCTTCTTATTTCAATCCGGTTCGCCATAACAAGCGTACCATCGGCCGTCGTAATACGGTTTTGGAGCAGATGGAAAAGGCCGGGTACATAACCAAGGCGGAATGTGATTCGTTGAAGGCTTTACCCTTGGTCGTACATTTTACCCGTATGGACCATAAAGACGGTTTGGCTCCTTACTTCCGTGAATACCTTCGTCTGACAATGACCGCGAAGAAACCGGAGCGTAAGGATTACGCCTCTTGGCAATCTCAGAAATTCAGTGAAGATTCATTATCTTGGGCAACGAATCCATTATATGGATGGTGTAACAAAAATAAAAAAGCCGACGGAGAATACTATAATCTTTATACGGATGGCTTGAAAATCTATACGAGCATCGATTCCCGTATGCAGAAATATGCGGAAGATGCTGTCCGCGAGCATATGAGTAAAGATCTTCAACCGGCTTTCTTCCGGGAAAAGAAGGGACGTAGCTATGCTCCGTTCTCAAGAGACGTAAGTGTCGGTCAAGTAGACACGATGTTGATGCGTGCGATGCACCAGACAGATCGTTACCGGGCGATGAAGAAGAGTGGAATGGCTGAGGCCGATATGCGCAAGGAGTTTGAGAAGCCTGTCGATATGCGTGTGTTTAGTTGGGATGGTCCGATCGATACGATCATGTCTCCCTTGGATTCGATTCGTTATCATAAGAGTTTCTTGCGTACGGCGTTTATGTCGATGGACCCTCGCACCGGGCAGGTCAAGGCTTATGTAGGTGGTATTGACTATAATGACTTCCAATATGATATGGTGAATGGCGGTCGCCGTCAGATCGGTTCTACCATGAAACCGTTCCTTTATTCGTTGGCGATGATCGAGGGGATCAGTCCTTGCGACCAGATGCTACATGTGCAGCAGCAGTTGATGGACGAGAACGGTCGTTTGTGGGTTCCCCGTAACGCCAGCGCGAAGCGAATCGGCGAGATGGTTACGATCAAGTGGGGATTACAGAACTCGGATAACTGGGTAACCGCTTATCTGATGAGCCAGCTCTCACCTTATACGTTTGTTCGTTTGCTTCATTCTTTCGGCTTGAAGAATCATATCGATCCGGTTATCTCGGTCTGTCTGGGTACTCCGGATGTATCGGTGGGTGAGATGGTCGGGGCCTATACGGTATTTGCCAACAAGGGCATCCGGGTAGAACCTTTATTTGTGACCCGTATAGAAGATTCATATGGAAATACAATCGCGAACTTTACCCCACAGATGAGTGAGGTGCTGACGGAAGATGCTTCCTATAAGATGCTACATATGTTGAAAAGCGTAATCGACGGTGGTACCGGAGGACGTGTACGTTTCCGCTACGGCATCAAGGCGGAGATGGGAGGTAAGACCGGAACGACCCAGAATAACTCCGACGGTTGGTTCATGGGATTTACGCCTAGCTTGGTTTCCGGCTGCTGGGTAGGCGGCGAGGACCGTTCCATCCATTTCGACCGCTTGGCGGAAGGGCAGGGAGCGAGTATGGCGTTACCGATTTACGCCCTTTATATGCAAAAGGTTTATAAAGATAAAACGTTAGGCTACTCGGAAGACGAGACTTTCGAGATCCCCGAGAAATACGCGAACCCATGTAGCGAAGGTGGGGAGGAAGATAGCCCCACGACCCCACCGGATACGGGAGGTATCGATAAGATGTTTGAGTGATAATAATCAGACTATTACAGTTTTTTTTAATTCCCCGTAAGGAAAACTTTTGTTTCCCTATAGCAAAACAAAAGTTTCTTCAGCAGGAAACTTTTGTTTCTTCCAATAGAAACTGCAGTTATCTTTATGGAAAACAGAAAGCGCTACTGATCCTTTTTCCCAAATCCTTTGTTATACTAAGAATTAATGGTTAGATTTGTGACTGTTAATCTTAATAAAGGAGGAGCTATATGGACCGTAGTAAAATGATTTCTCAGTTGGAAGACCCGTCTGAAGTCTTTGATTTTCTTGTGATCGGAGGAGGAGCTACCGGCATAGGTATCGCTCTGGATGCTTCGACAAGAGGATATAGAGTCGCCTTATTCGAACAATCGGACTTTACGAAAGGAACTTCCAGCCGTAGTACGAAGTTGGTCCATGGCGGTGTCCGTTATTTGGCGCAAGGAGATGTCTCCTTGGTTCTGGAAGCTTTGCGCGAACGAGGCCTGCTACGCCAGAACGCTCCCCATTTGGTAAAAGATCAAACCTTCTTAATCCCTTGTTATCGTTGGTGGGAAGGCCCGTTTTATACGATAGGCCTGATCCTATATGATGTGATGGCCGGAAAATTAGGTCTGGGACGTTCGGTTTGTATCGGTCCGAAACGGGCGCTCCGTACCATTCCGATGCTTCGTCCGAAAGGGATGACCGCCGGGGTGCTTTATCACGACGGCCAGTTCGATGATTCCCGCCTTGCGATTAATATGGTCCGCAGCTCTATCGACGCTGGCGCTTGTATCTTGAACTATGCGAAAGTCATAGGGCTTCTGAAGGATGGCGACCGCAAAGTATCCGGCGTTACGGTTCGAGATGAGGAGACCGGTACGGTTTATCAAGTAAGATCCCGTTGCGTGATCAATGCTACCGGTGTCTTCGCCGATGAGATCTTGCAAATGGACGAGCCGGGTAAACGCCCGACCGTTCGCCCCAGCCAAGGAGTCCATTTGGTATTGGATTCCTCTTTCTTGCAAAGTGATTGCGCCATTATGATTCCTAAGACATCGGATGGACGTGTGTTGTTCGCCGTACCTTGGCATGATAAAGTCGTGGTAGGGACAACGGATACCTTGATGGAATCGCCGGAAAAGGAGCCGGTAGCCTTAGAGAAAGAAATCCAATTTATACTCGATACGGCCGCTAATTATTTGACCCGGCCACCCAAGCGAAGCGATGTCTTATCCGTGTTTGCGGGGCTTCGTCCGCTCGCCGCTCCCCGTAGCGAAGGTAAAAAGACAAAAGAGATATCACGTAGCCATAAATTGATCCGGGAGAAATCCGGCTTGATCACCATTATCGGAGGCAAATGGACAACCTACCGGAAAATGGCCCAAGATACCCTAGACCTAGCGATACGTTACATGCATATTCCTACAAAAGATTGTATTACCGAGCGTTACCAAATCCATGGTAGCCGGAAGAATCCGGATTTCTCCGATCCTTTATACGTATATGGTACGGATGCCGACGAAATCCGTAACTTAGTGGCCTCTTCCCCCGCCATGGCGGAGAAGTTGCATCCGGACTATGCCTATACGGTAGGAGAGGTAACTTGGCTGGTCCGTAATGAGATGCCTCGTACTTTGGAGGATGTATTGGCCCGCCGTTTGCGTATCTTATTCTTAGACGCACGGGCGGCGATGGCGATGGCTCCTAAAGTAGCGGGGATTCTGGCTACGGAATGGGGGAAGGACGAGACTTGGACCTCTGCTCAGGTAAAGGCGTTTAATGAGGTTGCCTCGAATTATATACTGAATTGACAAATTGATAAACGATACTAATATAGAAGGATATGAATTTTCGAAATAAATATGTGTTGGCGATTGATCAGGGAACCACTAGCTCCCGGGCTATCCTGTTTAATCATCAAGGAACTATTATTACGTTGGCTCAGAAGCCATTCCAACAGTATTTCCCGAAACCGGGCTGGGTAGAGCACGACCCGAATGAGATTTGGTACACCCAATCGTCTGTCATCAAGGAGGCGATGGCAAAAGCGGATGTCACGGATAGCCATATCGCCTGTATCGGAATCGCTAACCAACGGGAGACTACCATCATCTGGGACCGGGAGACTGGCTTTCCCGTATACAATGCGATCGTATGGCAGGATCGCCGTACGGCGGATTATTGCGAGGAACTTAAATCCCAAGGCTGGGCGGAACGTATCCTGCAGAAGACCGGGTTGGTGATCGACGCTTATTTCTCCGCCACGAAGATAAAATGGATATTGGATAACGTAAAGGGTATCCGGGAGCGTGCGGAGCGGGGAGAACTATGCTTCGGAACGGTAGATACTTGGCTGGTTTGGAAACTTACCCGGGGCGCTCAATTCATTACGGATGTGACGAACGCTTCCCGTACCATGCTTTTCAATATCCGTACTTTGCAATGGGACCAAGAGTTATTGGACTTGTTTACGATACCTGCCTCGATGTTACCGCAAGTGAAAGCCTGTAGCGAGGTTTACTGCGAGACATCAACTCCTATTTTTAAGAAAGGCATTCCGGTATCCGGTATGGCCGGCGACCAACAGGCGGCTCTGTTCGGCCAGCTCTGCGTAGAGGATGGTATGATCAAGACAACCTACGGAACCGGCTGCTTTATGATCCTGAATACCGGTAAGGAACCCGTTCTTTCCCAGAATAACCTATTGACAACGATCGCATGGAAATTAGGGGATCAGACGACCTATGCGCTGGAAGGTAGTGTCTTTGTGGGAGGTGCCGTCGTTCAATGGTTGAGGGATGGGATCGGCCTGATTCCGAATGCCTCGATTACGGAGCAAATGGCGAAATCCGTCAGTGATAATGGGGGCGTTTATTTTGTGCCGGCGTTAACAGGCTTGGGTGCGCCGTATTGGGATCAATACGCACGTGGCGCTATTATCGGGATTACCCGCGGAACTACGGCGGCCCACTTGACCCGTGCGGCTTTGGAGGGCATCTGCTATCAAGTATATGATGTATTGATGGCCATGGAAAACGATATTCACGCCAAGCCGAAAGAGATTCGGGTAGATGGCGGTGCTATCGCTAATAACTTCTTGATGCAATTCCAGTCCGATATCTGCCGCTGTCCGGTCGTACGTCCGAATGTATTGGAGACGACTGCTTTGGGAGCCGCTTATTTGGCGGGCTTGGCGATCGGCTATTGGAAGGATATCGATGAACTGAAAGAACAATGGTGCTTGGATAAGGTCTTTAACCCACAAATGAAAGAGGATACCGCCCGTAAATTATTGAACGAATGGCATAAGGCGGTGGGGCGTTCTCAGAATTGGGCTGAATAATGAAAATCATCTTATAGGCAGATTAACAAGTTAACAAATTCTTAAATTATTATCTTATGTCTCCATTTTTAGCGGAATTATTAGGGACTATGCTCTTGATCCTGATGGGAGGAGGAGTTGTAGCGAATGTCTGTTTGTCGAAAACAAAAGGCAATGGAGCGGGCTGGATAGCGATAACGACCGCTTGGGCTTTAGGCGTATTTATCGGTGTTGTGGTAGCCGGCCCTTATAGTGGCGCACATTTGAATCCGGCGGTATCGATCGGCTTGGCGATCGGAGGGACTTTCCCTTGGTGTGATGTATGTACTTATATAGCCGGGCAAATGATAGGTGCCGCTTTGGGCGCTTTATTGGTCTGGCTGGTTTATAAGGATCACTTCAACGCTACGGATGATCCGGATGCGGAATTAGGCGTATTCTGTACGAGTCCTGCTATCAAAGATTATCCAATTAATTTCTTAGGTGAGATGATCGGTACGTTCGCCTTGATGTTTGTCGTATTTTTTATAACGGACGGAGAACTAACCTACGAAAGCAATAGTACCTTGCCGATAGGTTTAGGTTCGGTAGGTGCCATTCCGGTAGCGTTTACGGTCTGGGTAATCGGCCTTTCCTTAGGTGGAACTACCGGTTACGCGATTAACCCTGCCCGTGATTTAGCTCCCCGGTTCATACACTTTATTTTGCCGATCAAGGGAAAAGGCAGCAGCCATTGGGAGTATGCTTGGGTACCTGTTTTAGGGCCGATAGCTGGGGCCGCTATTGCCGGTATGCTCTATTATGTATTGAAATAATCTCTTGTATCATCCGGATCACTTTCGGAACCGCCGCTTTTACCTCGGGTGTCAGATCCATTCCGACCTCGTTGATATTGAGGGCGGAGATGACAATGAGATGGGTTTCCGGGAGATCGTCGGTCAGGATCATGGCGTCGATCATATCTTTTAGACCGATCTCGTGGGCGCTCATAAGCGGGGGAAAGTCGGTAGCGTAACGAGGTTGGATCAGACGGACGGTGCCCGGAGGGTTATTATCCAGCGTGGCATCGATCATGATGATACGGTCATATCCTTGCAGCCAACTTAATAAATGAAGCCCTCCCGTGCCCCCGTCCATCAAATGGACGTGAGCCGGGAGCTTCTCGTTTTCTAAAGCCTTGATAACGTGTATGCCTACCCCTTCGTCTTTCAGCAATAAATTGCCTACTCCTAATACTAATGTTTCCTTCTCCGCTTTCATCCTTTTTTAGCGATCTTAGTGATAGTCTCGGCAGTCTCGGTTACCTCTTCCTTGTCCGCTATGTCTTCCTCGATAAACTTCCAGCCACCGATGATGGACGAAGTCTCGCCACGTTGCTCGATATAGTCATGATAAAATACCAGATAAATATGAACGATAGCGAAAAGGATGAAGAACCACATCAGGAAATGATGGATCTGGCGAGCCATCAAATCCCCGCCCATCAAGGGAACTGTCCATGCGAACAGTTGCGGGAAGAAGGACTGGCTCATCTTCGCGTACAGGCCGAATCCTGTGATACTTTGTAACAAAAATGCCCAGAAAGTTCCGAAATAAATCAAGCTAGCCAAGGCGTTATGCCCGATACTGTCTACCGGTTTGTTCTTAATCATCAAGATATCTACCTTGATCACCTCCAATACCTCTTTCCATTGGGATTTCTTTAAAGGGATGAAGTTATTCCATCTGGCATAACGATTCCCGACGAATCCCCAATAAAGCCGGAATACGAAATTGAAGAAGAATACGAACGCTGTTACGAAATGGATAAACCGAACCACGCCGAACCAATAGCTGAAATAAGCCTCCGAAGCGGACATGATTGCGGGAGGATCGGCGATGATAAAGCCTGTCACGCAGAGTATGACGATACAGAGCGCATTCACCCAATGATAGATACGTACGGGTAATTCCCATACATACACTTCTCTTAAACGTTTCTTACGACTCTTCATGGCTCTATTGTTTTTTAGAATGTATCAACTTGGTGCACATATTTTCCTTCCTCGTCATACAGATGCACGGCACAAGCCAGACAAGGATCGAAAGAGTGGATCGTCCGAAGAATCTCTAGGGGTTGCTTCGGATCGTATATCGGCGTACCGATCAAAGCGGATTCGTAGGCGGACAATACGCCGTTCTCATCCCTCGGTGAGGCGTTCCAAGTAGTAGGCACTACCATCTGGTAGTTCTTTACCCGGTTCTTGTCGATCACGATAAAATGGGCTAATGCTCCACGGGGAGCTTCGGCCAATCCTACGCCTTGCTCATGATCGGGCCAGTTCTCCCGTTCCCATTCGGCACTGTTTGCCATCCGGGAATCCCCGTTCTCGAGGTTCTTGATCAATTGGTTGAAAAACTCAAGGGCCCAGTCTGCTGCCATTCTACATTCCAATCCACGAGCGGCGGTACGTCCTAGGGTAGAGAATAAAGCATCTACCGGTAAGTCAAGCTGACGTAAAGTCTCGTCTACGATACTCTTTTGAGGTTCCTTCCCTGCGGCGTAAGCTACGATCAAACGGGCTAACGGACCCACTTCCATTGGTTCCTGTTTCCACCGTGGCGTCTTGATCCAACTATATTTATCCTCTACGTCCAATAACTTATAGGGGGGACGAGGGCCAGTATATTCCAGATGGGTCTCTCCCTCGTAGGGATGCAAACCGGCTTTGTCTCCTTGCGTGTATTTATACCATGAATGATAAATGTACTCCTTGATTTCTTCCGGGGAGTTAGCGTCTACGGGATGTACCTTGCTAAGGTCACGATCCAAGACGATTCCTCTGGGGATCTTATAACTTTCCACTTCCCCGAGATCGAACACCGGGTAGTCTCCGTAAGACAAATAGTTTCGTACGCCTCCGCCAATCTTACTCCATTTGTCTTTATAGACGTTGGCGATCATCAATAAATCTGGGATATACACTTGATTAATGAAAGTTTTCGCCTCCTCTAGTTTCTGCTTTACCAGAGCGAGTCGATCTGCGTTGATCGCATTGGCCTCATTTAAGTCGATGCTGCAAGGCATACCGCCTACGATATAGTTTGGATGCGGATTCTTGCCCCCGAACACAGCGTGTACCTTGACGACCTCTTTCTGCCATTCCAATGCGTCCAGATAATGGACGGTAGCGATAAGGTTCTGTTCCGGCGTAAGTTTATAGTCCGGATGTCCCCAATACCCATTGGCGAATATACCAAGCTGCCCGCTGGCAACGAACTTCTTTAGTCGTTCTTGAGTGGCGGTGAAATACCCCTCGGTATTCTTTGCCCATGGAGAAAGTTGCTGGGCAAGTAAAGCGGCGGCTTTTGGATCGGCTTTTAAGGCGGATACCACATCTACCCAATCCAATGCATGCAATTGATAGAAATGCACCGTATGGTCATGCATGTACAATACGGCTTGCATGATATTACGAACCATACTGGCGTTGGGAGGGATCACGATACCCCGTGCGTTCTCGACCGCCCGTACCGAGGCAAGCGAGTGGATGGAAGTACATACGCCGCAAACACGGCCTACGAAAGCCCATACATCCCGGGGATCCCGGTCTTTTACGATATTCTCGATGCCCCGCACCATAGTACCCGAGCTATAAGCGTTCTTGATCGTGCCACCTTCTATTTCAGCCTCTACCCGCAGGTGGCCTTCTATACGGGTAATGGGGTCTATGACAATTCTTTCTGACATGATAGTAGTGTTTTATTAGATCGTAGATTTACTTTCCGGCTCATCATTGTCGATAAGCTCTTTTTTCCGTATGTTAGTTGCTACGGCATGTACGGCGATACCGGCGGCGGTAGCGGCTCCTAGAGCCAGACCGATCTGATCCGCCGTGGCCTCGATACCGAATCCGTGTATATCGGGCATACGTTTATAGAACGGGCTGTTGTCCCAGAAATTCTCCTCGCTGCAACCCAAACAGGGGTGACCGCTCTGGATCGGGTAACTGGTGCCCTCGTTCCATTTGATGATACCGCACGAGTTATAGGTGCTCGGACCTTTGCATCCCACTTTATACAAGCAGTAGCCATGCTTGGCGTTCTCATCGTCGAAGCTCTCCACGAACAAGCCGGCGTCGAAATTCGCACGGCGGTAGCACGTATCATGTACTCGGCGGGAGTAGAACATCTTCGGACGGCCCAATCCGTCCAATTGCGGCATGCGTTCGAAAGTCAACATATAAATAATGACACCCGCCATCACGTCGGCGATCGGAGGACAGCCTTGTACATTAATAATAGGTTTACCTTTGATGACTTTATGAATACCTTTAGCGCCGGTAGGATTCGGGTTCGCCGCTTGCACGCAACCGGCGGAAGCGCAGTTGCCCCAAGCGATGATCGCTTTAGCTCCTGCGGCGGCCTCTTCGGTGATCTGCAAGGCACTCTTGCCGCCTACGCAACAATAAGCCTCGTCCTTGGTAGGTAGCGACCCCTCGATCATCAGTAGATAATTGCCGTAATACTTTTTCATGGTCTCTTCCTTAGCGGCCTCGGCCTGTTCGCCGGCGGCGGCCATCAGCGTCTCGGTATAGTCTAGGGAAATCTTGTCTAACAACAAGGTCGCCACGATCGGGTGGGCGGCACGGATAAACGATTCGGTACAACAGGTACATTCCTGTAGGTGTAGCCAGATGATCGGAAGGCGGGGTTTCGTCTCCAAGGCATTTACTACCTGTGCCACTCCCGAAGCCTCCAATCCCATAAGGGCGGCCATGGTGGTACAGAACTTCAGGAAGTCCCGGCGGGAGATGCCTTTCTGACGGCACTCTTCGTAAACGGACGGTCTTTTATTTTCCATATCTCAGCAATTAAGTATTCTAACAAATACGGGGGAGTTGTTCCCCGCTTAGCATATCGATGATCCGGTAGTTACCGTATAATGTCTTCATCTTGACCCGGGCTTGCTCTCCGCTTTGCTTGGTGATACGACCGATAACGGTCGCTTGCCTGCCCTCCTCGAAACCTCTCATAAGGGGTAACGCTTGTTCCGCACGGCTTTCCGGCAGGATCACAAGAACTAATCCTTCGTTCGCTATATAGAGCGGGTCTAATCCTAGCATCTCGGATGCGGCACGTACCGCTTCAGGAATAGGCAGGGCGTCTTCGTCCAGCAGGATATCCACACCAGCGTCTTGGGCGATCTCGTTGAGGGTTCCGCTTACGCCACCTCGGGTGGGATCACGTAAGACATGTACCTCTCCTATAGTATGTAACAGCTCAGAAATCATAATGTTTAGCGAAGCGGTATCACTTTTTAGATCCGTCTCGAATCCCAAGCTTTCCCGTGCGGAAAGGATCGTGATACCATGTAGACCAATCGGGCCGCTACAAATGACGACATCGCCGGGAGTGGCTTGGTCTGGGGCGATTCGTATGCCCGGAGGGACGATCCCGATCCCACTGGTGTTGATAAACAATTTATCGCACTTGCCCCGTTCCACCACTTTTGTGTCCCCGGCTACGATCTGTACGCCGGCACGCTCCGCCGCACGTTTCATGGATTGTACGATACGCTGAAGATCTGCTAGAGGCAAGCCCTCTTCCAGTATAAACCCGGCGGTCAGATACAAAGGACGGGCACCGCAACAAGCCAGATCGTTAACGGTCCCGTTGATCGCCAGATCACCGATATCTCCTCCGGGGAAAAAGATCGGGTCTACCACGAAGGAGTCGGTAGAGTAGGCCAGTCGCCCTTCTTCCATAAGAAACACGCATCCGTCATGATCCTGCTCCAATAATGGGTTCCGGAAAGCCGGATAAAATACTTGGCTGATCAGTTGGTGTGTCATGCGTCCTCCCCCTCCGTGCGCCAGTAGCACACGGTCTGAGTCGGTAAAAGGAATCGGGCAATTCAAGTGTATATCCATATCTTTCTATTTATATCTATAATAAGCGGCACAAACCCCTTCCGAGGAGACCATCGGGGCTCCCAGCGGATGGGTGGGATGGCAGGCCTTCCCGAAATGGGGACAGTCCGAGGGGTGTCTCAAACCTCTCATAATCAGTCCGGCGATACATTCGGATGCGATCTGGTTTTCTTCCGGACACAATTGAAATCTCATTCGGGAGGAATATCTTTTATATTCGGATCGAAGTTGAAGCCCGCTGGAGGGGATGATTCCGATGCCCCGCCAGTCTTGGTCGCAAGGTTCCAGCATCTCGTCCATAAGTTGGCGGGCGGCGGCATTCCCTTGTTCGGGGACGGCCCGTTTGTAAGCGTTCTCTACCTCATAACTTCCGGCTTCCAACTGGGAGACACAGCGGTAGATACCATATAATAGATCTACCGGCTCGAATCCGGTGACGACCATCGGGATTTTATATCGGGCGGTTAATCGGTGATAGGCCCTGTTGCCTGTGATGGCGCAGACATGTCCGGCTGTCAGGAAACCGTCTACTTTACTTTCTGGATCGGATAAGATAGCCTCGATAGCGGGTGGTACCGTGAATAGGGAAGTCAATATGGAAAAGTTCGGAAGTCCTCGGCGTATGGCCTCTTTCAAAGCCATGAGGTGAACAGGTGCGGTCGTCTCAAAACCAATTGCGAAGAATACGATTTCCTTATCCGGGTTCTCCTCGGCCAGTGATAGGGCATCCAAGGGCGTATATAGCATACGGATATCCGCTCCTCTCGCTTTTACGCTCAATAAATCCTCCTTACTTCCCGGAACTCGCATCATATCCCCGAAAGAGGCTAAGATCACATTCGGCTGTGTCGCCAACTTCAAGGCGTAGTCGATTGTCTCGACCGGTGTTACACAGACCGGGCAACCCGGCCCATGGAGCAGTTGAAGATCCGGCGGCAACATCTCTTCCAGCCGATAACGGGCGATAGCATGTGTTTGCCCGCCACAAATCTCCATGATATACCAAGGTCGTGTCACCTTTTTGCGGATGGCCTCCAGAAGAGTTTGTACCTTCTCGTTGCTTCTATATTCGTCTACGAAACGCACTTTTGTAATTCTTTAAGGTCTTTCAGTGTTTCCTCCGCTTCTTTCTCATCTACAACAGATATAGCGATCCCTGCGTGAGTGAGGATATAATCCCCCTGTTTCACATCCACCCATTCAATACATATATTCTTTAGGATGCCTCCGAAATCAACTTTAGCCATGGTCATTTCGGGGATGCTTCGATCGATTGAGATAATCTTTCCGGGTACCGCTAAACACATATCGTTTCAATTTATTTAGTAACCTCAAAGATACTTAATATGTTTAAGAGGGAAAGATAAAATTGATAAATATTATTTATAAGATGATAGGTAATATCTCTTTAGTAAATACGATAGTCGATTCGTGTCTGATTAGACATTTATTCTTATATTTGTGCTATGGCGAAGAATAAAGTATATGCGTTGATTATTCAAGGCTTGGTTCAAGGGGTTGGTTTTCGCCCTTTTATCTACCGGATCGCTAAAGATCTGGGGATGAAAGGTTGTGTGGAGAATATGAATAATGGAGTACGTATATTGGTTGCCGCTACTCCGGATGATCGGGATTTGCTGATAAGTCGTATACGGACCGAGCATCCTCGTGTCGCTTATATCCATCGGATCTCCTATACATCTACGGAAATGGATGAAGATGATTTTGACGATTTTACGATTACGCCCAGCCATTCAGAATCGGATGAGGTCACGCAGGTCTCCCCGGATATCGCTGTTTGTGCGGATTGTATGCGAGACCGGACTACGCAACCCCATCGAATCGGATATCCTTTTATTAATTGTACGCATTGTGGCCCTCGTTTCTCTATTATCCGGGACCTTCCTTACGACCGTTCGCAGACAACGATGGGCGGTTTCCTTATGTGTCCCGATTGTGAGAAAGAATATACGAATGTTATCGATCGCCGTTTCCATGCCCAACCGGTCGCTTGCAATCATTGTGGCCCGACTTATTACGCGACTTATAACGAGGAGACTTATATCGATTATGAGACCTTATTGAAACTTACCTCTCGTCTATTGCTTGGTGGAGAGGTTATTGCGGCTAAAGGAATCGGAGGCTATCATTTGATTTGTGATGCCTCGAACGAGAGAGCGGTTGCCCGTCTGCGAGAGATAAAGCAGCGGGATACCAAACCATTCGCTGTTATGTTCCGTGATCTGGAACATTTGCAAGTCTATACGGCAACGGAGCCGATGGAGGAGCGATGCCTCGTCTCTTGGCGCCGTCCGATCGTGCTGCTGAGGCAACGGAGCCGGTTAGCTTCCGGAATCAATCCGGGCATGCATACGCTAGGATGTATGTTGTCTTATATGCCGATTCATTACGATTGGTTTGCTCGTACAGGGATACCTGCGTTGGTAATGACCAGCGGGAATCTAAGCGATTTGCCGATAGCGATCACCCCAGAGGATGCGGAGGCGCAATTAGCGGGAAAGGTAGCGATCCTCTTGCATCATAATCGCCCGATCCATAACCGGGTAGATGATTCTGTGTTGCAGGTCTGCGGAGGACAACCCTGCTTGATCCGTCGTTCCCGAGGCTATGTGCCGGAACCCTTTTTCACGGATACAAATGTGGAAGGGATCATGGCTTTCGGTGCGGAGAAAGTGAACACGTTCGCTTTGGGAAAAGGAGAGACGATCCTGCAAAGTCAATATATTGGCGACTTAAAGAACTGGGAGACTTTCCGGTTCTATACGGAATCTATGGAGCGGTTTCGTCATTTGTTTCGTTTCAATCTCCAGCGATTGGTTTGTGATCTGCATCCGGATTATCTTTCCAGCCAAGAGGCGGAACGTATCTCGAAATCTCTTTCCTTACCTTTATTAAAGGTACAACATCATCATGCTCATGCCGCTGCTTGTATGTTGGAGCATGGATTGAATGAGCCGGTTCTCGCTATCGTGATGGATGGGACAGGTCTGGGTGATGATGGTAAGGTTTGGGGAGGCGAGTTCTTCTTTTGTGACCGAGCGAAATACCGTCGCCTTTCCCATTTTGAGTATGTCCCGTTACCGGGAGGCGACAAGGCGGCTGAGGAGCCATGGCGAATGGTTGTCGCCTATTTGTGGCATTATTTCAAGGACGAACCGTCGGGTATTCCTTATCCGGCCGATTTCGTGGAACGCATAGGCACGGAAAGGATCGCTATGCTTGAACGAATGATGGAGAAAGGTGTGAATACACCCTATACATCCAGCGCTGGCCGGCTGTTTGATGCGGTAGCTTCTTTATTGGGGATTTGCGATGTCTCCAGCCACCAAGCGGAGGCTCCGGTCTTATTGGAGCAGGCGGCGATGGGAGAGAGGAACGCTTATGCGTATCCAGTCTCGGCGGAGGGAGAGGAAATCTCTTTTTATTCTTTGTTTGAGGCATTATTGCATGATAAGACGAACGAGGTCCCGGTGAGCTTGATATCCGCCCGTTTCCATACGACATTGGCTTCCTTGTTTGTGCAGAAAGCCCGCTTGTTGATTAAACGGACGAAAGCGACACAAGTGGTTATCTCGGGAGGATGTTTCCAGAATAAATTATTGACGGAGTCGATGAGGAGACAGTTCATCATGGCTGGGGTCCCCGTCTATATTCCGTCTCGTATACCTTGTAACGATGGGGGGATAGCCGTGGGGCAATTAACGATCGCCTCGGTGACTCCCTTTTAAAAGAGATCAGATATGCATGAGTTGTCTATAGCCCGTAGCATCGTGGAGCTGGTCGAGGAACAAGCGGATAACCGGGGAGCCTCGGTGGTCGAAGAGTTGGAGTTAGAGATAGGACATTTGTCCGGCGTAGAGATCCAAACCTTAGAGTTCGCATTGGATAGCGCCATAAAAGGTAGCAAGCTGGAAAAGGCCCGGATTATCCGTCATTATATTGAGGGGGAAGGACAGTGTAGCGACTGTGAGACCATTTTCCCAATGAACGCCTTGTTTTCCCCTTGTCCCCATTGTGGCTCCTATTTAGTTAAAATCCTTAAAGGGAAGGAACTTCGGGTGAAGTCGATTGTTATTAAAAAGGAATGATATATTAATGAAATAAAAACTTAAATACTATGTGCGGAACTTGCGGATGCGGAGAGCATCATCACCATCACGATCATATGCATGAGCATTCTCATGGCCATGAACATCATCACCATCCTGATGAAGGGATCGTAATCAATCTGGAACAAGATATACTTCAACGTAACAACTTATTGGCGGAGCGAAACCGGGGATATTTCGAGGCTAAGAACCTGTTCTGCCTGAACTTGATGAGTTCGCCCGGATCCGGTAAGACAACCTTGCTGGAAGAGACGATCCGCCGTTTGAAAGCGAAGCGATCGATCTATGTGATAGAAGGCGATCAACAAACCTCAAACGATGCCGACCGTATAGCGGCGTTGGAGATTCCCGTGTTTCAGGTAAATACCGGTACCGGCTGTCATTTGGAAGCCGACATGGTCAATCATGCCGTTAAGCATCTGAATCCGAAGGAGGGAGCGATCCTTTTTATAGAGAATGTCGGCAATCTGGTCTGTCCGGCCATGTTCGATCTCGGAGAGTCCAAGAAAGTCGTTATCGTGAGTACGACGGAGGGAGATGATAAACCGTTGAAATACCCACATATCTTTCAGGAGGCAGATATCTGCGTAATCAACAAGATTGATCTGGCTCCTTATCTGAATACAAAAGTGGAAGTGCTTCGGGAAAACGCCTTGAAGGTAAATCACCGTCTCCAGATATTCGAGGTATCCGCCACGAAAGGAGACGGGATGGATGCATGGTGTGACTGGTTGCAGACAGAGAGTGCAAAGTGTAAATAAATACCCCGGGTTTTAATGAATAAATGGAGAAAAAAACTATATTTGCTCCCATTCATTGAATCTAACTAATCAAAATGTTATGATTAACCGAGAATTGATTAATCCTCAAAGCATCGTAGTGGTGGGAGGTTCCAACAACGTACATAAACCGGGCGGTCGTATCGTGCGAAACCTGTTGGATGGAAAATATAAAGGAGAATTATGTGTGGTAAACGCCAAGGAGACAGACGTGCAAGGCGTCAAGTCTTATCCTTCTGTACATGATATCCCGGAGACGGAGTTGGCGATCATCTCGATTCCGAGTAAATCGTGCCCCGAGGTGATGGAAGTGCTGGCCCGGCAAAAGGGGGTAAAAGCTTTTATCGTGATCTCAGCCGGTTTCGGCGAGGAGACACACGAAGGCGGTATCTTGGAACAACAGATGCTGGATGTCGTGAATGAGGCGGGAGCTTCCTTGATCGGCCCGAACTGTATCGGGTTGATGAATATGAATTATCATGGCGTGTTTACGCAACCGATACCGGAATTCCATCCCGATGGCGTGGATTTCATCTCTAGCTCCGGCGGTACGGCCTTGTTCATTATCGAGTCGGCGCTGACAAAAGGGCTGCGTTTCTCTTCTGTTTGGTCGGTTGGAAACTCCAAGCAGAATGGAGTAGAGGATATCCTTGAATATATGGATCGGAACTTTGATCCGGTATTGGATTCCAAGATCAAGATGTTGTATATCGAGCAAATCAAGCAACCGGATAAATTGTTGTATCATGCGTCTTCCTTGATACGTAAGGGATGCAAGATCGCCGCTATCAAGGCGGGAAGTACGGAGTCGGGAAAGCGAGCTGCCTCTTCGCATACGGGCGCTATCGCTAGTTCGGACTCTGCCGTGGAGGCTTTGTTCCGTAAGGCGGGTATCGTGCGTTGTTTTAGCCGTGAGGAATTGACTACCGTGGCGAGTATCTTTACCTTGAAAGACGTGAAAGGGAAGAATTGTGCGATCGTGACACATGCCGGAGGGCCTGCGGTAATGCTGGCGGACGCCTTATCCAAGGGGCGTTTGAATGTCCCTAGTTTGGAAGGCCCTATCGCTGATGAGTTGAAATCCAAACTGTATCCGGGTGCCGCTGTCGGTAATCCGATTGATATTATCGGTACGGGGACACCGGAACATCTGGCTACAGCCATCGATTTCTGTGAGAATCGTTTCGATAATGTGGATTTGATGATGGTCATCTTCGGTAGTCCCGGTTTGGTAAAACTTTATGATACCTACGAGGTACTTCATAAAAAGATGGAAGAGTGCAAGAAGCCGATCTTCCCGATATTACCGTCTATCGTAACGGCCGGACCGGAGGTGAAGAGCTTTGTCAAGAAAGGCCATGTGAACTTCTCGGACGAGGTGACATTGGGTACTGCCCTTTCACGGGTGATCAATACGCCGAAACCGATGAGCACGGATATCCAGCTATATGGCGTGGATGTACCGGAAGTTCGTCGTATCATAGATCGGTTGCCGGGTAGCGGTTATTTAAATCCGGAGGAAGTGCGTACATTGTTGCGTGCCGCTAATATCCCGTTAGTGGAGGAATATGCTTCGGATGATAGGGATGCGTTGCTGGCTTTTGCCAAGAAGGTGAAATATCCGGTGGTAGCCAAGGTTGTAGGGCCTGTGCATAAGAGCGATATCGGTGGTGTGGCCTTGAATATCCGTGGAGAAGAGCATTTATTGTTCGAGTATGAACGTATGATGCGTCTGCCGGGTGTTACGGGCATCATGGTACAACCGATGTTGAAAGGACAGGAATTATTCTTGGGAGCTAAATATGAGGATCGTTTCGGCCATGTGGTACTTTGCGGGTTGGGTGGAATCTTCGTGGAGGTATTGAAAGATGTGTCTTATGGTTTGGCTCCGTTGTCATACGATGAGACTTATTCAATGATTCGTTCTTTGAGAGGGTATCCGATCATTAAAGGTACACGTGGGCAAAAGGGTATCGACGAGCAACAATATGCGGACATTATCGTTCGCCTCTCTACCTTATTGCGTTTTGCCAGCGAGATAAAGGAAATGGATATAAATCCGTTGGTGGCTACGGATAGAGGCTTGTTCGCTGTAGACGCCCGTATCCGTATAGAGAAATAAAAAAACAAGCTCCTTTCACTACTGAATGCTAATATACTTAGCAGAGGTGAAAGGAGCTTTTCTTATTTTTTAGTCTTCTTCTTTTTCTTATCGGGAAGATACTCTTTCAGAAAGCGTTTGAAGCTACTTAACGATACATTGTATTTCTCCGCTATCTGAGCGTAAGTCAAGCTCGGGTCTTTCAAGTCTTTCTCGATTTGTTCCTTATAAGGCTCCAAGCGTCCCATTTGTTGACTACCTTTCGGACGGCCCAGCACCACACCTTTACTTCTGATCAAGGCAAGGGCTTCCTTCGTACGGATAGAGACCAGCTTTCGCTCGATCTCAGAGACCAGACCGAAGGTAAAGGCCAAAGTCTTACTGTCGATATTATCCTCGAACACATATCCGTCGCTTACGCTACGGAGCGTTACCTTTCGCTCTATACAAAGCAAAATGATATGGATGATCTCGATCATCTTACGGCTCACACGGGATATATCGGACACAAGTATCTCATCCCCGGGACTTAAAGATTTGACAATACTTTCCAGTCTGCGGTTCGCACGAGGACTATTTCCCACCTCTTTAGCCCACTTCCCGATCTCTATCTTCTGAGATTCTGCAAATTCCCGGATCACAGCTTCTTGGACCTCGGAGTTTTGCTTATTGTTATATGTTCGGATAAAAGCAATTGTCATAATGTATATATTTAATTATCTCCTTTTAATAACAGATCGACTTACGATAAGTTCAAATATGACAAATATATGAAACACTTTAATTCGGTTGGCTTAAAAACAAAAAAACCAACTAATAAATTTATTAGTTGGCTCTTTGCGGAAGCGGGGGGATTCGAACCCCCGGTACCCTAACGAGTACGTCAGTTTAGCAAACTGGTGGTTTCAGCCACTCACCCACACTTCCTTGTGTGTTCTGTGCTTCTTCCTTAGAATTGCGATGCAAAGGTAGAACTATAATTTTAAATAAACAAGGCTTTGCACATCATTTTTTTCGAAAAAAGATACTACTTTTGTGCCTTATTCTGATATTCAATAGATTATTCATGGATTTGAACAAACAAATTTTATCGAGGCGTCCGATAATTATCGCCTTGATAGCGATTCTCGTTGTTTTGATAGGCGGTGGAGGCTTTTGGGTGTACCGTTTGGCTTGGGCTCCGAATTTTAAGCCGGATAAGACGGTCTATGTCTATATAGATGATAAAAAGGATTTTGATGATCTTTGCCGGCAGTTGAGTGATTCGGCGAACTGTCTCCGTATCGGTAGCTTTAAGCAATTGAGTGGATTGTTGAAGTATCCTGCGTCCATGCGTACCGGTCGATACGCCGTGAAACCCGGCATGAGTAATTTAACCTTATTGAATGACTTGCGGAGAGGACATCAAGTAGCGACCCGGGTTACTTTTAATAATATCCGTTTCAAGGAAGATTTGGCGGAACGTATAAGTGATCAATTGATGTTCGGGAAGGAAAATCTCCTGCGTCTATTGAATGATTCCGTGTATTGCGACTCTTTAGGTTTTACCCCGGAAACGATCCATGCCCTTTTCATTCCTAATACCTATGAGATTTATTGGAATATATCCGCGGATAAATTTATACGTCGCATGAAGCGTGAATATGACGCTTTCTGGACACCGGAACGATTGAAAAAGGCAGAGGAGATCGGGCTTACTCCAGTTGAGGTATCTATCTTGGCTTCTATCGTAGAAGAGGAGACGGCGGCATCGGACGAATATCCAATCGTGGCGGGTCTTTATATCAACCGCCTTCGTGCCGGTATTCCTTTACAGGCGGACCCTACCGTAAAGTTTGCGGTGGGGGATTTTTCTTTGCAACGTATCTTATTTGAGCATTTGGAAATAGATTCTCCCTATAATACCTATAAATATGCGGGCCTACCTCCCGGTCCTCTACGGATTCCTACTATCAAGGGCTTGAATAGCGTATTGAATCATACGAAACATAAATACTTATACATGTGCGCTAAGGAGGATTTCTCGGGACGGCATAATTTCGCCGTGACGTTGGCGGAGCATAACCGCAATGCCAACCGGTATCGGGCGGAGTTGAATAGGCGCCGGATACGGTAATGGATCTAGTATAAATCATAAGTCTCTCATTCTAAATTGAACATTTTTCATTACCTTTGGCAGCTAAATAGTGTGAATAGTCAATATTAAGAAAACAGATACACATGGAAAAACATTTATTTTTGGGGGACGAGGCCATAGCGCAAGCCGCTATAGACGCTGGAATCTCCGGGGTGTACGCATACCCGGGAACCCCTTCTACTGAAATCACAGAATATATCCAAGGTTCTCCGGTAACGAAGGAAAGAGGTATCCATTGTCGCTGGAGCACAAATGAGAAAACCGCCATGGAAGCCGCTTTGGGTATGTGCTATGCCGGTAAACGTGCGCTTTGCTGCATGAAGCACGTGGGTTTGAATGTAGCCGCCGATTGCTTTATGAACGCCGCTATGAGCGGTATCAACGGAGGTATGATCATCCTTACGGCCGACGACCCATCCATGCACTCTTCCCAGAATGAGCAAGACAACCGTGTTTATGGCAATTTCGCCATGATCCCGATGTTTGAGCCATCCAGCCAGCAAGAGGCTTATGATATGGTATATCATGGATTCGAGTTATCCGAGAAATTAGGGTATCCTATCTTGCTGCGTGTAACGACCCGTATGGCGCATTCTCGTGCCGGTGTCGTAACCAGCCCGTTGAAGCCGGAGAACCGGATGAATTGTCCGGAAGACGGTCGTCAACGTTTTATCTTACTCCCGGCATTGGCCCGTAAACGTTTCAAGAGTTTGCTGGCGTCTCAAGAGGCTTTCACGGAAGCTTCCGAGAATTCCGCATATAATAAGTATTTCGATGCCCCGAATAAAGACTTGGGTATCATCACGACGGGTA
Source organism: Parabacteroides sp. CAG:2 (assembly GCF_000436315.1). NCBI lineage: Bacteria > Pseudomonadati > Bacteroidota > Bacteroidia > Bacteroidales > Tannerellaceae > Parabacteroides > Parabacteroides sp. CAG:2. Next base: position 7,570 of record NZ_FR885250.1, on the reverse strand, counting down.
TCGCTTTCAATTATCTTTCCGAGAATTATCCGGACGGTTTCGAGCATCCCGTATTGAAGATCTCCCAGTATCCGCTTCCGAGAAAGCAAGTGGAGAAGATCGTTGGCGAGTGTAAGGAGATCTTGGTGTTGGAAGAGGGATATCCGGTCGTTGAAGAGCAATTAAAAGGTTTCTTGGCGAAAGGCGTGACGGTTCATGGCCGTCTGGACGGTACGCTTCAGCGTGACGGCGAGCTTACGCCAGACGCGGTAGGCAAAGCCTTGGGTAAGGAGATCCAGAGCTATTATGCGATCCCCGAGGTGGTTGAGCAACGTCCGCCCGCATTGTGCCAAGGTTGTGGACACCGGGATATGTATGAGGCCTTGAACGAGGTGATCGCCGAGTATAACGGTACGGCTAAGGTGTTTGGCGATATCGGCTGTTATACCTTGGGAGCTTTGCCTCCTTTCCGTGCGATCGATTCTTGTATCGATATGGGGGCCTCTATCACGATGGCGAAGGGTGCTTCCGACGCGGGTGTATTCCCGGCTATCTCCGTGATTGGCGATTCTACGTTTACCCATTCCGGTATGACTGGTTTGCTGGATTGCGTGAACGAGAACACGAATATCACCATCGTTATCTCCGATAATGAGACAACGGCCATGACCGGAGGGCAGGATTCCGCCGGAACGGGACGTCTGGAATCTATCTGCGCCGGTATCGGTGTGGACCCGGCTCACATCCGTGTGATGGTTCCTTTAAAAAAGAACTTCGAGGAGATGAAGTCTATCATCCGTGAGGAAATCGAGTACAAGGGCGTATCCGTATTGATCCCTCGCCGTGAGTGTATCCAGACATTAACCAGAAAGAAAAAAGCAAGCAAGAAATGAAAACAGATATTATACTATCAGGCGTAGGAGGACAGGGTATCCTTTCTATCGCCGCCGTTATTGGAGAAGCTGCCTTAAAAGAAGGTCTGTATATGAAGCAAGCGGAAGTACACGGTATGAGTCAACGGGGGGGAGACGTGCAGTCTAACCTGCGTCTTTCCGACGAGCCGATCGCCTCGGACTTGATCCCGAAGGGCCACGCCGATTTGATCATCTCTTTGGAACCGATGGAGAGCTTGCGTTATCTGCCTTACCTGAAGAAAGAGGGTTGGCTGGTGACGAACTCCCGTCCGTTCGTGAACATCCCGAACTATCCGGAGATCGAGAAAGTGAACGCCGAGTTGGACAGGCTCCCTCACAAGGTCGTATTGGACGTGGAGGAGATCGCCAAGGAAGCGGGTTCTGTCCGTGCCGCCAATATCGTGATGTTGGGTGCAGCTGCCCCATTTATCGGGATCGAGTATGATAAGATCGAGGCGGGAATCCGTCAGATATTCGGTCGTAAGGGCGAGGATATAGTTAATATGAACCTAAAGGCGTTGAAAGCCGGTTATGACTTAGCGCAAAGTCTGCGGTAAATCTTTCTCCGGGTTTGCATGATATCAGCGTACGTGACATCTCCGGGTTTCACGTACGTTTTTTTTAACATCTAACCCCCTAGAACTTTTAGAAGAGCTGTCGAGGGGTAGGTACGGCACCGTAGAACTTTCGTAAGCCTTAGAATTATGCGGTTTGATGAGAATTTTAATGTATCTTTGTCGCTGAATCCTAAACGAGAAATGATTAAGGTTATGAAGAAGTATTTATTGGTTAGTTTACTAGCGTTATTGGCTTTCGTAGGCAAAGCTCAGGAGGATAATTCCGATATCGTGAAGGTCGGTGATACTATGCCGTCATTTACGATTGTTTCCGACAACGGGAGTAAGTTGCAGTCCGCTTCGTTGAAGGGAAAAGTGATCCTCGTGAATTTTTTCGCCACTTGGTGTCCTCCTTGCCAAAAAGAATTGGCCGCTGTCCAACAAACCCTCTGGCCGAAATACAAGAACAACAAGGACTTCGTTCTCTTGGTGATCGGGCGTGAGCATTCCGATGCCGATCTACAGAAATATAACGAGAAAAAAGGCTTCGATTTTCCATTGTATCCCGATAAGGACCGGGCTATTTTCGGCGCTTTCGCCAAGAACTTGATCCCTCGTGGCTATTTGGTCGGAAAAGACGGGAAGATCATTTATACGAGCAAAGGCTATACCGATGAGGAATTTGCTGAGTTAATGACTAAAATAGAGGGTGCGTTAAAATAAGAATCATGAAATATAGTAACATACATTTAATTTATTTTTCTCCGACACACACGTCCGCCAAGATCGCTTATGCGATAGCGGAAGGAATGGGTGCCACTTCGATGTCCGAGTCTGATGTCACTTGTGAGAGCCTGGATATGGAAGAGTATATTGATGATGAGCTGACGATTATAGCCGCTCCCGTATACGGAGGCCGTGTGGCGGAGACGGCCATGGAACGTTTCCGGATGTTCCGTTCCGCCCACCATGCGCCGGTGGTCCCCGTGGTACTGTACGGGAACCGGGATTATGAGGATGCCTTGAAGGAGCTTTGCGACCTAGTGTCCGAGCAGGGCTTCGTGCCCGTGGCTGCCGGAGCCTTTATCGGCGAGCATTCCTTCAGCCGCAAGGGGATGCCCATTGCCGAGGGGCGCCCGGACGAGTCGGATCTTAATCAGGCTACGGAATTCGGGAAGAAGATCATCAAGGAGCTGGAGAAGGTCTCCTGCGTGGAATGCTTGTCCGCCTTGGAGGTGAAGGGCAATTTCCCGTATCGGGCGAAAGGCCCTTCCACGCCGCAGGCTCCGGTCACGGATAACGATTTATGTACGCAATGTGAGTATTGCGTGGATGTGTGTCCTACGCACGCGATATCCTTGGTGGACGAGGGGATGTATAGCGACCCGAACCTGTGCATCAAGTGCTGCGCCTGCGTGAAGGAGTGTCCCGAGGGCGCACGTACCTTCGATACTCCTTACACGGCGATGCTCCATAAGAACTTTAGCGCGCGCCGGGAGCCGGAGGTGTTCTTCTAAAGGAAGGCCGGGCATCCGGTATATGGTGAGGGAAAGCGTCAAAAGGCAAAAGTTCTTTTGGCGCTTTCTCTTTTTTTGTACCTTTGTTCGGATCGTTAATCTCAAATAATACCGTGTTTGTATGAAAACCTATTTATTCCTTTTGCTTTTTGTGTTTCAAGCCTTCTCCCTTTCCTCCCAGATTAGCTTGGGAGGGTATAATCAGGAGAAGATCGATCCTTCTCTTTTCGAGGGACGTTGGAAAGCCCGTTGGATCTCCTACCCGGGTGAGGCCCCGAATGTATATGGGGTCTATCATTTTCGTAAATCGTTCGATCTGGAGGTGGTTCCTTCCCGGTTTATCGTCCATGTTTCCGCCGATAACCGTTATAAATTATATGTAAACGGGAAATTGGTATCCTTGGGCCCGGCCCGTGGGGATATCTATAACTGGAGTTTCGAGACGGTGGATCTGGCTCCTTATCTGAGGAAAGGGAAGAATACGCTGGCCTCCGTTGTCTGGAATTATGCCGAGCGGAAACCTGTCGCCCAGATCAGTTACGGACAGACCGGCTTTATCCTGCAAGGCAATACGGGGCATGAGGCGGTGGTAAATACGGATACCACTTGGGTCTGCCTGCGTAATAAGGCGTATGCTCCTTGGACCGAATGGCAGGTATTGGGGTATTACGTGGCTGGCCCGGGCGAGGAACTGGAAGCCTCCGCTTATCCTTGGGGCTGGGAACAACCGGATTACGACGACAGGAAATGGGAGAAGGTCGTACGGGGCATGGAGGGTGCCACGAAAGGATCGAGAGATTACCCGGGACGGTTGCTGGTTCCTAGCCCGATCCCTCCGATGGATAGCCGGATCGAGCGTCTGGCCAAGCTCCGCCGGTCGGAAGGGATCGAATGCCCGCAAGGATTTCCTTACTGGCCAAAAGCTTTGACGATCCCGGCGAATACGGAGGTACGCCTGCTTCTGGATAATGATTACCTGACGACGGGTTATTTCTCCTTGGCCTTCAGCAAAGGAAAGGAGGCCGAGATCCATATCGGTTATTCGGAAGCCCTCTATAAGCAAGAAGAGGAATCGACCACTAAATCGTATGCGTTGAATGGCAAGGGACATCGGGACGAGCTGGCGGATAAGCGGTTTATCGGGTACGGGGATAAGATACTGGCTGATGGGGGAGATAATCGTCTCTTCACGTCCCTGTGGTGGCGTACATGGAGATATGTGGAGTTGAAAGTGAAGACGGCTTCCGAGCCTTTGGTGATCGAGGATATGTATGGGACTTTCTCCGCCTATCCTTTCCGTAACGAGACCACTTTCTCCGCTCCGGGACATGAGGAGCTGGGCCGTATGCTCGAGATAGGATGGCGTACCGCCCGTCTGTGCGCCAATGAGACGTATATGGACTGCCCGTATTACGAGCAACTGCAATATTTCGGGGATACACGCATACAGGCAATGATTTCCATGTATAATACATCAGACCTTTATATGGTGAAGAATGCCCTGGAGCAAGGACGGCAGTCCATGGTGGCGGAAGGGATTACGATGAGCCGATATCCGTCTAGCGTGCATCAGTTCATATCCTCGTTCTCTCTCTGGTGGATCTGCATGGGGCACGATTATTGGATGTACCGTGGGGATGAGGCATACATGAAGACCTTGCTTCCCGCTTACCGTCAGGTTTTGTCGTGGTACGAGCAATGGTTGAAGCCGGATTATAGTTTGTCCTACGTTCCTCATTGGTTCTTCGTGGATTGGGCGGCCGGTTTTGATTATGGCGAGCCGATACGGGAGAAAGAGGGAAACTCGGCGCTCCAAGATTTGATGTATATAATGACCTTGGAGTTTGCGGCGGAGATGGAACAAGCGATCGGCCTCCCTGCCATGGCGGATCATTACCGGAAGATCGCTACCGAGATGCGTAAGACGATCCGCCCGAAATATTGGGACGCTGCCCGTAATCTATTCGCCGATACGCAGGATCATCGCAGCTATTCCCAGCATGTGAACGCCTTGGCGATCTTGACTGGGGTTACGAAAGGGGAGGAGGCCGTAAAGGTGATGAACCAAACCTTGGCGGATACGAGCTTGATCCAGTGTACGATCTATTTCCGTTATTACTTGAATCAAGCGTTGAAAGTTTCCGGTTTAGGGGATCAGTTCTTGGATAACTTACAAATATGGCGGGATCAGATGGCGTTGGGATTGACCACATGGGCAGAGATGCCGGAGCCATCCCGTTCTGATTGCCATGCTTGGGGAGCCAGTCCGAATATCGAGTTTTACCGGATCTTGTTGGGGATAGATAGCGATGCTCCCGGATTTAGGAAGATACGGATCGCTCCGTCTTTGGGAAAACTGAAGGAGGTTTCCGGTACGATCCCACATCCGCTTGGAAGCGTGACCGCCGCTTATAAATTGGATGAGAGAGGTGAGGGAACCGCCCGTCTGGTCTTGCCGGAAGGTACTACGGGTATATTTATCTGGAATGGAAAAGAAATCCCGTTGAAACCGGGCGAACAGGTTATTTCGTTATCTTCGCGTCATTAATCTATCTAAAATCCTGATATGAGACGAGTTTATTCAATTGCCTTATTGCTGCTGGTCGCTCTCGGTCTGTCGGCGACAACGAAGGAAGTAAAGTTGAAATTAGTGGAAACCAGTGATATCCATGGAAACTTCTTCCCGTATAATTTTATCGAGCAGCGGGAGTGGGGAGGAAGTCTGGCACGGGTATATTCGTTCGTGCAAGAAGAACGCCGGGCGTATGGCGATAACCTTTTGCTATTGGATAATGGCGATATCTTGCAAGGACAACCTTCGGCGTATTATTACAATTTCATGGATACGGTCTCTACGCATATAGCTTCCGCCATGATGAATTATATGGGGTACAATGCGGGAAATATGGGTAACCATGATGTAGAGGCTGGCCATGCCGTTTTCGATCGTTGGATCAAACAATGTGATTTCCCTATCTTGGGTGCCAATATTATCCGTACCTCCGACCGGGAGAACTATTTAAAGCCTTATGAGGTATTTGAGCGTGATGGTGTGAAGATCGTTGTACTGGGGATGATTACTCCGGCCATTCCTGTATGGTTGCCGGAGACTCTGTGGCAAGGTCTTTATTTCGCCGATATGGAAGAGACGGCCCGTAAATGGATGAAGATCATTCAGGAGAAGGAGAAACCGGATGTTGTGGTAGGTATCTTTCATGCGGGAAATGAGGCTCGTACCATGTCCGGCCAGTACCGTGAGGATGCGTCGATGGAGGTTGCCCAGCGCATTCCGGGCTTCGATGTGGTGATGATGGGGCATGATCATCGCCGGTATTGTGGTAAGGTGGCGAATATCGAGGGAGATTCCGTGTTATTGATAAATCCGGCAAGTAATGGGCGTGTAGTCGGTTCCGTTGATGTCGTGTTAAAGATGGAGCATGGAAAGGTTTTGGACAAACAAGTATCGGGTGTTTTGACGGATGTGGATAAGTTGGAGCCTAGCAAGGAGTTTATGGAGAAATTCGCTCCGCAATACAAAGCGGTGAATGATTTTGTCTCCGAGAAGGTGGGAACTTTTACGGAGAGTATCGCGACCCGTCCCGCTTACTTTGGGCCATCCGCTTTTATTGATTTTATTCACTCTTTACAATTGGAGTTGACTGGTGCGGACGTCTCTTTTGCCGCCCCGTTATCCTTTGACGCAAAAATAGATAAAGGGGATATCACGATCAGCGATATGTTCAGTCTTTACAAATATGAGAATATGCTTTATACGATGAATTTGACGGGAGCCGAGATCAAAGGTTTCTTGGAGGAATCATACGCTATGTGGACCAACCGGATGAAATCTCCGGACGATCATGTCTTATTATTGAAAGAGAGAAAGAAAGGACAGGAGAATTATGTCTCATTCGTCAACTTCAGTTTTAACTTTGACTCCGCAGCTGGTATCATTTACACCGTGGACGTAACGAAACCAGAGGGTGAGAAGATTACGATCTTGAAAATGGCGGATAACAGGCCTTTCGACGAGAATAAAACGTATAAAGTAGCTCTCAACTCTTACCGAGGTAATGGAGGAGGTGAGTTATTGACGAAAGGGGCCGGTATTCCCCAAGACGAGTTAAAGAGTCGTATCATTCATTCGACCGATAAAGACCTCCGTTATTATATGATTCAATATATAAAGGAAAAGGGCGTACTTAGCCCACAACCTTTAAACCAATGGCAAATGATCCCGCAGGATTGGACGAGACCGGCGGCCGAACGGGATTGTAAGTTTCTTTTCGGGGAATGAGTTTCCGTCCTTGAAGTGTCTGGTTTGCGATAGTATCTCAATGGGAAACGGTGGTAAAGTCAATGGAATAGAGATGGTTTCTCAATGACTTTACGGCCGTGTCCCATTGACTTTTTTGTATCCCGTATTAGGGATGTTGCTGATAGGTTAGGGCGCAAGGGGCGCATCTTTACGTATGTTTCTAAAACTTTTTCTGTAAATAACGTTTATACCCCTCTTGTCTGTAGAGTGATGTAAATATTATTTTTCTAAAAATGTTTCTTTGAAAGCGTAAAGATGCGCCTTTTGCGCCCTAGGATTTTTACC
>NZ_FR885249.1:0-643 GCF_000436315.1 Parabacteroides sp. CAG:2 | reverse complement strand
CTCTCCTTTGTACAGTTTATCCGGTTCAACCTTTGCATTTTCCTCCAGAAGTCTTAAATGGGCACTATAACGGTGGTTTGCATCCAACAGAACAACATAATCATTTCCGTCCTTGATTTCTTCACCAGTGGTAAAATCAATCACTTTTAAACCGTCTTTAATTGCAGTGGAAGCGTCCACAATGATTGCAGGTACTAACTGACCGTATTCCCTCATTGATTTCATTTTAGCCTTGACTGCCTTTTCATTCAAATCTCTGTTACCAGCCAATCTTGCTACTTTTACTCCTTTTTCATTCAATTCACTCAATGTTAAAATTTCTTTTCTCATAATATATTACCGTTGCCTTACGGATTTATATTGGCTTCTGGCACGCCGTTTTGTTATTTTGATGATGCAAAATTAGGCAGGAATTTAGGGGTGGCAAAGGAATCTACCGAATGCCCATGTGTGTAGAAAACGTGCCCATTCCAGTACGCAAAAAAAATGCGTACCGAAAAGTATAAGCCTTTCAGTACGCATTTCTGCTATATTTTTATGTATGTCGTTTATGAAACTACCATGTAGTTATTAGCTATAACAGACGGGAATTTCTCGTTCTTGTATCTCCTAAGGAGATTGGATAACATTCTGTTCTTGTTGC
>NZ_FR885248.1:0-22113 GCF_000436315.1 Parabacteroides sp. CAG:2 | reverse complement strand
GGCAAAGATAGTATTTTTTATTTAACTATCCACTTCAGCCAGGCCGGAATATACGGAATACACGGATCCCAAGTAAAATTCCGTACAATAAGCTCACAAGAGAAGCTTATGCATAAAGCATTAAAAATCAACATTAAAAAAACAGGATAATCTTTCTGCGAAAACACATACATGTTTTTGAAAAAAGTCGTACGTGTTTTCTGGAAAGGTCGTACGTGTTTTCCTGAATCCTTCCACCGAAAACAATAGCGCATGCTAAAATTTACAAGAAGCTCCACTTAAATGAGATGTTAAATGAAAAAGCCTTACTTTTTGTAGAGTCAACAGGCAAGTACAGTTTTTATACATTTCGTTTGTTCGTGTTCTCAGCTATTTTGTGTAACTTTGCGTATGCTTGAAGGCATATCAATTTGAAGCTGCCTATTCTTGCTTGCGTTACCTTGTCGTAATAATTGGCTCAAATAAAGAATAAGACTCTACAATGAGATGAATTGAACACATGAAAACTGAATATCAAAAATGTATGGATGAGGAGCCTTTCGACGGCTCATCGCCCGAAATAACGGAAATGACTGTCCGTAACAAAAGGCTACTACACCAACTCAGAGAAACGGATTATGCCGACAATGAGGCAAAGCAGCGCATCTATCGGCAGATGTTCGGAAGTATCGGCAAGGATGTTTACATCGACATAGACTTCCGATGCGAGTATGGGAAAAACATCTATTTCGGGAACAAGGTGATCGTGAACATGAACTGTACGTTCCTCGATAATAACAATATCATTATCGGTAACAACGTGATGATAGCCCCCGATGTGAAAATATATACCGCAACTCATTCCGTTCACCTTGCGGAAAGGATGCCGGAAAGGACACATCCCGGAGCGTCCATCTGCGACACAATTGCCCGACCTGTCCTTATAGAAAATGGTGTATGGATAGGAGGCGGCTCTACAATCCTTCCGGGTGTGACCATCGGTAAAAACTCTGTCATCGGAGCAGGCAGTGTTGTCGTGAAAGATATTCCTGCCAATTCCATAGCTGTCGGCAATCCTTGCCGTGTAATTAAAAATATCGAAGATAATGATTAAAAACCTCATTTTTGATTTTGGCAAGGTCCTTGTAAATCACGATTTGCAACCCTTGCTTGAACGACATTTCGGGGATGATGAAGTGTCGCTAATCGGTTTTCACAAGATTCTATCAGATCCGGAATTTATAAACATGTGCGACCGTGGAATAATCCCGTTTGAGAAAATGATTGACGGAGCGATAAAAAGGTATCCTGAATATAGCGATGCCTTCACGTTTTTCAAGGATAATTATCTTGAAGAGATAACAGGAGAGATTGAAGGTATGCATGTACTTCTAAAAAAATTAAAGCAATCCGGATTCAAACTATATGGGTTGACGAACTGGAGCGACACAATCTACCGGGTCATGGAGAAATTCGACATATTCCAGTTGCTTCACGGTGTGGTAATATCGTGTGAGGAACATTTCATCAAGCCTGAAAAGGAAATTTATCTTCGCCTTTGTGACAAATATAGCCTTAAACCGTCGGAATGTTTGTTTACGGATGACAGAATGGTGAATGTGTTGGGTGCAAAGGCGATTGGAATGGAAGCTGTATTGTTTACAACAACCAAAAAGTATATTTTTGAAATAGAGCGAATTTTCGGGATCAAAATTGAACAATAATAGCTACAGCCAGTGATGGTGATCGCGCTCAATGAAAAGATTGTACGCTACCAAAAGCGAATAGGCTTACAGGGCTACGAGGGATTGCCCTTCGGAACGTATCTCATCCGGATAAATGAGAAAACATTCAAGATCCAACTCTCCAAATAACCGTAAGGCGGGTATGCTTCACGCACCCGCCTTTTACATTTGCATATCTCCCGTTTTTTTACGAATATTGCATATCGGTAATCAACAAATAAGATAAACAGGAATATGGGTATCGGGAAATGGATAGGTGGCGTCTTGGGATTTATGGCGTTCGGACCGCTAGGCGCTCTAGCCGGCATTATATTAGGCTCTTTCTTCGAGGAAGGGGCAAATATGACGGGGCAGTCTTTCGGTGGCGGCACCAATTACGATGATCAATATACACGAAGAGACCCATACGCCGGGGAACGTAACAGTTTCCTTTTCTCCATGTTGGTTATGGCATCCTATATCATCCGTGCCGACGGGAAGATCATGCATAGCGAGATGGAATACGTCCGTCAATTCCTTCGGAGAAACTTCGGCGAGATCGCCGTAAGCCAAGGTGAGGAGATATTGCTAAAGCTTTTCGACCAAGCTAAACGCATGGATCAGGAGAACAACATGGGATTCAAGAATACCATCCGGGAATGCGGAACCCAGATCGCATACAACCTAAGTTATGAGGAGCGGCTGCAATTGCTTGCGTTCCTCGCCGAGATCGCTAAGAGTGACGGGAATGTGTGCGCAGCCGAGATCAATGCCTTGAAAGAGGTAGCGATGGCGATGGGAATGTCTGATAGAGAAGTTGAATCCATGTTGAACCTAAAAGGAAGTTCCTTGGACGATGCCTACAAGGTGCTAGAGATAGAACCGACCGCCACGGACGAGGAAGTCCGTGCCGCCTATCGCCGGATGGCCGTCAAGCATCATCCGGACAAAGTAGCCAGTTTGGGAGAAGACATCCGCAAGGCCGCCAACGAGAAGTTTCAGAAAATAAATGAGGCCAAGGAAAGGATCTATCAATCGAGAGGCTTGAAGTAAGATTCGACAAACAGTATTACTTACGAATTGTCAGCCTATTACATTTACCGATATCTTCTTTATGATGTAAATATTCTTTCTCCTTAATAGAAGTGGACAGACATATCATACCTTACAAAAAAACTTTTTCATATATATTTTCTAAATATTAGAAAACATTCATATCTTTGCCTCCGATTTTAGTAATCAAACTATCACATAGTTTGGTGAGAGGGAATCCGGTGTGAATCCGGAGCTGTTCCTGCAGCTGTAATCCTCATGAAGTTGGTTAGAAGTTCAAAAACCACTGTTCCTAAGTTGGAATGGGAAGGTTTCTAACCAGAGGAGAGCCAGAATACCTGCTAAAGTCTTACAATAACATCAAGCTTTCAGGATAAGAGCACGTGTCATACAAAAAACAATTCAGTTTATTTTTTGAGACATTATCAATAGAAGCTTGTTGTTTTATTTCGTGAACCAATAAAACACTATATGAGGCTTTTAGCATCTGCTATTTTAGCTTTGTGCGTACAATCCGTATGCGCCCAAAGCATATTGAAAGATCCGAAGGAACTTTCCGTGCTATTGAACGAGGTCGTGGTCACCGGTACGGGTACCGAACACTATCTGAAAGACGCCCCTGTGCAAACAGAGGTAATCACCGGCAAAGCCCTTGACAGTTACCAAGGACGCAGTATGCAAGATATTCTGGAAGGGCTGAACGCTTCCATCACCTTTAATCCGAGCGACATGGGTAGTGGCATCCAGATGAACGGATTAGGCAACGATTACATATTGATCCTTATCAATGGCAAACGGATCAACGGAGATACCGGCGGACAAAACGACTTGAGTATTATCAACCCCGCCAATATCGAACGTATCGAGATCGTAAAAGGTGCCGCCTCTTCCCTGTATGGCTCGGACGCTATCGCCGGTGTTATCAATATTATCACGAAAAAGAACCGGGATAAAGTGAGCCTATCGAATACGACTCGTGTCGGATCATATGGAGATATATTGGAAAGCGTACAAATCGGCTTTGGGCATAAGAGAGTGAATTCCACCACCTCACTTAGTACGACCCATACGGACGGCTGGCGAAATACGACCCAAGAATGGGACCATCACGAGGTAATGGATGGAACCGTGACACGAACCGTAAACCGATCCACGAACTTTACGCTAAGGGAGAACTTAACCTACAAAGTGAACGACCGGCTGAGCCTCTCGGCCGATGGCTCTTTTTACCAGAAATGGAATTATCGTCCGCACGGCGCATTCAAGTATTATACCTATGATCAATTCTACCGGAACTTCGATGTGGCCGGAGGAGCTAAATACACATTGGGAGGACTGAATTTTCTTTCGGTAGACCTAACTTATGGTAACTATAGTTATTTCTATAATTACCATCATAAAGATGTCACGAACTTCTTCGATCCGGAGACGGGTTTACGTATTACCCGTTATCCGGGGGAACATATTCTGGAAACCTCTCAACAACGTTTCCTAGGACAAGCCAAAAGCGTATTCCACCTCGGGGAAAACAATATCCTAAGCGCCGGACTCGAATATCAATACGATCATTTGAAATCTCCCCGGCGTATCGAGAACGGGAAAGCCTCCGTATTTACGGCTTCCGCTTATGTACAAGACGAATGGAACCCGACAGATCGGTTGAATGTGACGGTAGGTGGGCGCTTCGTCGTGCACCAAGAGTTCGGGGCTACGTTTACCCCTAAAGTCTCCGCCATGTACAAACTAGGCGACTTCAATATCCGAGCCACATACTCAAATGGATTTAAGGCTCCTACCTTAAAGGAGTTGCACGATGATTATATCACGCAGATCGGCGGCGGCCCGTGGAAACATTATTATGGTAATAAGGATTTAAAACCGCAAAAGTCCAATTATTATTCGGCGAGCGTAGAATATCATGCGTCGAACCTGCAGATCACGGTAACAGGATTCTACAACCGTATCAAGAACATGATCGCCTTGACCGAGATCCCGACAAGCGCCGAAGACCGACTGGATGAGATCGAATCCAGCATGCAACACAAGAACTTATCAAAAGCCCGTTCCTTCGGGGGAGATATATCGCTAACCTATCAAATCCTAGCTTCCTTGGCTATTGGTGGAGGCTATAGCTATACGGATGCCAAAGCGCAATACACGGATGATCCGGCCGACCCGAATTATATGCTCTATACCCCGATCAACGGAACCTCATTCCATAATGCCAATTGGAAACTAGCATGGAACCATGCGTGGAAAAAGTATAAATTGGATGTCACCTTGTTCGGCCGATACCAATCCACCCGCTTTTATATCACGGACGGTGATGGAAAAAGTTATCAGCTATGGCGATTGAATACCCGTCATAACGTATTGAAAAAGAAAAAATGGAACTTAGATATCAATGTCGGTATCGATAATATCTTCGATTATGTGGATCGTACCCCGTTCGGACGCCATCGTGGAACCACGTCTCCCGGACGGACTTGGTACGCCTCCGTTATCGTGAAATTTCAGAATAAACATAAACTATAAACAATCTTAAAAGTTAAATGCGATGAACAAATTTAAGTACCTTTTGCTTGCGGCGAGTCTATTTGCCTCAAGCGCAGTTTTTACCTCCTGTGATGATGGAGACGACGACAATACCGCAAACCCGGCGGAAGAAGTCGTAAAGGCAAGTAAGAAACATGACACGGCGATCTTGTTGTGTACATTCGGTAGCACATTCAAAGAGTCTATCAAGACTTACGACGCAACATTGGCCGATTTCCAGAACGCATTTCCCGACGCGGACATCTATTTGTCATTTACCTCCCGTACTTGCGTGAATCGTGTAGAGGCAGAGACCGGTATCGCACGTTACCAACCGGATCTTTGGTTACAAGCTCTAGGAAATGCCGGTTACAAGAAGGTAGCGGTACAGTCCTTACACATCATCCCGGGTGAGGAATACCTAAGCTTGATGAATACGGACGTGAAGAAGAAATTCATGATCGAGTCTTTCCCGAGTGTTCAAGTCGTAAAAAGCCCTTGTTTGGTGTACGACGAAGAGGATGTGGAAGCCGTAGCGAAAGTCCTATACAGCCACTACAGTGATAAATTGGCTGATAACAAGAACATCCTTTTATTAATGGGACATGGTAACCCGGATAAAAACTATAACGCAAATACGAAATACACGGAAACAGAAGAGGCTATGCAAGCCTTGGCCGCTAACAAGAATGTATTCGTAGGTACCGTTGATTACGGAGATATGTTGTTCTGGCCGGAAGAAGGCGAACCTAATGAGGAATGTGTCTATTCCAAACTTACCAAATACTGCGAGGATCATAACTTAAAACCGGAAGAGATCACGATCTCCTTAGCTCCGTTCATGTCTATCGCCGGAGACCATGCGCATAATGACCTTTGGGGTATCGAGGAGGGTGATGATTTCAGCGCTGCCGCTCCTAACGCCGACGCTTGCTGGAGACTAAAACTTTTGAAGATGGGCTTCAAGATCGACACGGAAGAAAGCCATAACGGAAGCTTGGAGAATTGTAAGATCATAGGCTTAGGCGATTACGACGCTGTTCGTCAGATCTGGGTGAACCATCTAAAAGCATTATATAATGATGCGGAGGCTTGGGAAACCGGAGAAGACTACCAGTAAATAATTGAGAATTGAGAATTGAAAATTGGTTCAGTAAGTACTCACTAATTTTCAATTCTCAATTGTTCAGTGTGTATATAATTTCTTTCGATCAAAAATCGTCGCCCGTTTATATTTCATGGCGAAACGGATGTGATCGATAAATAAAGACCGGATCGCCGGATTCTCACCTAGAGGCTTTAAATAAATATCCACATCGAAACCCTGTTGACGTAGCCCTTTCTGCCAGAAATCCGTAACCGTATTTTCCGTACCTCGAATCAGTACGAACATAAAAGGAATCAACTGCACACGCTTATGAGCGGCTTGGCGCATTTGCTCACCTACATCCTCGATCGTAGGGAAACCCTCACGGGTTCCGGCATAATAATCTTTCATTCCTTTGGTCTGAAACATATACCCCAATTTCGCATAAGCCGAGTTACTGGCATGATAAGTTCCGTGCGCCACCAATAACTTAGCCCCATTTTTAGTCACTCCGGAAGGTGAGGAAACCGCTTTCATCACCGCCTCATAATCGGTATCATCATATAACAAGGGATTACCTACACGCAAATCCTTAAACAAACCTTTCCGTTGTTCCGCCTCTTTGCGGATCGCTTCCATCTCCACACCCTCTATAATGATAGTCGGTTGGATAATTACATGGGTAAACCCTTGATCACGCAACTCCACCAAGGCGTCCGCCGGCAACTGAACCCAAACACCTTGCGCCCTCAACCGACTCACTACGCTACGGGCGCTATAAGCCTGCCGGACTTCCACGTCCGGGAAAGCCTCCTTGACACGCTTGTTCATCACATCGAGTACTTGGGCACGAGCTTCTGGGTAAGCACTCCCGAAATGTACCATCAAGATCGCTAACTTATCTCCCTTTTCCATGCTCTCCCGGATATCGGAAGCGTAAAACTCCCGCCCGGGTTTCGCCCATAACGAACAGGCGAACCCAAGCAGGAGTGAACAAACAAACATGGATCGTAAAAATCCCCTATACATTATTATATTAGTTGATAGTTGACATGTGACAGTTTACTGCTTGAAACGGACCAGAAGGCTGACGTAATAGGTACGGCCCGGGGTCAATGTAGCGTAATTGTAATTAAAGGGACGATCGTCTACATAATCAAAAAGGTTCTCGATACCTACTCCCGGTTCCAATAAGAAATCGCCGGCTCTAAACGTATGGCTCGTATTGAGGTTCCACAAGGAATATTTCGGCGCGTATCCATAAGAAGTAGAATAACGTTCCCCTTGGATGCGTCCGTTAAAATTCACGTTCAGCTTATACTTATTCCAAGTATGAGACCACATAGCCGCTACCGTACCACTATGTTTAACGGTCTTATCCAAAGGCTCATCCTCATATACGTTTTTTCCATCCATGAAACTATAGCCACCATTCAAGGTAAAGCCCGCTCCCAGATAACTATTGAAGGTTACGTTAATACCTTTGATCTTCGCTTTATCGATATTCGCACGCATCTGTATCTCATCATAGTCCGTACCATGGGCGGTGTTATAAGCATCCCGTTCCGCCGTATCCAATATCTTATAGTTAATCATGCTACGTACGTTATTCATAAAAGCGGACACGGACAAAGAGAAATACCGCATCGTATATTCAGCGCTCAACGTAAAATTGTCGCTCTTCTCCGGGTCCAAATCCGGATTACCGATCGTAAGGCGAGTCGCTCCGGACGCTTTCTTCTCCGATTCCGTATACAACTCCTTCAATTCAGGCGTCCGGAAACCAGCCGCATACGATCCGCGGAAATTAAAACCGCCTACCTTATACAGCAAAGCCACGTTAGGAGTCGCATAACTCTTAAAATTCTCATGGTAAATATAGCGCAAACCTGCGTACGCTTGGAAATGCTCATTGATATTGATCTCGTCTTGAGCATAAAGCGCGGTCGTGTACATACTTTTACCCGCTATGTTATCCGTCTCGCTACTCAGTAACTCTTTAATGAACTCCGTACCAGCCGAAAGCTTATTATATTTGCCCAA
Organism: Parabacteroides sp. CAG:2; assembly: GCF_000436315.1. NCBI lineage: Bacteria > Pseudomonadati > Bacteroidota > Bacteroidia > Bacteroidales > Tannerellaceae > Parabacteroides > Parabacteroides sp. CAG:2. The sequence continues at coordinate 13,692 of NZ_FR885248.1, read as the reverse complement.
ACGAAAGATTCCCTTGACATTCAAGTTATGGTAATGAATCCGTTTCGTCATATCACTCTCTCCGCTTTTCTTTCCATCAAAGAAATCCTTATACGTACTATGATTGTCCGACAGATAATCAGCGTTCAAATAAGAGTTCTTATTAATCATGTATTGAGCGCCCGCCCCATAAGTGAACGTCTCTCTTCTCATATCATAGTTGGTCGTATTCACTTTATCCATCGGCATCGGACGATCGCTGGAACGTCCGAAGAAAGTACCACGCACATAAAAAGACAAACGATCCGTAGCGTCGTACGTGAAACGTTGGTTGATCACGTTCCGGTGAAATCCCTCGGAAGCTTGCTTATTGGTAGGAACCAACTCGCCTTTACTCTCCGTATAGGGATTTAATTGCCAACCATCGGCCCGTTGATATTGATAAGAAGTATATGAACCGAACTTCCCTACATTCACGTCCGCGTTGACCGACTGCAAGAATTGGTTCTTGCTACCATAACGGCTATTGCTCGTCACGTTCACCTTATTGCGGGAATCATCCGTGATGATATTGATAACGCCGGCGATCGCGTCGCTACCATACAAAGCGGAAGCGGCCCCGTTCAAGATCTCTACCCGCTTTACGTTAGACATATCGATACGGGAATAGGTATCATCGCCGGCCAAACGCTTACCGTTTTCCAAGATAACCACGTACTTCTCTGTCAATCCGTTCATATTCATCGTAGCCCCCTGTCCGTTTTCCATAAATACGATACTCGGATTCAGCTTGGTCATCGCATCTTGGAAATTGGTTACGCTCGCCTCTTTCAAGTCTTTTCCCGTAAGCACTTTCACGGGAATAGGGGAATTACTCATGCGGCGATGCGAACCGGTACCGGTTACCACCACTTGATCGATATTCACATACTTTTCTTTCAGCTTAATAACGACATCTTTTTCCGAGTGATCCGTTTGATACACGCCCTGTTCATAGCCAAGGTAAGTCACACGAATACGATGTCTACCATCGGGAAGGTTCAGCTCAAATTTTCCGCCGGCATCCGTGGTTGTACCATTCAAGGATTCCGACACGCGGATATTCGCGCCCGGGATTGGTTCATTACTTTCATCCACGACCTTACCCTGTAAACGTACCTGCGCAAATGATACGTTTATCGCACAACTTACAGCTAAAGCCGCGCACAAACACTTTCTTTTCATAAACGATTTGTTATTATGTATATTTCCGCTTTCCTGACCCCGAGAAAAACAGCAATAAAAACGCTTGGCAGGTTTCCTGACTTACCTCGTAGAGAACGACCTTCCCGTCTTTTACAGACAGTGGTATGAGAAATGTTTTCTACTTTACAAAAGCTTACAGTAGCGGGCACTGCTCCGGATTCACACCGGATTCCCTCTTTATGACGAAACCGGATGGTTTTTACGTCATCACCAAAACGGGGGTAAAAGTATGAATTATTTTATATAAACAAAAATATATCCCGGCTTATGTTCTTTAATAGCTTTACAAAGAGAAGCTTATAACACATCACATCGCCAAAAAGGAAAACAAAAAGCAATCATGCAAGATACAAAGTTTTCCAAAACTTTTTACAACACACTGCAAATTAATACCTTAACATAATTTAATCAGCAAAAAGTTTTCCAAAAAGAAAATCATACAGAGTAATACGATACCTTTGCGCACATAATCAATCACAAATTAATCAACATCATGATACAGACAGTTGTTAAACGGGACGGGCGTATCGTTGGCTTCAACGAGGAGAAGATAGTAACCGCTATCCGTAAAGCCATGTTGCATACAGACAAGGGAGAAGATATGCAACTGATTCGCCAGATCACAGACCATATCTCATTCAAGGGAGAACCTCAAATGACCGTAGAGGCGATTCAAGATGCCGTGGAACTGGAATTGATGGCCAGTAGCCGGAAGGACGTAGCGCAGAAATATATCGCTTACCGAAATCAGCGAAGCGTAGCCCGCAAGGCAAAAACACGGGATATGTTCTTGGAAATTATCAATATCAAATCCAACGACATCACCCGTGAGAACGCAAATATGAACGCCGATACACCCGCCGGCATGATGATGAAATTCTCCAGCGAGACCACCAAGCCGTTTGTAGATGACTATTTATTGAGCGAAGAGGTCAAGGAAGCCGTATCTAACAACTATCTCCATATTCATGATAAAGATTATTATCCGACTAAAAGCTTGACCTGCGTACAACACCCGTTGGATCGCATCCTAAAATACGGGTTCTCCGCCGGTCATGGCGAATCACGTCCGGCTAAACGAATCGAAACCGCAAGCATCCTTGGCTGTATCTCTCTAGAGACCGCCCAAAACGAGATGCATGGCGGACAGGCGATACCGGCGTTCGACTTCTACCTAGCTCCTTACGTACGTAATAGCTTTATCGAGGAAGTAAAGACCTTAGAGGATTTATACGGACAGGATTTCTCCCACTTATATAATAAGCCTATCGACGATTACCAGACACAGACCTTGGATGGATTAAGCGGTGATAGACGCGTCATACAACATGCCATCAACCGCACGGTAAGCCGTGTACACCAATCGATGGAGGCTTTTATCCATAATATGAACACGATCCATTCCCGTGGCGGCAACCAAGTGGTATTCAGCTCCATCAATTATGGAACCGACACCTCGGCGGAAGGTCGTTGCATCATCCGGGAGTTATTAAAAAGCACTTACAGAGGCGTAGGTAACGGCGAGACCGCTATCTTCCCGATCCAGATATGGAAAAAGAAACGAGGCGTAAGCTATCTGCCGGAAGACCGTAACTACGATCTTTACCAATTGGCCTGCAAGGTCACCGCCCGTCGCTTCTTCCCGAACTTCTTGAATCTCGACGCGACCTTCAACCAAAGCGAGGATTGGAATGCGGACGACCCTCAGCGCTATATCCACGAGGTAGCGACCATGGGATGCCGTACCCGTGTATTCGAGAACCGTTTCGGACCAAAGACTTCTATCGGACGAGGTAATATCTCCTTCTCGACGATCAATATCGTACGATTGGCTATCGAGTGCATGCAAGTGGAGAACAAGGAAGAGCGTATCGCCCTATTTTTCGCTAAACTGGATCATATGCTGGAACTTACGGCTCGTCAGTTGCATGAGCGTATGGAGTTCCAGAAAACCGCTTACGCGAAGCAATTCCCGTTGTTGATGTCTTCCTTATGGTTAGGCTCGGAAAAATTGAAGCCTAACGATTCGATTGCCTCCGTTATCAACCAAGGTACCTTGGGCATCGGCTTTATCGGACTGGCCGAATGTTTGGTGGCCCTTACCGGTAAGCATCATGGCGAAGATAAGGATTCGCAAGCCTTAGGCGTAAGGATCGTTACGTATATCCGGGATCGTGCCAACCAATTCTCGGAGCAATACCAACACAATTATAGCGTACTGGCAACTCCGGCTGAAGGCTTGTCCGGCAAGTTCACGGGAAAAGATCGTAAGAAGTTCGGATCGCTTCCGGGCATCACGGATCGGGATTATTATACGAACTCTAATCACGTTCCGGTATATTATAAGTGCAGTGCCCGTCATAAAGCAGAAGTAGAAGCTCCTTATCATGATTTGACTCGTGGCGGCCATATCTTCTACGTAGAGATGGATGGCGACGCTACCCATAACCCCGAAGCGATCATGCGTGTCGTGGACATGATGGATAAATACAATATCGGATACGGTTCCGTAAACCATAACCGTAACCGTTGTCTGGATTGTGGCTACGAGAACTCCACCCCTAATCTGGAAGCCTGCCCGAAATGCGGCAGCAAACACTTGGACAAACTTCAACGCATCACCGGCTATCTGGTAGGAACCACCGACCGTTGGAACAACGCCAAGCTATCCGAGCTAAACGACCGTGTCACCCACAACTAATTTTCAATTTTCAATTACCATGTTGTCTATCATAGATATCATCGAAGATACCACCGTAGACGGTCCGGGATTCCGGACCGCCATCTATGCGGCGGGTTGCCCGAACAAATGCCCGGGTTGCCACAACCCCGAATCATGGGATATCAATAAAGGGAAGAAAGTAAAAGCGGAAGAGATCGTGGAAAAAGTATTGGCCGACGAATTCGCCAACGTCACCTTCAGCGGCGGAGACCCTATGTTCCAGCCGGAAGGTTTCACCGAGGTAGCCAAAGCGATCAAGGAAAAAAGCCAAAAGACGATCTGGTGCTACACAGGATATAAATTCGAGGACCTGATAAAGAATCCGGCACAAGCCGCCTTGTTGTCCTATATCGACGTATTGGTAGATGGCCGCTACAAACAAACCCTTCGGGATGAGAGCCTTTTATTCCGGGGAAGCAGCAACCAACGGCTGATCGACGTACAAGCGTCTTTAAATAAAAAGGAAGTCGTGAAATACAAGTACAACCCTTTCATTTAAGGAAATTCTCCAATTATAGCCCGGATATTAACAAGATTTCATACCTTTGTCCCGAATTGGTTCCGTTTCGCCCAACCGGGGTTACGGATTAAAAGGGAATCAGGTGTAATTCCTGAACAGTCCCGTTGCTGTGAAGCTCTATTTCAAACATTCCGGAAACACTTTCGCCACTGGTATATAAGAATATAGCCGGGAAGGCTTTCGGGATGGGAGTCAGTCAGAAGACCTGCCAGTTAGGGAGAAGTCGCTCGCGAGGACAGAGCGGCTTGGTACGAATCATTTTCTAAACAGGTTTTAAATAATGGTGTTATCCTTTGCTAGAAAGGGATACCTTGCTTGCGTATTATCGATGCTGGCGATAGGTATGTCCCATGGACAAAGCAAACTCGACTCTATCCAGCACTTGGACGAAGTTACGGTCACGGCCCGGAGTTTCAGCTTTAAAGAGGTAATTCCTTCCCAAAAACTATCGGGGAAAGAATTACAAAATTTGAACAGTCACACGGTAGCAGATGCTTTACGCTACTTCTCGGGTGTCCAATTGAAAGACTATGGGGGCGTAGGAGGTATCAAGACCGTAAATATCCGAAGTATGGGAACGAACCACATGGGTGTTTTCTACGACGGCATCGAATTAAGCAACGCACAAAACGGACAAGTAGACCTCGGGATGTATTCTTTGGACAATATCGAGGAGATTTCTTTATACAATGGCCAGAAGAGCGATATCTTCCAATCCGCGAAAGATTTCGGCGCGGCCGGTACGCTTTATCTGCGTTCTCGTCGTCCTCGTTTCGAAGATGGAAAAACAACGAATATCCGTGCCACGATGAAAGTCGGTTCTTTCGACGTTATCAACCCCTCGGCGCTGTTCGAATATAAGATATCTGAAAACGTAGCCACCTCTTTCAGCGCCGAATGGTTAAGCGGAAGCGGTAAATACAAATTCCGTTACCGCCGTATCAACCCTGCCGGAGAGATCGCTTACGATACGACCGCCGTCCGGGAAAACGGGGATATCAACGCCACCCGCCTAGAGGCCGGACTTTATGGCAAGATGAGCGACGGTACTTGGAATCTTAAGTTCTACAACTACAATTCCGAACGAGGAATCCCGGGAGCCATCGTAAACAACGTATGGAGACGTGGTGAACGGGTATGGGATACGAACTCTTTCATGCAAGGCTCCTATATCAAAGAAATCAATAGCAAATTCAAGACACAGGTGAACGCGAAATATGCATTCTACCGTACGCATTATGTGAATAACGACGACAAGCTGATTCATGTAGATAACCTGTATAAGCAACGAGAGATTTACCTATCCTCCGCGAATGTCTATTCCATCCTCTCAAACTGGGATGTATCCGCCTCTTACGACTTGCAATGGAACAAGATGAACGCCGATATGTACGGATTCGTTTACCCGGAACGCTTCACCAACCTCCTTTCGGTCGCCACGGCGCTCCGGTTAGGGAAAGTAAAATTACAGGCCAGCGGACTGGCGACCTTTATCAACGACCGTGTAAAAGAAGGCCCCACACCGGAAGCCCGGCAAATCCTTACACCCGCCGTATTCGCCTCCTACAAGCCGTTCGAGAAACAAGACTTTAATGTACGCGCTTTCTATAAACGAATCTTCCGTATGCCTACCTTCAACGATTTATATTACGCCGATATGGGAAACTCCAAATTAAACCCAGAATATGTAACCCAATATGATGCCGGCTTCGCTTACACGAAAACATGGGAGAACCATCTTTTCTATCGCTTCAAGATACAGGCGGATGGTTATTTCAACAAGGTGAAAGACAAGATCATCGCTTATCCCAAAGGCCAGCAATTCCGTTGGACTATGTTGAATTTAGGTAAGGTAGAAATCAAAGGCATAGATGTCAGCACGGAAACGACCGTCAATCCGGTAAAAGATTTATTCGTCACGCTACGAATACAATACACCTATCAAAAGGCCCAAGACTTCACGGATCCCTCGGATACCTATTACGGAGATCAAATCCCTTATATCCCTTGGCACAGCGGTTCCGCCATCGCGCAAGCGTCCTTCAAGGGATGGAACCTCAACTACAGTTTCATCTATGTGGGAGAGCGGTATAACCAGCAGGAAAATATCAAATACAATTATACGCAACCTTGGTATACCAGCGATATCTCCTTGTCGAAAGATTTGAAATTCAATTTCGGGCTTATCAAGGCCGCCGTGGAGGTAAACAACCTGTTAAGCCAAGATTACGACGTGATCCTGAATTATCCGATGCCGAAGCGAAATTACAAAGTGTCTTTAACCATCGAGATATGAAAAGATATACATTATATATAATAGGTATCCTGATCGGTTGCGCTTTTTCATCCTGCCGCAAGATCGAGATCGTAGTTCCCTCGGAATACGAGCTGGTCTCCGACGGTATCCATCCCGAGGCGAATCCTCAAGGGATGTATTTGGTGAACGAAGGGAATATGGGAAGCAATAAATGTACGCTGGATTATCTGGATTACGTGAACGGTTATTATATCCGTAACCTCTACTCGGAACGGAACCCGAACGTAGTCAAGGAGCTGGGCGATGTCGGCAACGATATCCAGATTTACGGAAGCAAGCTTTATGTCGTAGTCAATTGTTCCCATAAAGTAGAAATACTGGATGCCCGGACTTGCGAGCGGATCACGCAAATAGACATTCCCAACTGCCGGTACATCCGTTTTTACCGGGGAAACGCCTATGTAACCTCTTATGTCGGTCCGGTGCAAATCGACCCGAACGCCCCGCAAGGAGCCGTATACAGGGTAGACACGACCAGCCTGAAAGTAGACGCCAAAGTCATAGTCGGTTTCCAACCGGATGAGTTGGAGATTTTGGGTGAATATATCTACGTAGCGAATTCTGGAGGATATCGTGCCCCGGAGTACGACAATACGGTTTCCGTAATCGAGCTAAACCGTTTCAAGCAAGTTCAAAAGATTCCGGTAGGGATCAATCTGCATCGTATCCGTGCGGACAAATACGGTAAATTATGGGTAACTTCCCGGGGAGATTACGATACGGTACATTCCAACCTGTATGTACTGGAAAAACGAAAAGGATATAACGAGATGGTGGTTACCGATACCCTGAATATCCCTTGCTCTAACCTTTGCATCAGCGGAGATTCCCTTTTCTATTACAGTACGGAATGGAACGTGAACACGCAGAGTAACAGCATCTCGTACGGAATCATAGATGTCCGTACCAAAGAGGTGATCAGCACGAACTTTATCACCGACGGTAGCGAGAAAGACATTCGTATCCCATACGGGATCATGGTCCATCCCTATACGAAAGACATCTTCGTCACCGATGCCAAGAACTACGTATCCAGCGGGACCCTCTATTGCTACGATAAGAACGGAATACGAAAATGGGGCGTACGTACCGGGGATATCCCCGCCCATATGGTTTTCCTTTATAAATAGAACAGCGTTATGAGACAAGTTTTATATCTATTCATTTCAGGTTTCCTAGCATTTCTATCCTGTACCCAAGACAAGATACAGATGGTTAGCTTGGGTATCGATGATGTCTATTATCTGCCCCGCATGAAAACCTATCTACTCAGCCCAGCCTTTACCGGCGACGAGTATCGGTGGACACTGCACCGGAACGGGACGGACTCTCTCGTATCTACCGAACGTTCTTATATCTTCCTTGCGAAAGATACGGGCACCTATCAGATGACCTTCGAGATCATCGATAAGGAGACCCCCTATAAGCACGATTTTCGTTTCGAGGTGATGCAGGAGGAAATAGAATATAGCCCTTATTTATCCAAAGTGTACGACTTTTGTCCCGCACCGGGTCAGTTCGTCAATACGATGCCCGAATATGAGGAAGGCGATACGAAAGAAACCATACTGAAAAAGGTAGAGGAGAATATCTCCGGTACGAACGACGTGATGATTTCCCTCGGAGGATACGGAGGATACGTTATCTTCGGCTTCGACCATACGGTCATCAACGTCAAAGGGAAGAAGGACTTTATGATCCTTGGGAACTCTTTCTATTCCGACCTGCCGGAATATCAAGAAAAAAAGGGAGGCAGCTGCGAGCCCGGTATTGTCATGGTCTCTTTCGACACGAACCAGAACGGCTTACCGGACGATGAATGGTACGAACTGGCCGGTAGTGAATACTATAAACCGGAAACCATCAAGAATTATCGCATTACTTATGATCGTCCGGATCCCAACAAGATCCCCGAGCCAGACATGGGCCAGCAATGGAGTGACGCTACTTATGTACCATGGAAAGATAATCAAGGCAATACCGGTTATATAGCGAAAAATATATATCATACGCAAAGTTATTATCCGATGTGGATTGAAGAGAATTCCTTGACTTTCTCCGGTACCCGGTTAAAGGATAACGCTACAGACGAGAGTGATACGGGTAAATACTACGTACTCTATTCGTATCCATGGGGATACGTGGATAACCATCCGAACGATTACAAGGATCTGAACAGCTTCGATATCGAATGGGCCGTGGATGCGGAAGGTAATAAGGTGGAATTACACGGCGTGGACTTTATCAAGGTATACACGGCGGTAAACCAATATTGCGGTTGGATCGGAGAGACCTCGACGGAGATTATCCGTGCGCAGGATTTACACATCGCCCCCCCTTCCATCATCGTACCCGATCCGGTAAGCGAACAAATGAAATTACAATATGATCAAGCAATCTTAAAAATAAAAGGCTTATGAAAAAGACGATTACCTTACTTCTCTGTACGTTCGCCACGAGCGGCCTAATGGCCCAAGGCAATACCTCATGGATCGCCGCCGGCATCGATCAGGCCCAAATGAGGGATGTACCGTCACAATCTTCCATCCTGCGTTCCACGGATATGGATTACAGTCAAGGTACATTTATCGTAAACGAGGATTGGTACGGCCATCAGAACAGTACCGTCAATTTCCTTACTCAAGATGGAGAATGGCACTATCGTGTCTTCCAGACCGAGAATCCGGGGCATGAGTTAGGATGTACCACGCAATTCGGTACGATCTATGGCGATAAGTTCTACCTAGTCTCTAAGCAAGAACGAGATCCCGGGGCAAAAATCACCGGAAGCCGGTTTGCCGTATGCGATGCCAAGACCATGAAGGTGATCAAAGAATTCAAGTATATCGCCCAAAACGCCGAGGGCAAATCCATAGCCGACGGCCGTTCCTATCTTCCGGTAGACGAGCACAAAGGCTATATAGGAACCAGCAACGGTATCTGGATCTACGATAGCGATAAGATGACGATCGGCAAACAAATAGAAGGTTCCGGAAATCCGAACGCCGATGGATACGGTGAGTTGTATTATGCCCAGATCGGTACCATGGTACGTGCCAACGACCTTGTCTTTGCCGTCCATCAACAATATGGTTTATTGATAATAGACCCGAAAACCGATAAAATTATCCGTACCATCGCCGCCCCGATCGAGAAAGAGACCGTAAAAGGGCAAGAGAAGGAGATTCAACGAGGTTTCGGCTCTATCGTTCAATCCAAGGATGGTACGCTCTGGATCAGCATGACCCAGAATACGGCCGGGGATGGTTCCGCCTTGGAATATATGCTAAACTTGAACCCCTATACCTTTAAGGTGGACACGGTAAAGATCCCGTTAAGCGAGACCATCGGTGTCGTTCCGAACTCTTGGTACGCATGGACCGCCGACGGTTTCTGCGCCAGTGCCAAGGAAAATAAAATCTATTGGAACGGACAGCCCAAAGAAGGAAGCTGGTTCACCGGCTACCAAATCTGCGGATATGATATCGACAAGAAGCAATTCTTCCAATTGATCGACCTTAGGAAACTGGACTGGGATTGGCGCTTGTACGGAACCGGATTTCGCCTTAACCCAAAAACCGACGAGCTATACACCTTCTTGTATCATGAATTCCAAGATCCTACGCACATGTTAGCTCGTATAAATAACAAAGGCGAAGTGGTACAAGAATATTCGATGATCGTAAACTATTGGTTCCCCGCTATCCCGGTTTTCCCGGATAACGCCGCACCGGTAATATCTTCCGATTTCCCTTCCTCTATCGTATTAACCGAGGAAAAGCCGGTCTATAAACTCGCTTTAGGCAATATGGTGACCGATGAGGACAATATGGATGCCGCCATCGTAAAATCAGTCTCATCCGTTACTCCCTCCAGCCCGATTAACGCGATCGTTCGTAATGACTCCTTAATTATCAGTACAACCTCAGATATCAAGGAATATCAGGAGGCTACAATAACCGTCCGCTTCAACTCGAACGGAAAGATCGTCACCAAGAACATGGTCGTAACAACCGAAGAAGCACCGACAAGCATAGAAGAGCTATCGCAGCCGACCTTGAAAATCTATCCGAACCCGGCGGTTAACTCGATACAAATCAATATCGATACCCCGGCGGAGATAGAGATCTATACATCTCGCGGAACAATGGTCCGGAAATCCACGATCAATCCCGGAGAATCCATCAACGTAAGCGATCTATCCCAAGGCCTCTATTTCATCCGTATCATAACCGGAGGGAAGACAGAGACCGTAAGGATGATTAAGAAATAAAAAAAATTCCTTACCTTTGTGCCCGAATTGGTTTCGTAATGCCTATTCGGGCATACGGATTAAAAGGGAATCCGGTGAGAATCCGGAACAGTCCCGCTGCTGTGAAACTCCTTTAACATTCTAATACTACTTTCGCCACTGGCTCAAGGTAGTCGGGAAGGCATTAGGATGGGAGCTAGTCAGAAGACCTGCCATTCATTTAAGATTCATATCCTCGTGGACTAGGATATAGAGTACAACATAAGAATTAAAAGAAATGATGACAGACAAGGAAGTATTGTTGTTACGGCGCAAATTGGATCTTTTGCTCCGTACGGGAAAATTGTTGATGGAAAGTGCCGCCGACACGAATCGTATCGAGCGAAACATGAAACGAGTTGCCGCCTTTATGGGTATCCCCGAGGAGAAACTGCATATCGATATCCGATGGACCATGATCATGGTGAACGTAAGCGATGAGCGAAATTCCTTCTCCAAATTCCAGAAATGCGAGAAGCACGGAATCAATATGACGGCAATCTCACAGGTAAGCAAGCTTTCATGGCGGGCGATCGAGCAAGATTATTCCTTGGATAAATATGAGGAAGAACTGGAGAAGATCGTTCACCAACCCCGGAATTATACCCCTTATATCGTAGCCATCGGAGCGGGATTCGCATGCGGAGGATTCTGTAAGCTATTTGGATGCGACTGGATGGCATTCCTATTCGCTTCCATTTGCGCTTTCGTCGGGTTTAGGGTACGGGCCCGCTGTGTCGAAGCTGGACTTAACGTATATATGAGTATCGCCGCGGCCGCTTTCGTATCCACCTGCTTGGCATATGCGTCCTCCTTCTCCGGGCTATCCGACACACCTTATCATCCATTATTAGCCTGCGCCTTGTTTATCGTGCCGGGCGTACCCTTGATCAACTTCGTGGATGATATGCTAGACAATCATTTGCTGGTCGGCATCACCCGAGCCTCCAATACGGTCATGATGGTAGCCGCCATGACCTTCGGCATCGCGTTCGCCATGCGGGTACTTGTCATGAATGATGTCGAGATAGATCATAAGTTCAGTGAATTGAGTATGGTTCCACATGATCCGTACTACATATACGCAATAGCGGCAGCAATTTCGGCCATGGGTTTCTCCATGATATTCAACATCCAGCGTCGGCTATTATGGGTAGTGGCCGTAGGAGGTATCATCGCCGTATGTACCCGTAACTTCGTAAACTTCGAGTTGGGATATGGTCCCGTAATCGGCTCGTTCATGGGAAGTTTCGTAGTCAGCGTGCTTGCCGTCAAAGCCGTCCATTGGTGCCACGTTCCCAATCATGTGCTGACCATCCCATCGGTTATCCCCATGATCCCGGGAGTCTTGATGTATCGTTCTTTATTAGCGTTCATTAATCTGCATGGAGTAATCGGTGAGGTCACAAACGCATTCTTCAACGGGATCAATTCCGCACTCATCATTCTTTGTATCTCACTCGGTGTAGCTGTCCCGAACATCTTCGCCCGTCGTTACATCGCCAAAGATCGCCAACGACATTTACAAGAGGAACTGGAAAAGCGCCGGGAAAGAGGGAAGTTCATTGAATGGTGAAAAAACTTTTCCATAAAGATTAGTCCGGGAAAAACTATCGCATAAGGATATGCCAAATTGTTTAACACGTTCAATATATTTAACATATTTCATTAAAAAAAGCCCTATCAATACTATACTTTTGTGACGTTTTGGTGATAGATGTTGCATTCCGCAAGTCTATAAAAGGGAATTTCGGTTAGATTCCGGAACAGAGCCCGCTACTGTAAAACCCATAAGGAGGAAAGTTTCTTCATGCCACTGTCTTTTTTAAAGATGGGAAGGTCGCTTTCCGGGTTAGTCAGGAAACCTGCCAGACAAAAATAAGGAATAGATTCTTCCGGGATTTTGGGGAATCATTGGATCGATTGCACTGGAGATGTAAACTGCGTAATTAATTTTTATACATTATGAGACATTTTTATTTGTTCCTGCTAATTGTTAGCGGGATTGTTTTGTCTGGCACCCGAATGATCGCTCAAAGCAGGCCATCGGTGGGAAGTATCAGAGTCGTATCCGGTACGATCGTAGATGAGGATAACAAGGCGATGGCGAACATTGTCATTTACATCAAGGGTACGGATATACGAGTTATTTCAGATACGGACGGGTATTTCTCCTTACCACTCAAGGACACGAAGGAGCACGTACTAATCACCAACAGTTACAACACCGTCTCGGCAATCCGAGATATTCCCGCGGGAGAAGGGAATTACGAGATGGATATCCAGTTATCTTACAAGCTACTAGGACTACCCGAGGTAGATATCGTCGGGGCGAAACCACAGAGTTATAACTCCGACATCGCTAATTCGGCTACCCGTATGGATATCCCCGTGATGGAAATACCCGGAACCGTAGGCGTAGCGACCCGGAAATTATTGGAAGACCAACAGGCTACCACCATGACCGAGGCCGTAAGGAACCTGGGCGGCGTGAAAGGCGGACCTTCCGGTGAGGCTTCCAACATCAACGAGGTCTTCTCTTCCCGTGGTTTCTCCATGACGAACTCCCGTAACTATTTCAGGAACGGGGTACGATACCTAAAGTTCTCGAACGACGC